>JBAYZQ010000037.1:0-15422 GCA_041672385.1 Sphaerochaetaceae bacterium | reverse complement strand
GTAATATTCATTCTATCTTTAAACAGTCTCCATTCAAGACGATGTGCCATATACATGTTTATGCCATTTTGATCTCCATCTTGAGCTAAGCCTTTCAGTGGATCATAATCATATCCTTCTGTTATATTCCCATCATCATCATATTTTTCTATTATATTCCCATCATTATCATAATGTGGTTCAGTTATGTACATTGAAGGATGTGGGAAGAATGAAGTTACAAAGGTATATTTGTACTTATCACCGAAAGTAGTGATTCTTGCTAGATTATGATAAAGAAGATTGTCACTGACTGTTAAGTTTCCAGTCACTCCGCCACCCCAACTAAGACGATCACGTCCTACTTCAAAAGACCAATAATCACCACCAGCAGCAACAAAAGCTCTATAAGGCATATTAAAGTCCAAATCAGACATAATTGAAGGTGGAACCATTGGAATATTAGTTGTTAAAACGCTAGATCCAAATTTATTAGCTAAAGTTTCGACAAGTCCAACGGAGAAATCACCAAACCCATACATGTTGTCTCCTACAAAGGTTTCAAAGTTAATATCGATAAAAGGTTTATGATTTATTTTATCATAATTCCATACATCTCTTGACTGAAAATCAGTCGTATTGTTATGAATGAAGCTTTCAATGGCAAAATTAAAGTCCCAATTGTAAGAAATTCCTTCCCCTTCATAATCTAACTTTTCATTTAAATTACTTTTAACATAATTCAAAATTTTCTTTTCAGATTCTGTAAAATTCATATTCTGAATTTTCTTCAACATTAAAGAAAGTTCATTATCTGAATATGGCGCTGTTAAGGAAGGCTGAGCGAGCCCTTTATTAACATATAAATATGAAATTGCTTCATAAGTCTCATCATTCATACTCCTTATTTTTTGCCCATTATTAGCAGCAAATAAAGGAATAGCCATTAGCACAACAATTAAAAAAACTAGTAAAATTCTTTTTTTCATTAATTTTCTCCCGTTTTATTTCTTAAAATCATAAATCATAAATTATAAACTTAAACCCATTCCTAGTACTAGTTGTACATTCTGTTTCTTTTCTGTAATTTCGCCTGTATTTTTATTTTCTTTTCTAAAGACTAAAAAGTCAATCTCTGTCCATATTTTTGGCGAAGGATAATTTTTGAAAATTACTGTTTCACCTTTAATTGAGAAAGTAAAAGTTTCATCCATTATATCACCTGATAGCATTGTATCAAAATGGAGATTTGCACTTCCAGTTGGATTACCATCTTGATTTGGGCTGTCATAAATATAAAACTGTCCATGGTAATTTGCCCTTATAAATCCATGAAAACTTGTATTTTCGTTGAGATAATAATCAGCATCCCACTGGAAACATAAGTCATCTCCTCCATAAGGGAACCCAAGATAATCAAATCTAACTGTTTCATTATGGAAAAAGGAAATTTCTCTGATTAAAACAATAAAATCAACTATATCCCGTCTATAAAGAAGAGGAGTTGTATAAACAGCTTCAATACTTGTTGTAAATAAACCGGAATTAAGAGCAGAGGAATACTCAAGTCCTCCTAAAATACCCCAAGAACTTGTCTGAGAATCATTTTCATTAGGGGCTCTTGCTTGATCAAGAACAAATTGAGAATATAAATTGAAACCTTTTAAAAATTGCCAGTCAATTTCGACGTGAGCAATTGCATTTAGAGTGGCGTGAGTGTTTAAATTGTGATATATGTTTGCGGGATTAAGATAAGAAAAATCCAAAATTTCGTCTTGATACATCACATTTTCTGAAACTACAAAGTTTAGTTTTTTTGCAATTCTAAACTCTAGTCTATGGGCTAAGAATAATCGTTGATAAGGATTTAGTTGATCTTCAGTAACTAAAATTTTTGTGTTCATATTTATTGCAAGAAATTCATACTTAAACTTATCAGTAAAACCTGTAAAACGAAGGAAGTTTTGAAAATCTAAATGGTTATCAACTACTAGATTTCCTATATGGGAATTTCCCCAGTCAATTTTTCCTCTGTTTACAGAAAGATTCCAATTTTTACCACCCAATGAAAAAATAGCTCTCTTGGGCCAGTTAAAGTCAAAATATTTTGAAGCGGGTGGAATGTTTGATATTGATTGCTCTTGGTAAACTGAGTGGGTGGTGGCCATTTTTACTGTTCCAGAAGTATAATAATTATAATAATTATCTAAAAGAGAATTAAAACCCCCATGCTTGTTTTCCCCTTCCGCAACATAATAATCAATTGGAAGGGGAAATGGATATTGGATAATATTATTATATTCGTTATCGTTATCGTTATAAAGTCCCCAGCCGTAGCAAAGGTCGCAATAGGTGTAAAACCAGTTGTCTATTCCCATTTCAATTTTAGCTACAAGAAGTTTTTTTCTTTTTTCAAAATCATAAACCCAGTCACTTTCAACTTCGGAGTAAGAAGGCTTTGATTGAGAATAGTTTTCAAGATTTATATCAAGTTCTAAGCCTAAAATAAATTCATCGTCAATGTTAAATCTACCTGAATTAAGTATTTCTTTTTCAATATTGTTGTAAAAGCTTAATGCTTTTGGATTCAATGTGGTTTTGTCAATTCTTCTTAAAATGAGCTTTGCTTCAGCTTTTGACCAAGGTCTTGAATTAGACGGGGTTCCAATATCATTAATAGAATAAAGAATGTCCATTAGTTTGTAAATTGGAGAATTTATTTCAATAATATCTGCATTGGAATAATTTGCAAATAACAAAAAATTTATTGAAAAAAATAGAATATAACAAAAAATTAAAGTCTTTTTCCTAAACCTCATTTTTTACCCCTTTTCCTAACACCATATAACAAAGTAGGTAAGTTGTGAAGTGCTCTAAACGAATTATTATATTGTAACTTTATGGGGTAAAAATTGTTTCAGTTACGTAGTTGACAATTAGAAAATTTTTGTCATAATGCAAATAGGAGCATAAAAATGAAAAATCTTGTAATTGGAGAATTTAACGATTCTTTTCCCCCTGTCATGGATGGAGTAGGAAATGTTGCAAATAATTATACTAAGAATTTAAGAAAATTAGGGCATGAAGCCTATGCTATAGTTTCTGGAGAAAAAAACTCCAAAGAATATGATAAGAAAGAAGGTATTGATTATGCGATACACGGAAAAACTACTGTACCAATGAAAAGTATGGCACCTTATGGAATAGTAAGTTTTAGACCAGAATTGAAGAAAAGGATTGAAAAAATGCCTTTTGATATTGTCCACGCTCATTGCCCTTTTGCCACAGGAAAATTGGCTTTGAAGATAGCAAAAAGGAATAATATACCAATAGTTTCAACTTTTCATACTTTTTTTAGGGATGATATTTATGGATTTGTAAAAAATAATTGGATTAGTGATTCAGCAATGGCAATTGTGATGAAATATTACTACATGGTGGATGAAGTGTGGACACCTAGTGAAGCTTCAAAAAACAAAATTATTAATGATTATAAATTTAAAGGTAATATTAGAGTTGTCGAAAATGGTTGTGATTTTGAAGTTCCAGATGAAAAAACTTTTATAGAAAATAAGAAAAAAGGAAAAGAGCTAGCAGGTGTTGGACAGGATGAAGATAGACCTATATTAATATATGTTGGCCAGCATAAGGATGAAAAAAATATTATGCTAATCTTAAATTCCCTTAAATTGTTAAAAGAGCAAGGAGAAAAATTTAAGATGGTCTTTGTTGGTGACGGTCACAGTAAAGAGAAATATGAAAAATACGTAAAGGATAATAATCTTGAGGATGTTATAGTATTTTTAGGAAGGATTTCCGACAGGACCAAAATTGTTGATTTGTTCTGCGCTTCCCATCTTTTTATTTTTCCATCTCTATATGATACATCTTGTCTTGTAATGAGAGAAGCAGCTTGTTTTAATTTACCTCTTATTTACATTGAAGGAAGTTGCACGAGTGAAGGGATTGAAGATGGTTTTAATGGATTTCTTGGAAAGAATGATGTTCCGCAATTTGCCGAGAAATTAAAGTTTATAATTGAAAATAAAGATGCTAGAGACCGAGCAGGCGAGGGAGCTCATAAAACTTTATATAGAAGTTGGGAAACAGCTGTTAAAGAAGTAGAAACCCTTTATTACCAAATTATTGAACGAAAAAAAACACAAATTATCAAAAAATTGGATTTGATTGATTAAATTTAATAAAATAAGATTAGAATAATGAACTTGAAAAAACCAATTATTAGGTCTAAGCTAAATCAAGAGTATTTGCTTAGGTTTTTTGAAAGGAATAATTGAGATGAAAGATGGAATAAGAATTATTACAACAGGGGGAACCTTTGATAAGTTCTATGATGAAATCAAAGGTGAATTAACTTTTAGAGAGTCAAATCTACCTAGGATTCTTAAACAGAGTAGATGTACCCTTCCGGTTCAACTTGAAGGACCTTTAGCCATTGATAGCCTTTACATGAATGAGCAACAAAGGCAAGAAGTTTCTCAGCGTTGTTTATCCAGCTATGAAGATAGAATTATAGTAATTCACGGAACTGATACAATGGTCGAAACGGCCAAAGTGGTGGCATTAAATAGAAAAAAGGATGATTCGCATGTAATAGTTTTTACCGGAGCCATGGTTCCTTATTCTTTAGAAAATTCAGATTCAGTTTTTAATCTTGGATGTGCTACGGTGGCAGTACAATTACTTAAAAGTGGTGTTTATATTGTAATGGATGGTAAAATCTTTGATTATGATAAAGTTCATAAAAATAAAGCAGTTGGACTTTTTGAAGGTGAAAATAAATAGATTAATGTAATATTAATACTTTTTGAATATTTTTTGAATATTCATGTGTTACTTTCAATCTAGTTGAGACTGATATTATGAATCTATTTTGGATATTTTGTTAGGTGCAGTTACTAAGTAGAGGTTAGCTATTGATTTATTATGTTGAAGACGATTGTAATATTAGAGAATTAGTGATTTATACTCTTTCTCAATCTGATTTACCAGCAGAAGGTTTTTCTTCAGGGAAACAATTCTTTGAAAAATGTGATAAAGTTATTCCTGAACTTGTACTTTTGGACATAATGCTTCCAGATGAAGATGGCCTAGATATTTTAAAGAAAATTAAAACCATTGATAAAATGCGAAATGTCCCTGTAATTATGGTTACTGCAAAGGGAAGTGAGTATGATAAGGTAATTGGTTTGAATCTTGGGGCTGATGATTATATATCAAAACCTTTTGGTATGATGGAATTGGTGGCAAGAATTAAAGCACGACTTAGAAGAAAACAACCTAGTTCCTTCGAAACTAAAGAAGTAATTGAAAGGGGAAATTTAATCCTTAATTCAAAAAAACATGTAATTTTGCATGAAGGTAAGGAACTTTCTTTGACTCTTAAGGAATTTGAACTTTTAGCATTTTTCTTAAAAAATCCAGGAATTGCTTTTGAAAGAAACCACCTTTTAGAAAAAGTGTGGGGTTATGAATTCGCAGGAGAAACTAGAACCATTGATGTTCATGTTCAAACTTTGAGACAAAAATTGGGGACTTCTTCTTATTTGATTGAAACTGTGAGAGGCGTAGGCTATAGGTTCAAAGGCTAATAAATGAAAAAATTCTTTTTATTAGACATTACAATTGGCTTTTTTATTGTTTTTCTTCTTTCAGGGGTATTTATTTTTGCTTCTTTGGATAAGATTAATGAACAAAATGTTATTAATGAGTTAAAAGATGTTTCTTCTTTGATTTTAAAAAATCCAATTGAAATAAATAAACTTAAAAGTTCAGATATTAATATTAATTATAAAGAAGATTATTTAGAAGAAAAACAAGTTATAAACACCTTGGAAGATAATTATAATTTTCAAAGACGGGGTAATATAGTTTCCTTGTCTTTTGTTTTAATAGACGATAATTTAGTAACCCTTTCAAAAAATATTCCTACTTTTAGTCAAACTTTTCTCAAGTATTGGAAATGGCTCTTTCCTTTAGGGCTTCTAATTTTTGGTATTTTATATTTGTTCACGGTTTTTATTAGCAATAAGCTCATGAAAACTATAAACGGAATTGATTTTAATGAAGTTCAAAAGTTTCCCTATCAAAAAGAATTTCTTCCTTTTTTGGAGAAAATTAATACTCAAAAAAGAGAAGTTGAGAAAAGTGATCTTGCTTTAGCTCAAAGAAGAAGAGAATTTCAAGCTGTTACTCAGAATTTACAAGAAGGTCTTTTGGTATTAAATAAAGATTTGAAGGTTTATTCTATTAATTCAAGTGCTGAACAGATCTTTAACACAACAATTGAAAAGTGTGGAGGAAAGTATTTTTTAGAGGTGAGTAACCATAAATCAATACAGAAAGCCTTAGAGAATGCAACTACCGGAAGGCATGCGGAAGTTCTTTTTAATCACCATTCAAAATTCTATAGAATCTTTTCTAATCCGATTGTCAATAATGGAATAATGAGTGGGATTGTTCTTCTTTTTTGGGATGTTACTGAACAACAAACCGCTGAAAACTCAAGAATGGAATTTTCAGCTAACGTTTCTCATGAACTTAAAACCCCTCTTACTTCCATTAGTGGTTATGCTGAAATAATGAAGGCGGGTATTGCTAAAAGTGAGGATATGGTTAAGTTTTCTGAAAAAATATACCTAGAAGCTAATCGTCTTGTTACTTTAATTAATGACATTATTAAGTTATCTAAATTGGATGAAAGCCAAAATCTTGAAAAAGAACCTGTTGATCTTTTGCATATCATTAATGAAGTTAGTCAAAGATACAGCAAAATGGCTGAAAAAAAAGGTATTTCAATTGAAATTATAGGTCATAGTCAAATAGTTTTTGGTATTTATGGTTTATTGGATGAAATGGTAAAAAATCTTATTGAAAATGCCTTGAAGTATAATGTGGAAAATGGAAAAGTTAAGATTGAAATTTCTGAATCTGAAAATTTTGTAAAATTAACCGTGAGTGATACTGGAATGGGTATTCCATATGAATTTCAAGAAAGGGTTTTTGAAAGGTTTTTCAGAGTTGATAAAAGTCATTCAAAAGAAACTGGTGGTACAGGTTTGGGACTTTCTATAGTAAAGCATGTAGCAATTATTCATAATGCCAAAATATTATTAAAAAGTAAAATTGGAAAAGGAACAACAATAAGTATTATTTTTCCTAAGATTTTAGAAAAAGAACTTGAATAATTAAAACTTGTGATTATACTGAGCTAATGAAAAATAAAAAAGAAGAAAATGATAAACTTGCTCTTAGAATATCACTTGTTGCAGTTTTGACTGCTGTTGTAGTTTTGTTTACATTAATTGTTCGAATTCCGACTTCAAGAGGGTATTTAAACCTCTGTGATGTTGCTATATTCTTTACTGCCTTTATTTTTAGTCCTGGAATTACCTTTATTGTAGCTGGCTTAGGCACCGCTTTAGCTGATATTATTTCTGGTTATGCTCAATGGGCTTTGATTTCATTTCTAGTTCATGGCTTTGAAGGTTTTATGGTTGCTTTTATTGTTCTTAAATCAAAGAAAATAACTAATAAAATAATTGTAGGAATAATTTCTGGAGTAGTTGGAATAATTATTGTTGCTGGCGGTTATTTTTTAGGTGGTGGAATCTTGGTAAATTTTCAAGTTGCCCTAGTTGAAGTTCCTATGAACATTATTCAAAGTGCAGTTGGAGCTGTTTTAGGATTTATTGTTTCAGAGGCAGTTAGAAAAGCTTATCCTCCAATAGAAGAGTTAGTTTTTTAAAACTCATCTTCAAGTTGAAAAGAAAGCCTTTCTTTTGTAAATGGGTGATTGAATTCAAGTAGTTTAGCTTGAAGCATTAGTTTTTCGCCTTTGTTTCCATATAATCTATCTCCCACTATTGGAGAGGCAAGACCTTTTTGGTGGGAGCTATGTAGGCGAATTTGATGAGTTCTACCCGTAAGTGGAGTAAAAAGGACCTTTGTTACAGGTTTTCCTTCATATTTAAATATTTTCAATCTTTCGAAATTTGTAATTCCTATTTTACCCATTTCTTCATCATATATTTGATGTGGGCGATTTTCTGTATCCAGCCTGAATTTCAATTTAATTGTACCACTTTTTTTTAAGACTTTTCCTTCAACTAGTGCAACATATTGTTTGAAAATAGTTTTCGCGATGAATTGCTTTGAAAGATTTTTATGACTTTCTTTATCAAAAGCAAGAACCATAAGTCCACTTGTATCCTGATCAAGTCTATGAACTGAAGGTTGATTAATACAATCTGGAAATAAGGTTTTTACTCTGCTTGTAATGCAGTCTTGGTTTTCAGGTGTTCTTCCAGGGACTGATAACAAGCCATGAGGTTTATTGACAACTATTATGTATTTATCAATGTAAACAATGTCTAATTTTAACATATGAGCCAATAATGGACGACATTTTTGATCACATGGAGGGTAGAATTCTCCCTTTATTTTGAGATCTACATTTTCTCCAAAATAAAATTCATCCATACTTAAAGGAATAAGGCCAAGACTAAAGGCTTGATTTAATAATTTTGGTTCACAACAATCTCCGGTTCCAGTTGGAGGAAGTTTATTAAAGAAAACATCTTTTATCTTTATAATTGTTTTATCAATGCAGGTAAATTCATAAAGATCAAATATTTTTTCTTGAGCTTCTTTTGATACTGCTTTATTGTTAGTACAATTTTTATCTTTTATAAGCAAGTCATAACTCTTTGCAATCAAATTAAATTTTGTTTCATCAAAACAAGGAGGGGCCCATCCCAATTGGGAGTATAAACCATTTATTTGGCCTGAAAAGGCTTTAATAATTTTAATTTGGTTTTTATTATTTTTGCATATCAAGATTCCAATCATATGATTATTAAACTTAGGCTCTAGTCCTTCTTTTAATTTTAAGCACTCTTTTCTTGCTAGTTGATTTGGTAAAGGATAATTCATAATTTGATGATAGCATAAAAAGAAACGTCATAGAAAGCCTTTTTTTGGTCTTTTAAGTTTTTGCTTTACAAAAAATTTACATAAAATAAAGGACCATTACAATTTGTTTACTTTACTAAAAATGTGGAAACCGTCTAGACTTTTGATATGAATTTAGTAATAGTGTTTTTTCAAATTGCCGGAAGTTTGGGTCTTTTCCTTTATGGAATGAAATTATTAAGTGAAGGTCTTCAAAAGGCAGCGGGTGTTAGAATGAAGCGTATCCTGAATTTTATGACAGGAAACCATTTTGTAGCTGTAATCACCGGAATTTTAGTAACTGTGATTATTCAAAGTTCTTCAGCGACTACTGTTATGGTCGTAAGTTTTGTAAATGCAGGACTTATTTCTCTTTCAGCAAGTATAGGAGTAATTCTTGGTGCTAATATCGGAACGACAATAACCAGTTGGATTGTTGCCCTTCTTGGCTTTAAGATGGATATTTCAATCCTTGCTTTGTTTTCAATTGCATTTTCAATTCCTTTGATGTTTAGCAAAAAAATGAAGTATAGAGACATTGCCGATATCTTACTAGGTTTTGGAATTTTGTTCTTAGGAATAAATTTCATGAAAAATTCAATGCCTGATATTTCGTCAAATGTAGGAATCTTATCCTTTTTAAATTCTTTAAACTCTGGATCTATTTTTACTATTATTATTTGTGTTATTATTGGGGTTGTTTTGACTGTTTTAGTACAATCGTCTTCTACCACCATGGCAATTACCTTGACTTTGGCTTATCAAGGCTGGCTAGGAGTCAATATGGCTTGTGCTCTAGTTATAGGTCAAAATATTGGTACTACAATTACTGCTTATTTGGCATCATTAGGCGCTAGTACAAATGCAAAACGAAGTGCTTGGGCTCATATTATATTTAATGTTTCAGGGTCGGTGTTGGCTGTAGTTTTCTTTAAACCATTAATGAACTTTGTTAATCTTATTACTCCAACAGATATCTTTGCACTTTCTGGTACTGCTCTTAGTAGTTCTTTACCCTTTTATCTAGCATTGTTCCATACTACTTTTAATGTGCTAAATACTCTTCTATTTTTCCCATTTATTGATAAGTATGCTCGTATTATCGAGCGATTGATACCTGATACACAGATTTACGATGATAATACCTATCATTTTACTTATGTTGGTGCAGCTTTTATGGATACACCAGAACTTTATATGATTGCAATTAGAGACGAAACAAAGAAAATGGCAAATCTAGCTTCTCAGATGTTTACAAAATACCGAGAAACTTTTAATAAAAAAGATATTGAGATAGAAGAATATATTACCTGGTTTAGGCAGAAAGAAGAGTATGCAGATCAAATGCAAGAACAACTTTCATCTTTCTGTGTAAAACTGATTCAAGATACACAAACTCCAACGAATGCAGCAGTTTTGAGCAGTATTATTCGTGTTCTTGATGAAATAGAATCCATTACAGATAGTTGCCTTAATTTGATTATTCTTACCAAGAGGAGAATTTCCCAAGGTTGGAGTTTTACTGATGAGTCGGCAAAGGATCTTATTGCTTATCAAATGCTTGTACAATCTTTTCTTGATTTTATTTGTCAACATATGAACCAATCCTTAAGTCATGAACAAATGGCTGAGGCTAATGATTATGAAAGTCAAATTGATGGATGGAGAAACATTCTTACCAGTGAAGTTCAAAGTAGATTGACTCAGGATAAAGCAGAGGTTAAGCAAGAACTTGTTGTACTTGAAAAAATTAGACACCTTGAACATATTGGTGATTATTGTATAAATATCGCAGAAGCTTATAATCAGGCAATAAAACACACACCAGTTTTACAAAGAGTCAAAAAAGAAAAAATTGCTCGTTGATAATTTATCTAAATTATCAACTAAGGTTAATTGAAAACCTTCTAGTAAAAATCAAGCCTTAATTTAACTATTTAAATGGGTTGCAGGGGGGAATTCCCTGAAGATTTGAAAAATGTCATTATATTACAATTTTCCTAAATCCCACCTAAAAGTTATTACCCAGTAAACAAAATAGTTCATCAGCAAAATCACATTTAAATGGTATAGATGAATCTTCTTGGTGTTTTTTAAGATTTTCTAAAGTCTGCTTATTTATTTCAAAAGGAATTTCTCCTTTTGAATAATTTCCAATAAATTTCACAAATTCACTTAAATATTCACTACTATGAGAGGGAGCAGTAAAATGATTGCGTTTATTACAAAAAAACAACCAATTATTTAATTTTTTACTACTAAGATGCATAGTTAAAAAATCTTCATAGTTCATATAGGAGAATAGAAAATCAGGTATATCTAATGGTTTTGCCTTATAATGATCCATATCTGAAGCATCATTTCTAAAGTATCGGTCCTTATCCACCCAAATTTTAATTATTGACTTTTTATTATTTTGTCTTACTTCTCTATATTTACTTTTTACTAATGAAAATTGGCCACCATTTGAGGGTTTTGCTACAAATTGTAAAAGTATTTCTTCTTCATCAAAATAACGATTCAGTTCTTGAATATATGCTCTCTCTGAAGGGCCCTCACATACTACTATAATAATAATTTTCTGCCTAAACATTGAAGCATCACCTAACATTAAATATATGGATATGGAATACCTGAAAAGTTTCCTTCAAGATATTGTTTTCTAAAACTTGTTACATTCCTAACACCTTCAAAATCTGAAATTCGTTTAAATTCTGTACCTTTCTTTAATGTTTTTTTAACAATTCCCAATTCAGAAACTCTCATCATATCTTCATCCATTATGTCTGTATTATGGGTAGTAAAAATGAGTTGTGAATTATTTTTGTTATATCTTCTATCTTTAAACAATCTTACAATTTCAGCAAATAAATAAGGATGAAGAGAATTGCCCAATTCATCAATGATTAATATATTTCCTCTTTGTAAAACCGATAAAATAATTCCTAATAAGCAAGCAACTCTTTGTGTACCGGTTGATTCTTCATTGAAATCAAATTGGACCTCATTACCATAAATATCTTTATGGTAGGAATTTATTTCAACTTCAGTTAATGTTTTGGATTTTGGATTACGAACATACTCATGATTATTTCTAAAATTAATTTTCTGATTATTATTTATTTCATTTCTTTTTAACTCCATGCGGGTTATATCTATATCAAGCTTTCTAAGAATTGTTACCACTTCATTAAAAGCATTTTGTAAAGATACATCATCATTAGTTTCAGCAAGTTTTTCTATCCCAAAGGCAAAAGGGAACTTATTTAAACCATAAACTTCTATATTTCTCACAATAAAAATATAAGCTTCTGTTATGAAGGAATTTAAACCCGCATAATTACTTCCGACCACTCTTAAAAAAGGAGTCCGAAATTGTTTTTCAAGATCTAAACATTCGACAGAAAAAATTGATGCAAGCTTTTCAAAAGAATAAGCATCAGTTGCTAAGTTATTAAATTGTATTTTTCTATTTTCAATAGAAAAAATACAAATTTTACCCTGATTAAGTTGCTCATAAATAATTTCTTTATCATCAATTTTAAGTGTATAAGAATATTCATTACCTGATTTTAAAAAATTTAATTTAAAAATTATAGGACTATTATTTGAATGTAATTTATTTGGAGTAAAATCAGATGGATAATATTTGGTTCGAACAATGTGAGTAAAAACTGAGAAGGCTTTTACAATGTTTGATTTACCTGAAGCATTTGCTCCATAAAAAGCCAAGATGGGAACTGTTCTATAATCATTTTCTTCAATAAATGGATACAAATCCATTTGTTTATAGCCATTTGGTGCTTTTTTTTCAGCATAAGTCAATGGTATAGTTACATTTAAAATCGATTTAAAATTTTCTATATGGAAAGATAATAACATTTTTTTACCCTCCTGATAATCCTATCTATATTATTATCTTAAATTATTAATATGTCAAGATAAACAGAAAAAATGTTTATCTTGTTTAACATCAATAATTTTCAAGCAAAATTTAACTTTTATAAGAGATACAGTAATTAGCAAAAACAAATAATAATGCTCCGATTAATTCTATATAATTAAAGAGAGTGATTACTAATTTATCAATTAATAAGGTATTTATTATTAATGCTCACAACTTAAGGAAAATTATCCTAAAAGAATGATTTTTAAAACCTAATTATAAGGTCTGAATTAAAAACTTTTAAGATATACAAAATGAAGTAGTGATTCTTAAAAAGTAGAAGGCTAAAGGTAATAATTTGTTTTCACTCTCAATAGGAAGTTGAGTTTTTTTAAATGTTTTCTATACTATATTTAAGGTTGGTAAATAAACTACAAGTCTTAAATTAGAAAGACCCTCAAAAGTTCTATATAAGGACGCAATAAAAGGAAAATCTAAAAAAATGATAATTTTGCAGCAATCTTTTAGTAGAACAAGAAATCAAATAACTGAATATCTTTTTGTATTTATCTTTAATGAACAGATTACATTTAAATAAAATTGCTTTTCACATACTTGAACATTATCTCTTCTCACTGAGAACTAACTCTATATATAAATTAGAATAAACTTCTAAGCTTGTAAGATTTTAAACTTCATGCTATAATGTGATGAGTACAAACAGAGGAAGGTTGTAACTATTATTATAGTTTACTCTTTTGTAATTTATTAAACCTTTGGATATCCGAGAAACTACAGGAGCAGGATACTTGGTCGCTGTAGTAGTGGGGTGTTTTTTACTTGGATTGAATTCAAAAGGCTTCAGAGAAACATCATTTTATTATTATGGGCATAGAAATAATGGTGATAAAAACCGTTACCCATTTCAGAGAGTTTATAGATGATGTGTCATCCTAGTGGTGTTTCTTTAAAAAGTTTCAAAATTACAGACGTATGGCATTAATCATTCCTTTGGTTTGTTTCGCAATCATCATAAGGAGATTAAAATGAAAAAAACTGTTGGATTCCCAATCGGATCAAAAGAAAACGAAAAAAGAAGGGTTTTAACCCCAACTATTCTAGACCGAATTATTAGTAGAGATTTATTCTATTTTGAAGAAGGCTATGGAGAAGTACTTGGCTTTGAGGATACGGATTATTTAGAAGCTGGGGCGCATATTGCTTCGAGAGAAGAAATTTTAGAAAAGGATATAATTTGTGAACCAAAAATAGGCGATGCTGATTATCTTAAACAACTGAAAAATAAAACTATATTTGGGTGGGTTCATGCTGCGCAAAACCCAGAAATTACAAGAATAATTGAAAAAAATTCTTTAACTGTTTATGCCTGGGAAGATATGTATAAAAATGATAGACATATCTTTTGGCGTAATAATGAACTTGCAGGCGAAGCTGCTATTTTAAATGCAATTCAATGTTATGGTAAACTTCCATTTGCTCTTAGAGTTGCAGTACTTGGAAGAGGAAATGTAGCAAAAGGTGCGATGAAGATTCTTAACCAGTTTGGTGCTATTTGTACTGTTTATTCCTATAAGAAAGAAAAACTTTTCAGAAGTGAGATGGATCAGTTTGATATAATTGTAAATGCTTTACTTTGGGAAGCCGATCGCAAAGACCACTTGATTTATAAATCTGATTTAAAAAGACTTAAAAAAGATGCCCTTATTATTGATATCAGTTGTGATGAAGAAGGAGCAATAGAAACTACTCATCCCACAACTATTGCAGACCCCATTTACATAGTAAACGGTGTTACTCATTATGCTGTAGATCATACCCCTTCTATATTATATAAATCGGCAACAAAGAGTATTGAAAAGGCTACTTTTCAGTATTTTGATAGACTATGTAACGGAAGAGAAACTTTAGCTTTGAAAAATGCAAAAGAATTTATAAAAGGGCAAAGACAGGAAACTCCCTATTTTACAGAACCGGATTCTGAATTAGTAGTATAAAAAATTAGAACATAATTATAAAAATCCTCATTTAGTTTTTTGCTTTTTGGGGGGATTAATAAAAATTTTACAATAATCATTGGTGTCTTAAAACCTTTAAAAAGGTCAGTAATAAATAACAAATAGCATTATAAATTATTACAATAAAAGGAATTAAATTTAAAAATTATCAGTATTCTTTCTTGTTTTTTACTATTTTTAGACGTAAAATAGTGGAAAGTATTTTAGGAGGGGTGGTGTGAAATATAAAAATTTAATTTTTTGTTTGTTTCTTGTAATATTAGTTTTTTTAATTTTAGGATGTTCAGATTCAGAAGAACAAACAGGTATTCTAAAGATTAGTTTTGATTCGGGAGTTTCAAGAACACTTGTTCCTGATATAAGTATGGAGGTTAAATCGTATGAAATTAGTGGAGAGGGACCTGGTGGAAATGAATTTTCTACTCTCGAAAGTAAAGGAGAAGAAGTTATTATACCAAATTTGTACAAAGGCAATTGGACTATTACTGTTTTGGGATTGAACTCTGATGGAATTGCTATTGGGGAAGGAAGCTCTTCTGTTACAATAA
>JBAYZQ010000036.1:0-15617 GCA_041672385.1 Sphaerochaetaceae bacterium | reverse complement strand
AGGGCAAAATGCTTTTTAGATTCATATAGTTTATCAATTGGTGTATTTATTTTTGGATTTTCTATAATTACTTTAGTTGCTACATTCTCAACAGGATTCAAAGACGAAATAAAAGGAAATGCTAATAAATGAGATACTACTTTATTTAATTCTGCCTTTCCTAATTTCTCACATTCAATTATTGTTGCTCTTTTAAAACCATTATCTCTTAAATGTAATGTTAAATCTCTAGTATTAACACCGCTAATACCAACTATATTATTATCGAGTAAATATTGCTGAAGTGTAATTCTATCACTTGCCACACTACCTTGATAATTTTCTTTAACAACTATTGCTTTAGCATGAATTTTTTTTTCTAAAATATTTTCCTCATCACCAATTTTTATACCATAGTTACCAATATGAGGATAAGTAAAAATAACTATTTGCCCTTCATAGGAAGGATCACTTATTATTTCTTGATAACCAACCATGCTAGTGTTAAAAATTAATTCACCAGTAGTTTTATTTTCTTTTAATTGCTCTATTGTAGGGGCCTTCGCTCCAAAGCTGAATCCACTGTAGTAAGTTGAATCTTCTAAAATAAGGTATGTCAAATTATATTCCTTGTGTATATGATGCAATTTTTTTTGTTATTCTAAATTGATGAAACATTATACAATATTTGTTGCAATTTCAAGCACTTTGCGACAATATTATAATAATTTTAATAATAATATACAAAAAATGTTGCATTATTATTATATTGTTGCATAAATGGTACTTGCCTTAAATTATTTACTTTAACACTTATTCTTTCTTATTATTTTATGTGATAAAATCACTCACGTTAGTAATTTAATTGTTTATATTATAGATACAAGTGAGGATTATTTTATGAAAATAAATAAAAAATACATTCTATTAATTATAACAATTTTATTGGTCACATCAACATTACTATTTGCTTTTGGACAAAATGAAGTTAAAGAAACTGCTATGGATGAAGTGGTAGCACAATATAATAAGATAGATGCTGCGACAGCTAAAGAGGCTTTTGATACCCAGACGGATATAACTATCATAGATGTGAGAACCGTGAGTGAATATAACAGCGGTCATGTAATAGATGCAATCAATATACCCCTAGATGTAGTTGGGAATACTGTAGCAGAACAGTTTCCAAATAAAGATGAAAAACTCTATCTTTATTGTAGATCTGGTAACAGAAGTGCCCAAGCTGCAAAAATATTGGTAGAAAAAGGTTACACCAATGTTTATGATTTTGGTGGTATAATTAATTGGCCATACGGGGTGGAAATTTAAACTTACCATTTAATAAACAAGTAATTAAAGGCTCTTTAAAAAAACATAATCTTGCTTGTTATCAAGCAAGATTGGTTAGTAAATGAAGTAAATATTAAATTACATAAAAGAAATAATGAGCATTTGCAAAGGAATAATTACTATTAAAAGTGCTGTTGTTAACATCCATGCAGCATTTGCAAGGTCGATATCCAAATCATAAATTGATGGAGGGACCAACGCAATAAATCCGACTGGCATGGAAGAAAGAATAAGGATTACTTTAAGAGGTAGCCCATTGTCAATATTACCAAATCCTAGTAGAAAGGCTATTCCAGTTGCCATAAATGGAACTAGGAGATACTTTATACAAGAAATAATAACTGCAGGTTTTATAAAAGCTTTAATTTTACTAAATTTCATCGCCATACCGATGGAAATAAGTAATAAAAGGCTTGCTAGTGGAATAACTACAGAATTGAGCTTACTGTAAAATTCAGGTCTAGGTATTTCTAAGACATTAAGAAAAAGACCAACCAAAATGCTTGCAATAGCGACTAAAATAAAAGGATCAGTAATGATTTTTAACAATTTTTTTGTCTTTACTTCTTCCTGTACTTTTGGTGAAAAGCTTTTTGCAATTGGGAACCAAAGGGAATAATAAATAATAGCTTCAAATAGGGTATACATAGGGACTAAAGCAAAAGCTGTTTCTCCCAAAAAGATAAAGACAACAAGAGCTCCAATTGAACCTAAGTTAAACATTGCACCACAACTAAAAAAGGCTCCTTCTTGTTTTGATTCTAATTTTAATATTTTACCAATAATTAGTGCTGTAAATCCTCCAGTAAATATTGCAAGTGCACCAATAGCAGGCATGAAAACAATTCGTATATTATCAAATGAAAGAATCCATATTGCTCCTATAGTAGCAATTGGGTTTAGACAAAGTAAAGCTACTCTTTGAAGGGTTTGGCGCTGCTTTTTAAGTGCTTTATCAGCCTTAATTTTTCCAATGATTACGAGATGCTGGATAAGATATCCAATTATAAGCCCAGTGGCAATAATAGAAAGAGAAAACAATAACTTCTGCATAGAAACCTCAA
Organism: Sphaerochaetaceae bacterium; assembly: GCA_041672385.1. Classification (GTDB taxonomy): domain Bacteria; phylum Spirochaetota; class Spirochaetia; order Sphaerochaetales; family Sphaerochaetaceae; genus JBAYZQ01. The sequence goes on along the minus strand of JBAYZQ010000036.1, from coordinate 13,224 downwards.
GATGTTTTATAAAATATTGTACACAATATTAACTATCTAATATAATTTAGTTTTAGTCAACCAAGATTTTTAAAAGCCTTCAACTTGGAATTAAGAGAAAAAGTTAATTCCACTGGAAAAGTTGCGGATGAAACACTGGAAAAGTTGCGGATGAAACACTGGAAAAGTTGCGGATGGAATTATTCTTTAAAAAATTAGATATATATTTTTCATTAAATTTTCAACTGTTTTGAAAGGCCTTACCACCTTGATACTATTAAGGATGTTATTATGATTCATAAACATATTAATCTTATTTTTACTTTTATGAAATTTGGTAATTCAATTAAGGAAATATCTTTATTAATCTAGTATTACAATAAATTTACATTGGAAGGATGAAGATTTATTCTAACAAATTGCCAAAAAATGCCAAAAACTTTGGAATTGACAAGCCGGTTTTGACGGTTTCTTTGTAAATAACCATACAATATAATTTTAGAGAAAGGGAATTATATGAAAATAATAAACTCAAATTTTTTAATAGAACTTTTGAGTTTATTTAGGAGGCTACAATGAAACACAAAAAATTACTTACGGTGCTACTTATCATAATCGTAACCTTAACCATGGTATCATGTGACTTGTTTAAGAGTACAGTTGATTCATTATTTGACGGAGGGTTTGTGTTGCCACCAACAATCAGTACAAACACCATTAATTTTGAAATTACAGGAGTTGGAACTGGGTTAAGGGGATATGATAATTTCCCATCAATTACTTTGTTTGTAACTCCGACGAATCCTGAGGATGATTCGGTAATATCAAATTTAGTGGAAGCAGATTTCTTTGACGTTATTGAAGATAATGGCGAAGCTCGTCCAATAGAAATTACACCTCGTGGAGCGGTAACAACCAGTAACAAGATGGCTGATATCGTCTTCGTTATTGATACTACTGGAAGTATGAGTAGCTATATTACCACAATGACGAATAAAGCTCAGGACTTTGCTGATACTTTGGCAGAATCAGATATTGACTATAGGATAGGTTATGTTACCTATGGTGATGATATTCGTAAAGGAATTGGTGAGAGGTTAGCACCTACTAGTGATATTGCTACCTTTAAAACAGCAGTGGGAGCTTTGTCAGCTTATGGTGGAGATGATGGTCCAGAAAACCAAATTGATGCTATTGACTATGCAAGAGCAGGAAGAGCAGAGCTTACAAGTAATCCAGCTGGATCATTTCAAAATGATATGAGCTTTACTTATCGGGATGCAGCTGCAAGAATTTTTATCCTTATTACAGATATTGACTACCATACTCCAGAATCACCTGGTCACGTAACTTGGCATTATGAAGGGGTGAGTAATTCTGTTTCACAGGAAATTGCTAAATTAAACATTTCTGGTGTTAACTGTTACGTTGTAGCACCTTCATCTTATAGTGATGATTATACAGATCTTGCTGAAGATACAGGTGGAGCGTTATTTGATATTACAGATGATTTTGCAGGAATCATCGATACAATTGGTTCAGATATTACAACAAGAGGTGATTACATGATTACCTTCATGACAAATGACTTTAGTGCTAATAAAATTCATAATCTTAGAATTGCAGTACATACCAGTCTTGGTGATGCTGAAGCTGAGGTTACCTATACCTCTCCTTCTGTTGTTGATTATTCACGTGCTTTGGAAGCTTTCGAAAAAGGTTTATAGAATTAGAACTTTAATTGAAAGGAACTGGCACTTTTAATTAAGTGCCAGCCCTTTTGTCTTAGAATAAACTAGAATGAAGTAAGTTTAAAGCTTGTTTCATGCTAGTTTGTTCTATCTCATAAAGACAATAGCTTTTAAAGATTTGCTTGTTTTTGAAGTTAATATTATTTCCCTTAAAAAGGGTATCTATCTTCGAATTATCGATACAGTCTCCTACGATGCACAAGCTCTGATCAAGATTTGTTATTCCAATATAGTTTGAATTATTTTCTTTTTCTAAGGTTATCATTGTTCCTATTTCTTTAGGACTATTAGTATTTTTCACATTAATAGTTACTGGATTAGTAATAAGTGGTTTAAATACGTCTGGATGTAGGACATTTGCACCATAACGAGAAAGAATATTCATTTGCTCATAAGTTAGACTTTTTATTGGAGTGGCTTCCTTTATAATTCTTGGATCTGCGTTGAAAACTCCATTTACATCGGTCCAATTTTCATAAAGATTAGCTTTTGCGGCTCTCGAAAAACAAGCTCCAGTGATATCAGAGCCACCTCTTGAAAAAGTTAATATCTTATTATTCAAATCAGTTCCATAAAAACCTGGAACAACGTACTTTTTTGAGAAATCAACTGAATTTAATAAAGACCAAGAAAGAGGATGTATTTGCCTTTCAGCTGTTAATTTTAAATAGTTACCACTTTCTAAAAAATCCCAATCCAAATAAGTACTGATTATTTTTGCATTAAGAAATTCCCCTCTGCTTGCACAATAAGAGAGAGATTTCTTGCTAAGAATATTATGTAATATTTCCTGAAGAAAGGATTTAATATTTGATTCTGGTATATCTAAATTTTCACAAATTTCAAGATATCGCTTTTTAATAATCTTAAATAAAACCTTTGTTTCTTCAACTTTGTTCATTGAAGCTAAATCATAAATTTCATATAGAAGATCTGTTATTTTAATATCTTCTTTAAAACGTTTGCCAGGTGCTGAAACTACTGCTAAAGTTCTGTTAGGATCAGATTTAAGAATTTCAGAAACTTTTTTTATTTGTTTGGCACAAGAAAGTGAAGAACCACCGAATTTACAAACTGTCATTACCACCTCCATAGAAGTACCACTTAGGCTATTATTTTTTTATAATTTCTTCAAGTGCAATAATTATAAAAACTGTAATATTTAACTTGACTTTGGTTTATTTTACGGTTATTATCGATAAATGAATAGTGAATAGGTGGAAACAAATGAGTATTTCAAAACAAGCTTTACAAAGAATGCCTTATTATCTTCAGTTTTTAAAAAATCAAAAGGCTCTAGGTTGTACTACAATCTCGGCACCAAAAATTGCTGCCAAATTTAATTTCAAAGAAATTCAAGTAAGAAAAGATCTAGCTTCTGCTAGCACTGTTAATGGGAAACCTAAAATTGGATTTCAGATTGAAACCTTGATAAAAGATATGGAAAATGTTTTGGGTTATAATGATAAGAAAGAAGCTATTCTAGTTGGAGTCGGATCATTAGGACAAGCTTTACTTGGATATAAAGGATTCGGATACTACGGAATTACTATTATTGGTATTTTTGACAATGACCCTGAAAAAGTTGGTGAAGTTATACGTGGAAAAACAGTTAAATCATGTGATCAAATCAGTGATTTCTGTAGACAACACAATGTTCATCTTGGGGTAATTACTGTTCCTGAAAAACAAGCTCAAGTTGTTTGTGATCAACTTGTAGCAGGTAATATTGGTGCTATATGGAATTTTGCTCCGATTTATTTAAGTGTTCCTGAGAACATTTTAGTTCAAAACGAAAATATGGCAGCTTCTTTAGCCCTGCTTTCTAAACATCTAAAAGAAAAAAATATGTAATTGGTCTACTCTAAATATCTTTTCCTCATTAAAATGTCTTCCTTCTTTTTTAAATATCTATTATATTTATTACGTTATTTTAAAAAGTGTAAATAAAGAGGCATTATGCGATTAGGGATAGACGTAGGCTCAACAACTTTAAAATGTGTTCTTGTTGATGAAAAAGAAAAAATAGTTTTTTCACGCTATAAATACCATCATTCTCAGATTCCAAAAATGGCAAGTGAAATTATTTTTGAGATGATAGAAGAAATGGGAAATCAAAAAGTCTCTGTCGGAATATCAGGTTCTGCAGGAATCGGAATTGCCCAAAAAATGGACCTCGCCTTTACACAAGAAGTTTATGCTACAAGAAAGGCTGTTCTTAAAAAAATGCCAGAAACAAGTTGCGTTATTGAACTTGGGGGCGAAGACGCAAAAATCTTATTTCTTGAAGGTAATTTAGAAGTTCGTATGAATGGAAGCTGTGCCGGAGGTACAGGCGCCTTTATCGATCAAATGATAAATTTGCTGGCAATCAAACAAAATGAAATGGATAAAATTGCCAGTGAGAGCCATCACTGTTATACAATTGCCTCTAGATGTGGGGTATTTGCAAAAACTGATGTTCAAGCATTAATAAGCCAGGGAGCAAGCAAAAGTGACATTGCCTACTCAGTTTTCCAATCTGTAGTAAATCAAACCATAACAGGTTTGGCCCAAGGGAGAAGAATTGAAGGAAATGTTGTCTACCTAGGTGGGCCTTTAACCTTTTTTTCTACTTTGAGAAAATGTTTTGACTTAACCTTGAAAGTAAATGGAACCTGCCCCGATAATTCTCTATATTTTGTTGCTTTAGGTGCTTCTTTTTTAAGTGAGGGCTCTTTTACTCTTGAAGAAATTAACGAAAAATTTAAAAACTATTACAGTGATGAAAATTATAAATCACTAAAACCCTTATTTGAAACTGATGAAGATAAAAAAGAATTCTTTTCAAGACATGACAAGGAAATAATACCAGTTGGTGACCCTTTAAAATATGAAGGCAAAGCCTATCTAGGGGTGGATGTAGGTTCTACTACCGTAAAAGTTTGTGTTATCTCTGAAAAGGGAGAATTGCTTTTTTCTGGTTATAGAAAGAATGAAGGTGATCCCATAGTCTTTGTAAAAGATTATATTGTTGACTTTTTAACAAAATATCCAAAAATTGAATTACAAAAAGGTTGCTCAACTGGATATGGTGAAAAACTAGTAAAAAATGCTTTTAACCTTGAATATTCTATTGTTGAAACCCAAGCCCATTTAATGAGTGCCCAATATTTTTATCCTGATGTAGATTTTATTATAGACATCGGTGGTCAGGATATAAAATGCTTTAAAATTTGTGATGGGGTTATTGATGATATTTTCTTAAATGAAGCTTGCTCTTCTGGTTGTGGTTCTTTTTTGCAAACCTTTTTTAATGCTTTGGGTTACAGTGAAAAAGAAGCTTCGCATTTGGCACTTGAATCACGACATCCAGTTAATCTTGGCTCTAGATGTACTGTATTTATGAACAGTAGCGTCAAACAGGCTCAAAAAGATGGAGCAAAAATTGAAGACATTTTTTCTGGATTAGCAATAAGTGTAGTAAAAAATGCGCTTTATAAAGTAATAAGATGCAATAATCCTTCTTCCCTTGGAAAAAAAATTATTGTTCAAGGTGGGACTTTTCTAAATAATGCAGTTTTAAGAGCCTTTGAAAATGAACTTAAACTTAACGTTATTCGACCAGATAAAGCAGGATTAATGGGAGCCTATGGATGTGCACTTTATGCAAAAAATAGAGATATAAAACAAAAAGAAGAAAGCACTCTTTTGAATCTTGAGGAATTAAAGAGTTTTACTCATACAACAAAAGCTACAACGTGCAAAGGTTGCTTAAATCATTGTCAACTTACAATTAATACTTTTTTTGGAAATAGAAAGTTTATCAGTGGAAATAAATGTGATAAATTTGCAAGTCCAGAAAGATATATAAAAGATCCTTCAGCTTTTGATATCTATGCTTTTAAACAAGAATACCTTAATGCCTTAAAACCTAAAAAAGGGAAAAGAGGGAAAATTGGCATTCCTTTTGGTTTAAATTTTTGGGAATTATTACCTTTTTGGTTTACTTTTTTTACAGAGCTTGGATATGAAGTTATTGTTTCAAAACCATCAACAAGAGAAACTTATCTTAAAGGGCAAATGACAGTCACAAGTGATACTATTTGTTATCCAGCAAAACTACTTCACGGGCATATTCAAGAATTAATAGATGACGGAGTAAAAACAATCTTTTACAACAGTAGTAGCTATAATATTGATGAAAAAAAAGGTACCAATCACTTTAATTGCCCCATAGTTGCTTATTATCCTGAAGTTTTAAAAAATAATATGAAAGAACTTGATTCAGGAGAAGTTGTTTTTATTAAAGATATGGTTGCTCTTACCTATAAAAATCAATTTAAAAAAAGAATATTCAAAATTATGAATCAATATGGTAGTTTTAATAAGTTAGAAATAAAAAAAGCCAGTATAAAAGCTTACGAAGCCTATGATAATTACTTAGAAGCTATAAAAATTCAGGGCGATTTGATTATTAAAAATGCAAGAGAAAAAAAACTCCCAATTATGGTACTCGTTGGAAGACCTTATCATGTTGATAAAGAAGTAAATCATGGTGTTGATCAACTTATTTTACAACTTGGATGTGCTGTATTAAGTGAAGACAGCCTAGCTTATAAGATTGGAAAGCAGGAAAGAAACGTTTTAAATCAGTGGACTTATCATGCAAGAATGTATGATGCAGCTAGATACGCCTGCACCCAAAAGGATATGAGTGTTATTCAATTAGTAAGCTTTGGTTGTGGCCTAGATGCTGTTACCAGTGATGAACTAAGAGAAATTGTAAACAGTAATTCTAAAATCTATACCCAACTTAAAATTGATGAAATTGCCGCTTTGGGAGCTGTTAAAATTAGAGTTCGAAGTTTACTTGCAGCTTTAGGAGATGAAGATAATGAATGACAGAGTTGAATTTACTAAAGAAATGAAAAAAACATATACTTTGTTACTTCCAAATATGGCACCCATTCATTTTAATCTATTAAGAAGAGTTTTCCAGAATTTTGGTTATAAAGCAAAACTTCTTGAAATGGATAATAGTGGAGTCTTTGTCGAAGCTGGACTTAAATATGTCCATAATGATATTTGCTATCCTGCACAACTGGTAATTGGCCAAATGATTAGTGCCCTAGAAAGTGGAAAATATGACATAGACAAAGTGGCTTTGGTTATTACACAAACCGGAGGTGGGTGCAGGGCAAGTAACTACCTTCCTCTTTTGCGTAAAGCCTTAAAAAGGGCGGGTTTTGAGAAAGTTCCAGTTGTAAGTTTAAGCTTATCCCATATGGAAAACAGTGGGTTCAAAATTACTCTGAGAATGCTGATTCAAGCTTTTGCAGCTTTAATTTATGGGGACGTAATGATGATTTTAAGTAATCAAATAAGACCCTATGAAAAGAATAAAGGTGAAAGTGATGCTCTTGTTGAAAAATGGATAAAAATTATTGGAGATAAATTTAAGAAAAACCGAGGTTTCCTTTTTGGTGAAATGAAAACTAATCTTGATAAGATGGTTTCTTCCTTTGTAAAAATAGAAAAAAAAGAAGAAAAGAAAATAAAGGTTGGAATTGTTGGTGAAATATATATGAAATATTCAGCCATTGGAAATAATAATCTTATCCAGTTTCTTGAAAGTCAAGGAAGTGAAGTTATGGTTCCTTCTTTGTTTGGGTTTGTTTTTTATTGTTTAACAAACATACCACAAGATGAACTCTACTATGGACATAAGAAGCTTACAGCTATAGGTTCAAACCTTTTGATGAATATTTTTTATAAAACAGAAAGGACCATGCTTAAAGCAATGGCTAAACCGGGATGTTTTATTGTTCCATTACCTTTTCTTGAAATGAGAAAAATGGTCAATGGAGTTATTGATTATGGAGTAAAAATGGGAGAAGGCTGGCTTTTAACAGGTGAAATGATTGATTTAGCTCACATGGGATATAAGAACATTGTAAGTGTTCAACCTTTTGGATGTTTACCTAATCATGTTGTATCAAAGGGAATGATAAGAAAAGTTTCTGAGGTAACTGGAGCCAATATTGTTGCTATTGATTATGATCCTTCCCAAACAAACGTAAATCAGGAAAATCGTCTAAAATTAATGCTTTCCATAGCAAAAGAAAATTTAAATCTGTAACTTAGCTGTTTTCTTCGTTATTATTTTCTTTAGGCATAAGCATGTGAGCAATTATCCCTGAGATACCCCCAGGTAATACTCCAAATTTTAGTATTTCAGGAATCATTTTTTGTACACCTTCCGAACTATAATAACCATAATAACTCGAAAATGCCATTATATATATTATATAAACAATTAAAGCGCCTAAAATTCCAGTGATAATTAATTTAAGTGGAGAAATTCCATTTTCTGAATTAATATATTTTTTAGTTATTAATCCAACAAAAATTGTAGCAATAAATAACCCAATAAAAAAAAATCCAATAGGATATCTAAAAAAGTCAATACTTCTTTCAGATGAAAAACCCAAAGGAAGTCCCATGAGAATAAATATAATAATTAATAACATAGAAGAACTTCCAACCAAAAGCCCTCCAATCATACTAGCTAATAAAGGTAACATCATTAGCAAGAAATGAAAAATAAAATAACTCAAATTTGAGTTATATCCGATAGTAATAATTAAAAACATTAAAAATGTAAAAAATGGAATTAAATATAATTTATTGATTTTCATTAAAAACTCCAAGTAAGCGACTGACGGGAGTCGGACCCGCGTATTAAGCTTGGGAAGCTTACGTAATACCGTTATACAACAGTCGCAATTTCGTACACTATACAAAAATCTAGATTAATAATCAAGAATATCATAGCCATAATAATTTAAGACTAAAAATCCCATATCTTCCGTTTCTGCACGCATTTCAAGGGTTATTGATTTTATATCGTTATTTAAATTATCTACCTTCCAGTAATTAAGTACTACTAAATCCTCTGATAATAAATTTTCCATTGTTTTTTCTTCTGAATTAATAGAAGAGCTTTGAAAAACGTAAGATTTAGAAGATGTTTCAAATGCTTTATCTAAAATTGTGCTAAGTAAATTGTAAACTTGATAAAGTTCTTTCCCACCTGAACTACAACTAATGAGTTTGGAAATTTCAGTAACACTGTATACACCTGATTGTTTATCCAAGTACAAAAAATAATCATCAAATACGTTATCTTGTTCATTGGGGATAAAATCTATGATTTTTTCACTATCTGTTTCACTATAAACTGTAAAGTTAATTTTTTTGTCAATTAAATCCTGTTCACTGTCACCCATATTAATATTAAAGGGACCAGCAAATAAAACAAAACATGAAAAAAGAATAAACAAAAAAGAAAGTCTTTTTTTTGTCATAAAAATACTCCTTGCTTCAATTTAAACTAATTTTGTAACCAATGGTAGTCCAGAAAAAGGGATTTTTAGAATTTTATGAGAAAATTATTTGACAAATGAGAGGTTTAGGTAGTATCATTCATACCATAAGATAACGTGTCCTAGGAGGGATTATGGCAGAAGTAACGTTGAAAGACATCTGCAAAGTCTACGATGGTGATGTTCTAGCAGTTGACAAGGTCAATATAGAAGTTGCTGACAAAGAGTTCGTAGTACTTGTTGGACCTTCAGGTTGTGGAAAATCTACAACACTGAGGATGATTGCCGGCTTGGAAGATATTACAAGCGGTGAATTGAGGATTGATGGTAAAGTTGTAAATGATGTACCACCAAAAGATCGTGACATAGCAATGGTATTCCAGAACTATGCTCTTTATCCACATATGTCAGTTTATGAAAACATGGCTTTTGGTCTAAAAATTAGGAAATTTCCTAAGGATCAGATTGAACAGCGTGTTCGTGAAGCTGCAAAGATTTTGGATATTGAAGAGTTGTTAGACAGAAAACCTAAAGCATTGTCCGGTGGTCAAAGACAGCGTGTTGCTGTAGGAAGAGCTATTGTTAGAAAACCAAAAGTTTTCTTGTTTGATGAACCTTTATCAAACTTGGATGCTAAATTGCGTGTTCAAATGAGAGCTGAAATTTCTTCATTGCATCACAGACTGCAAGCTACAATGATTTATGTTACACATGATCAGATTGAAGCTCTTACTATGGCTGACAAAATTGTTGTTATGAAATTTGGTGTTATCCAACAAATTGGTGGACCACTTGAACTTTATAATGAACCTAACAATAAATTTGTAGCTGGTTTTATCGGATCACCACCAATGAACTTTATGGTAACCGATGTAAAAAAGAAGGGTTCTGATATTGTTGTTGACGAGGGTAACTTTTCTATTAAAGTAACACCTAAACAAGCAAAGCTTTTAGCCCCTTATGTTGGGAAGAAAGTAACAATGGGTATTAGACCTGAGGATGTAGAACATTTTGAAGCTCCAAAAGAAGATGAAACAATAAACGGAGAAATAGTTGTTCTTGAACCACTTGGATCCGAAACACATGTTTTCATCACTACTGGAACAAATCAATTTGTAGGTAAAGTTTTACCTAATTTAAAATTGAAGGTTGGAGAAAAAGTTTCCGTTGCTCCAAATATGGAAAAAGCGAAATTCTTTGACTTTGATACAGAGCTTGCTATTAGATAGAAGTTCTTCGAATCTATTCTTATTAATTGCCACACTTGTTGTGGCATTATTTTTTATAAATAATTTTGTTTTTTTTAATTCTCTCTTGTCATTTTATTTGATTTAGTTATTAATGTTTAAAGAGAATGTAGGGAGAGTGATTTTGAATTATTTATTGGTTGTTTGTGCTTCTTCACATGCAATTATTGCTTCAGCAGCCTCATATTTGCAAATTGGTCTTAGAAATAAGGGATATAGCCATTCACTTGTTGGAATACTTCTTGGTATTTGCCAAATAGCTGCAATTGTTTTTCCAATTGTTATAGGGAATATTTCTGATAAAACAAAAAAGAAAAAATTTCTTCTTGTTCTATGCGGAGTTGGAACCTTAGTTGGGTATAATCTTGCCTATCTTACAGGTAATATTATTTTTGTAATCTTTGGATTAATAATTGGTTCAGGTTTTTTTTGGGCTATTTTTCCATTACAAGATAGTTTAATTAATGGATATCTGAAGGGAGATTCTACAAAATATTCCAAAATTAGAAGTGCAGGAACTGCTGGTTTTATAGTTTCCAGTTTGGTATTTGCAATTACAAAAATACCTGATGAAACTAATAATATTTCAATAACCTTAGTAATCAGTGTTTTTACATTGGCTTTTCTTGTGATTATGTCTCTTTTACCAAAATCTATTGAGGAAGAATCCTTAAACATGAATGTTTATAAAAAGGAAGAAGGGGTAAAGGATAATGGTAAATGGTATGACTCGGCTTTTATACTCATGCTTATAGTAATTGCTTTTTCTAGATTTACAAATTCAATTGTGGATCGTTTGTTAGCAAGTTACATGGTGGAAAATCTTAATATGGGAAGTAATTTCACCCTTTACTTTGCTTGGGGTGCGGTTTGTGAGTTTTTCTGTATGCGATTTGCAGGAAGAACTATTACTAAAAAGAAAGTTCAACCTTGGGTTTGGATTTTTATAGGTTCTCTTATGCTTGTAGTTAGAATGTTGCTATATGCCTTTTGGCCTACTAAAGTAGGATTTTTGATAGCGCAATCTCTTCATGGATTTACTTTTGGATCTTTTCATGTTGCGGTAATAAATTTTATTTCAAGCCATGTTGATTCAAAGCATTCTAGTAAGGCCATGAGTTATTATTGGGCTGGAACTGTTAATCTTCCAGTTACTGTTGGTGCCTTTCTTGGTGGATTTATAATAGAAAAGTATGGATATTTTATTCTTTTCTTAGCTTACCTTCCCGCCAGTGTCATTGCTTCAATCCTTTGCTTTGCAAATAGAAAGAAATTTATTTGTAAGTAATTTCATTTATTTTGTTACCTTTTGCTTCCAATCTAGTTTAACAAGTGGGAAGAGGGGTGGTTTTTATTTCTTTACTTTGACGTAAATTAATGATAATATTAACCACTTAATCTAAAACAAAAAAAAATAAATTGATTGTGGAGGGGCTATGAAAAAAGTTATAATGTATTTATCCATTTTGGTACTTGTGCTAGCTTTTGTTAGTTGTGATAGCGAAGTATTTACCAAAATTACTGGTGCAATGGGAATAATGAACGAAAATGTATATGGACTTGAACCTAACCTTGAAGCTGTAGATGATGCTATAGAGGAAGCAACTTCTGGAGTAGAGGTTACTGTTGGTGAAGATGGGAGTACAACTGCAGATGAATTAGTTGTTACAGGTGTTGACGCTGCTGCAAAGAAAACTGATTTAGCTACTAAAGTTGGTCTTGAAGAGGACGAACTTCCAGTTGGAGTTGATGGAACAACTCCTGTAGCTGATCTTGATTTCTCAGAAGAAAATGCTGAAAAAGTTCACGAAGGTGTTGCTTCTGTAGTTAATTCTCCTGGAGCAAAAGAGGCCTTTATTGAAGAACTTAAAGAACCTGTTGCAGATGGTAATCCAGCTGCAGTTAGTAACGCTTTGAAAATTGAAAAAGCAAAAATTAAAAAGCTAGCTGCTTCTTTAGCTTCAGAGGGAAGTACAAGTGGTACAATATTAGATTCAATAAATAGTATTGTGATACCAGGAACCCCTACTAAGGGTGATATGATGGTTGTTCAGGTTTTGGGGAATCTGGCTAAAAAAACAAGTGATAGAGCTGGTATTTTAACTACTGGATCAGATGCAGAAAAGCAAGCCGCAGAAGAGGAAATTCTTGAAGAGGCATTTAAAACTTTGGAAACCCTAAAAACTATTGGTAAAGCTTCTTCTATTGATTTGATTGATATTTTTAATATAAATGCATTACTAAGTAGATCAACTTCTCGAGATACCGCTGAGGATACCTTCCTTGATGCAATAAAAGATTCAGTGAGTTCTTTGATTGATGAAATTGTTATTCTTTCTGGAATTCCAGCTGATGATAATATTACTGAAGATAACGTTGGTTCAATGATAAATGAATTCACCGGTCTTAGAGTAAGTTATGAAATGGCAGCTTTTTCAAAGAATCCAGTTTCTTGGGTTAGTGGTGCAGATAATGCTACAAAATTATTGAATTACGATGGTTTTGATAAATCTGGTGATGGAGAAATGGAACTTCAAGACATGCTATTGTACGGAATTTCTGTAGGAATTACTGATTTGTATGAAAGAGTTGGTGCAGATCATTTTGTCTTTTTCTTAAACGCATTAATTGATAATAAAGAAGATTTTCAGGAAGCAATCCTATCAGGTGTTGAAAGCGATATGCCTGACGATATTGCAGATTCTTTTACTTTCATTAAAGGTATCTATAAACCAGCTTTTGATTCGCCAAGTGAAGCAGATGTAAAAAAAGCTTTCTCTGTAGCTAATACTTTGTTATATTTGAAATGGGAAAGTGGAACAGATACTCCATGGGACAGTGATATTGAAGAAAATTTAGATGATTTATTTGGAGGAAAAA
>JBAYZQ010000035.1:0-15634 GCA_041672385.1 Sphaerochaetaceae bacterium | reverse complement strand
ACTCCAAACCTGAGCCTCGTCGGCAGGAGTTGCAAAATCTGTTAGCACAGTAGTAGCTAGTACACCTGTAGCCCAACCAAATTGAATCCACTGTTCAACATCAAAACCTTTAATTATGGCATAAAGCAGTCCTGCTACAAAGCCATCTCCTCCACCAATACGATCAAGGACTTGAATATTTCTAGGTTCTTCAACAAACCACTGTCCTTCAGTATAAACAATGGCTCCCCAAATATGTTCATTTGCACTTACAACTTCTCTTAATGTTGTAGCAAATACACTGGTTGCAGGATATTGTTTTCTAACTCTTTCAATCATACCCTTAAAACCTTCAATTTTTGCGTTAAGTCCTTTTCCACCAGCGTCTGGACCTTTAACACCCAATGCAAGTTGAAAATCTTCTTCATTACCAATCAAAATATCAGATAAAGAGGCAATTTCTTTGAAAATAGCAGATAATTCTTGTTCTCTGTTAATCCAAAAACTAGCTCTATAGTTTAAATCAAAACTTATCAAAGTTCCATTCTTTTTTGCTTCTCGTGCTAGTTCAAGACAAAATACGCTTGTTTCAGGGCTTAAAGCAGCAATAAGTCCACTAATGTGTAAGATTGCAACCCCATCAGTAACAAAAAGTTTTTTTAAATCAAAATCCTTAATGTTTAAGGTTCGACCTACTTCTCCAGCTCTGTCATTACAAACTCTTGGTCCACGCATTCCATATCCACTATCAGCAATATTTATCTGATGACGATAACCCCAAGGATTCCCCTGTTCTACACATTTACCATCATATTCGATATTTCTTTTTCTTAATTCTGCTTGAATAAAACTCGCAATAGGACTGTCTTTTACAAAAGTTGTCAAAACTTTAGTTCTCAAACCTAAAGAAGCAGAAACATTCAATACATTACTTTCTGCACTTGTAGATTCCATTTGATATATAGAACTTGTATGAACTGGCATTCTATTTATCGGAGTTAATCTAACTCCCATACTTGTTGGACATACCAAAGCGTAGGTATAGTCTTTTTTAACTTTTAACATCATCGTTCTCCTTAAATATTAAACAAATAACCCATGAAGAGTTTCTCTTACTTTTCCTGTTCCTGAAAGCATCTTCTTAAGATTCTCAAAGGTAGCATCAAAAAGTTGGGAAGTATAAAGGTTATAACCAAAAATCTTTTCATTCTCAAGAATTGGTTTAACTATTTCTTTAAGATTGTCCGTATTTCCAAGTTTAAGCTGACTTACAATCGGCTGAAGCTCTTCTAACATTGGGTCAGGACTCAAAGTAAATTCATTTCCATTGTCATCGATTGCCATAAGATAACGAATCCAAAGTGCATACACAAAAGGAATAACCTTCAAGTCTTTTACATTAAGATTTTTATCATTCAAATAACTTTTTACAGTTTCTCCAAATCTAATTGCAATTTTCTGACTGGTATCTGTAGCAATTCTCTGTGGAGTATCAGGCATAAAAGGATTTACAAGTCGATTTTCAACAACATCATCAATAAAATCTTTTGGATTTAAAATTTTTGGATCAGTTACTACTGGAAGTCCTTCTTTATAACCCAAAGTTTTTATCATATTTACTATGTCAGAATCTTTCATTTCTTCACTAATTTTCTTAAATCCCAAAAGACATCCAGCAACACTCATTGCTGTATGAAGTGGATTAAGACAGGTACAAACTTTCATTCTTTCTACTTTATTTACAGTGTCTTTATCTGTAAAGTAAATTCCGGCTTTCTCTAAAGCTGGTCTTCCATTAGGAAAACGATCTTCAATTACCAAATATTCACTCTGCTCTGCATTAACATAAGGTGCTATATAAGTTCTTTTTGAAGTAATAATAACCTCTGCATCTTCAAATCCATCTTTTTCAAGCATTTTCTTAACATCTGCATCTGGTCTTGGAGTAATTTTATCAATCATTGATAAAGGAAATGAAACTCTTTTTTCATCAGAAATATAGTCAACGAAATCTTTAGGAACAAGTAATTTCTCTTTCCACTGAGTGGCAACTTGCAAAACTGCATTTCTCAATTTTTCTCCGTTGTGGGAGCAATTATCCATACTCACAAAACTAAATGGATGAGCGCCTGCAATAAATCTTTCATAGGCTAAAGAGGTCACCATTGGAATAATTGTTCGGCATTCTAAAGGACCTCTCTCTATATCATCAATAACATATTTTGGGGTCATTGCGTAACCCTTTTCTGTAATTGTAAAACTTGCCATTTGAAAGGCTGGATTTCTAAAGATTTCTTTTAATTTTCCATAATCTTCACTGTTATCAGGACAACATTTATAGCTTTCAACAACACTAGCAACAACTCTCTTTTCTATAGTTCCATCACTTTTAAGAGTTACAACCAAAGAAAGGTTATCGTGGGGTTTATAAATTTTATCTATGATTTCAAGATCAAATCCTTCACCAACGATAATTCCAGTATCCTCTACTCCTTGCTCAAGAAGATCTTGCATTCTTGCAGCCTGAAATCCTCTAAAAATATTACCTGCACCAAAATGAACCCATTTTGGATTCTTCTTGGTATTTTCTTTTACTTTATCAATTGAAAACTGGGGAAGCATATATCCCTTCTCTTTCCAATTCTTATCGTTCAAGCCTTTAATAGTTAGTTTCATAAAATTCCTCCTACGGGAGTTATATTTTAACATAGCTTTTTTTAGATTGCAAGCTAATTCTTGAATAACTAATATATTAGTTATCATAATTTTTTATATTAGAATATTTTAAAACTGAAATATTAACATATTAATTATTTATTTCTTGCAAATTCACTTCGTACGTGTTACAATAATCTTATTATGGATAGTGAAAAGATATACCAAGACTTAAGAACAAAAATACTAAATTTAGATTTTGAACCTGGAACTGAGCTTAAGATTCGTGATTTGGTTAATCAATATCAAGTAAGTCGCTCTCCATTAAGAGATGCACTTAATCGTCTCGCAGGAGAAGGACTTCTAACTATAATTCCACAAAGTGGAACAAAAGTTTCTAAAATTGATCTTAGAATAGTCCGCGAAGAACAGTTTTTAAGAACTACACTTGAACTTGGAGCCCTTTCACTTTTCTTAAAACAAGTCAGCACTACTGAAGGTCAAACCTACATAAGAGAGATGGAAGAAATAATTAAAAAGCAATCTAAAGCTTTTGAAATTAGAGATATGAAAACTTTCCTTCTTCTTGATAATGAATTTCATGGCCTCATCTTTAAGGGAGCTGAAAAAGAAAATTGTTATACCTTAATTCAAACTCATAGTGGAAACTACCAAAGAATTAGAAGGTTGAGTTTTTCTTTTGACTCCATATCCCAAGGAGTTCTTAGTGAACATCAAAAGTTGGTTGAAGCCTTAAAGACTAATCAAACTGAAAAGGCTAAACAGTTAGACTATGAGCACATCACTAAACTTGAAGAAGAAACAAGAACCCTTAAAGAAAAACTACTTAATTATTTTAAATAGCTACAAATGTCAAAAACAAAGAACAAATGACAAAATATTTCTATTGTAAAAACAACCATTCAGACCGAAAATTAGTTATAAGAAATTTTCGGGAGGAAAATTATGAAAAAAATTGTTGTATCCATATTATTAATCTTAGCATTAATTGCACCTTTATTGGCAACTGGAACACAGGAAGTTGATGAAAACGCTCCTGTAACAATTGAATTCTGGACTCATGAGGATGCCAATAGGCAAAAACTTGAAGATCGATATATCGAAGAATTCACCAAAACCCATCCTAATGTTACAGTAAATGTTACTCGTCAAAGTGCAAATAAATTAATCGAATTAGTCCAATCGGCCTTTGCTGCAAACCAAGGACCTACCATGTTTAATCTTTCCATTGAAGATGAGTATCAATATATATCAGCTGGTCGTGTTGCTCAAATTGATTATGAAGCAGCTGGCTATTCTGATGCTAAGGATGTCATTAATTCTTACGCTCCAAAGATGCTAGAAGGAGTAACTTTAGATGGGAAAGTTTATGGACTTCCACTTGAACTTACCAATTGGTCTATTTTCTTGAATAAAAAAGTTTTTAGAGACGCTGGTTTGGATCCAGAAAAAGACTATCCAAAAACTTGGGAAGACATGGTAGAAATTTCAAGAAAACTTATTATTCGTGAAGGAGATATTCTAGTTCGTAGAGGTTATGACTTTAGATATGGTTACTACCTTGTTAACAACGTACCTATGGTTGAACAACTTGGTGGAGCCTTATTTAGCGAAGATGGTAAAGAAGCTATTGTGGGTGAAAAGGCCTGGATTGAATTTTTAACTTTCATGAAAAATTGGGGACCAAATGGAGAAAACCTTGGATCTCCTACCTATACAGCTGCAAGAAAGCTTTTCAATAAAGACAATAATGATATAGCAATGTGTACCACTGGCCTTTATCAAGAAGCAAGAATCTTAAATGATAATCCAGATTTTTATAACAGTGGAGAATGGATGGTAGTACCTTATCCAAAATTCAAAAATGCTGTTAAAGATGTAGCAGGTTGTTATTATGGACATTTCTACATGGTAAATTCTGATGCTGATAAAGCAACTCAAAAAGCTGCTTGGCAACTTATCAGCTACATGTTAAGTCATGGTGAAGAATATTTGGTAAATGTTGGAATCATTCAGCCTACTATTGAACTTCTAAATAGTGAGACCTATAAAAATATGCCTTATAGTGATGTATTTACAGGTGATTTTGCACGTGGTCACATAGTTTATTACGGAGCCGCTTCTGCTGAAATACAAGCTTTGATTAGAACGTCTGTAGAAGCTGTAATGTTACAAGGAGTAGACCCAAAACAGGCTTATCTCCAACTTAAAACTTCTGCTCAAGAACTAATTGACGAGCAATAAAGACTTTTATTACAGACAGGATCTTCGGGTTCTGTCTGTCTTTTACTTTAAAAAAGAGAACAAATATGAAAAATAAAAACAAAACTTTCAGTATTGAAAGAAAACAAGCTCGGTGGGGTTTCAGTTTTACTTTACCTTGTCTTCTTTTCTTTAGTGTCTTCAGCTTCTACCCTATTGTTAATGCTTTTTTTACCAGCCTCACAAATAGAATGGCTGTCCAAAGAACAAGTGAATTTATTGGTTTTGACAATTATATCTATTTATTTACAAAATCCAATGGGGGCTTTTCACTTATGAATTCTATGAGAGCCACTCTTACTTTTACCATTGGAACTTTTATACCAATGGTGGTTATTTCTTTAATATTGGCTGTATTTCTTATGCAACTTAGACATCCAAAATCAAAACAATTTTTTCAACTTGCCTATTACACCCCAGCAGTACTTTCTTCAGTTGTAGCTGCAGCCATATGGTTAATTCTTTTTGATCCTAGAGGGCTTTTTAATCAATTTGCAAATACTCTAACTTTTCAATCTGGACATGATTTTCTTTGGCTAGTTAACAATGAAATGTTGCAGGCCTCCACAATGATTGTTTATTTTTGGAAGTATATTGGTTATTTCGTAATATTATTTATAACCGGTCTTGCTGCTATACCACCGGCTATTTATGAAGCTGCAACAGTTGATGGTTCCAATCGATGGAAAACTTTCTGGAGAATTACCTTACCATTATTAAAACCAACAGTCGTTTTAGTTTCGATAATGGCAATGTTACAATGTTTAAAAACCTTCTCCACTCAATACATGTTCCATCAAGGAGGAGCTGCTCGTCAGCCTATTGATGTAATTACTATGAACATTTATTTCACTGGAATTAGGAATGGCAGACTTGGTCGTGCCAGTGCTATGTCAATAATATTATTTATTATAATGTTAATTCTTACCTATTTCCAATTCGCCGTTTCAAAAAGCGACGACGTTGAATACTAGGAGGTTAATATGAATAAATTTATTGGAAAACACACTGTGGGAGAAATTATAATTTGGATCTTTTTAATTTTGGTTTTATTATTTACTTTAACTCCAATTATTTTTATGTTCACAGCTAGTTTTATGGACCCTAGACAAATTTTATCCATGCCTTATTCTTGGATTCCATCTACGAAGTTTTTTACTCCAGTTACTTTAAATGATTGTACTGGAACAACTATACCAAGAACATTCTTAACAAACTTTCATAAAGCAATTTATGGAAATAATAACAACGTTATTTTCTTACGAAATTTGCTCAATTCTCTTATTGTTGCAATTTCTTGTTCTGTTTCAACCGTTCTTCTTGGTTCCCTTTGTGGTTACGGTCTGGCTAAATTCCGTTTTAAGGGAAGAACTTTTGTTTTTATGGCTATCATGGCAACTATGATGATTCCTTTTGAGGCAATTATGATACCTTTATACATGGTAACTTCTTCTTTGAAAATGATTGACTCTTATCGGGGTCTAATCATACCCTTTCTTGTAAGTGCCTTTGGAGTATTTCAGATGCGTCAATATCTTCTAACTTTCCCTTCAGAATATCTTGATGCCTCAAGAGTGGATGGCCTAGGAGAATTCAAAATTTATTGGAAAATAGTTTTACCAAATTGTACTCCGGTAATTGCTACTTTAGGAATATTGTCTTTTAGAAATCAATGGGACAATCTCTTATGGCCTCTTTTAGTATCACAAAGAGAAAAAATGAAAACCATTCCTTTGTACATAACAAAGTTCAGTGAAGAAAAACAAACTGATGAAGGAGCTTTAATGGCCGTTGCCCTTCTTGCATCAATACCGATGTTTATATTATTCTTTACATTGTCACGATACTTTTTAGGAGGTGCAGCTGTTTATGAATCCAGAAAAGGCTAAACTAATTAAATCAAAAGACTTATTTATTTTTGATATGGGTAATGTTGTAATAAAAAATATTGATTTTCTTGGAGAAACAGCTAGAAGCTTAAATATTTATGAAAAAGATTTTATTGAGGATTATTTGATTTTTGATTTTCCTTTAATGGAAGCTTCTATTACTTTTAATGAATATTGGTCCCACGTTGAGAAACGTTTTGATGTTAAAGTAGAAGGAAATCCTTTTGATTCCACCCTTCATTCAACTCTTAATCCACTAGCGGTAAAACTCATTGAGGAATTAAGAAGTTATAATAAACGAATTGTTCTTGGTTCAAACACTTTTGCTCCTCATTTTAATTATTTCAAAAAAAATGGCTGGAATAAATATTTTGATTATTGTTATGTTTCTCATGAAATGAAAGTTGCTAAACCAAAAGAGAATTTTTTCAATTATATTCTTTCTCATGAGCAAGTTATTCCTTCAAAGGCCTTTTTTATTGATGATATTAAAGAAAATATAATTGCAGCTGAAAAACTTGGAATAAAAAGTTTCCAATATACTAATGATAAAGAATTTATTAAATTTTTCGACCTTGAAAGTATTTAATTTCTTGCATTTATCCTTCTTTAACAATAACATTAAAACATGGATTATATTAGTGTAATAGAAGCTGCTGAAAAATGGAATCTTAGTGAAAGAAGAGTCAGAGGTTTATGTAGCGAAGGAAGAGTCGAGGGAGCCGAGCGTCATGGTAACTGGGCTTGGAGTATTCCTGCCGATATTGAACGACCTTCTGATGGAAGAAGCCTTCGATTTACAAAAGGGGAAAATTTTACTCCTGGACATCAAAACTATAATAAAATTGAAAATGCAAAAACAAAGGGTCAAACCAAGGAAAAACAAGAAAAAGCAATACTTGCAACCCTTTCAAATATAGTTTATTTTGAAAAACCTGATTTTGACTTATTAAATATTGAAAAAATTCTTTCTGGGAATTTTATTGAAGGAATTCCACTTTTTTATCATGTTCAAATTTTGAATGAATATTCACAATTAAATGAACTAGATACCAAGATATCAGTTTCAAGTTTAAGAACTTTAAATTTAAGAATTTTAAATTCTGTTGATAATAAGCAAAAGGGCCAGTTTCGCTCCAGTTTAACAGAAAAAGAATTCAAAGGTTTAATGTTGCAATATAAAAACAATTGGTCTTCTCTTCATGCTTTAACAAGAGCTAGTTTTCTTTTTGGTGGCTTAATGAAAATCAAACCGTTTTTATTAGCAAATGAAGCCACGGCTTGGATTGCCTTTCAAACTGAGTTAAAGATTGGTGGATATCCAATTATGTTATTAAACCCAAAAGAAATAGATGAAGTTAAGGCTTCACTTATTTCAGCTAGAATAAGAGGAAATTATCAAAAGTTAATATCACTTTTTTGTGATAGCTTTTAAAGAGAAAATAATGATTTTATTAAAAAATGCCTTGGTACATGATGGAAGCCTTAACAAGATAAAGAAAAATGATGTTCTAATTGATGATGATAAAATATTAGATGTTGGAAGTTTTTCTAATTTTTCTGGAAAAACTATTGATTTAACAGGATTTATTCTTTGTCCTGGTTTTATTGATTTACATGCCCATAGTGATCTTGAAATTTTAAGAAATCCTCTTATGAAGGGGAAAACTAATCAAGGAATTTTAACTGAAATTTCGGGAAATTGTGGAATTGGAGTTTTTCCAATTAAAAATAATAAAGATTTCCCTAAAAGCCTTATTTTTGACATTCTGGGACAATACCCTTTTTTTGATTGGACAGATTATAATTCTTATAAAGATAAGATTCATTCACCCTATGATATGAGAATGTTAACTAGTCATTCTGCTTTAAGATTCCAAGCTATAAGAGAGAATGCAAACCGTGAAGCTACAGATGAAGAGATTAAGCAAATGACCTTACTTTTAAAAGAAAGCTTTACTCAGGGAACTCTTGGCCTTTCAATGGGTCTTTATTATGCACCGGGGGTATTTGCCAGTAACAAAGAACTTTTAAGTCTTGCAAAAACTTGTGCTGAAAATAATAAAATCCTTAGTGTACATCATCGATGTGAAGGAACTAATATAATTTCTTCGCTTAATCAAATACTTTCTATTGCAAAACAAACTGGAGTTAAACTTGAAATTTCTCACTTAAAGATTATTGGGGATAAAAATCAAAGTTTGATTGATCAAGTTTTAAATCTTATTGAAAACTCTTCACAGGTTATTGGGTTTGACCAATATCCTTTTGAATATGGAAGCACAACTCTTATGGGTCTTCTTCCTCCAAAAGTCCTCTCAATGGAGAGGATCCAACGTTCAGCTTTTTTAAAGGATTCTTCAAACTATCCCCAATTAATAAATGAAATTAATAATCCCAAAAATTGGGATAGCATTTTAAATATGGTGTCTTTATCAAAAATATTCATAACAGAATTAACACATTTTCCTGAATTAAGGGGAAAAAATCTAATAGAAGTGGGAGAACACTTCAAGATAAACCCTTATTATGCCCTTTTTAAGATTCTTTCAGAAGAAACGGGAGAAGCTTTGATGATTGACTATACTGAATCATCAGCTACTCTTGGTAAAATCTTTCGTCATCGGTTAAGTGCTTTTGGAACAGATGCCCTTTATAATAGTCCTTTCCCTCACCCAAGATGTTACAATTCAACTAACCACATTTTAGATCCAAGCTTTCTTAAGAAACATTCAAGTTCTTTAGAGTGGGCAATTCATAGAATGACGGGATTAAGTGCTGAAAGATTTAATTTAAATGATGTTGGCTTCATAAGAAAGGGTTTAAAAGCAAATTTGGTTTGTTTTGATCCAAAACAAATCAAAGACAATTCTTCCATATCTGAACCCGCCATAAAACCAGAAGGTTTTAAATACATCATTCAAAATGGAAAAATCCTCTAATCAAATTTCATCAAAAACTTTTTTGTTCTTTCATTTTCTGGATTATTAAAGATTTCAGAGCTTTTTCCACGTTCTAAAATCATACCCGAATCCAGAAAAATAACCTCATCACTAATTTCTTTTGCAAACTGCATTTCATGAGTTACTACAATCATGGTTCTATCTTCTTTGGATAACATTTTAATAATATTAAGAATTTCAAAAGTTAATTCAGGATCCAAAGCACTGGTAGGTTCATCAAAACAAAGAAGACTTGGTTTTAAAGCCAAAGCCCTAGCAATAGATACTCTCTGCTTTTGACCACCTGAGAGTTGGCAAGGAAAGTTATCTTTTTTATCAAGTAATCCAACCTTCTCTAGTAGCGTAAAAGCATTTTCATCTGCCTCTTTTCTAGTGAGTTTAAGAACTTGGACTTGAGGATCACTAACATTTTTTAACACTGAAAAATGGGGAAAAAGATTGAAATTTTGAAATACTAAACCACAATTTAGATTTATTTTTTTTCTTTC
This sequence comes from Sphaerochaetaceae bacterium, assembly GCA_041672385.1. Lineage (GTDB taxonomy): Bacteria > Spirochaetota > Spirochaetia > Sphaerochaetales > Sphaerochaetaceae > JBAYZQ01. The sequence goes on along the minus strand of JBAYZQ010000035.1, from coordinate 5,377 downwards.
CTTTTCATCGGCACTTTTTGCGTTTCCATTTTCATCGTAGTAATAAAGCTTATCGTTACATATTGTAATTTCACCTTCATCAATGGTTTCTAGCTGATTAATACACCTTAAAATAGTGCTTTTCCCACTTCCAGAAGAACCAATTATTGAAAGAACTTGACCTTTGTAAACTGAAAAATCAACACCTTTCAAAACGGTTATACCGTCAAAGCTCTTTTGAAGGTTTTTCACCTCAATTATTTTTTCATTTTTATTCATAATAGGCTAATTTCCTTTCAACTTTATCAAACAGTTTAGACAAAACTCCATTCATAATAAAGTAAAATACCCCTGCAAAGAAAATTGGCATAGTAGAGAACACCCTTGAAGATGTTGTCTGTGCTACCCTAAAAAGCTCTGCTACTCCTATTGTTTGGGCTAAAGCAGTATCTTTTACTAAGGTTATAATTTCATTTGCCATGGCTGGCATAATTCTTTTAATCACCTGTGGTAATATTATATGAAAAAAGGAATAACTCTTTGTATATCCAAGAACTGAGCTTGCTTCATACTGACCTTTATCAATTGATTGTATACCACCTCGATAAATTTCAGCAAAATAGGCAGCATAGTTAATTGTAAAAGCCACTATGACTGCCGTAAATCTACCCCAAGAAAAACCAAATATGTAATATGGAGCAAAATAGAAAAACAGCAATTGTAAAATCAAGGGGGTTCCCCTCATTACCATAATATAAAAATTTACAATTGCGCTGATTATCTTATTTTTACTCATTCTCCCTTTTGCTACTAAAAATCCAAGTGGAATAGCAAAAATCAAAGTTAAAACAAAAATCTCTATTGAAACAAGGGATCCAGAAAGCATTTGGAGAAACATTTTACTCATTCTACTTACCTAGGACTGTAATATCAGAACCAAACCACTTTTCAGAGATTTCAGCCATTTTTCCGTCTTCTACCATATCCATTAAAGTATCTTGAATTGCATTTCTTAAAGCTACATCATCTTTTCTAAAACCAATTCCATAAGCTTCAGCTCCAAGGTCTTGTTCAAGAATTCTATATTGTTCTCTGTTATTGGTTATATTATAATTTGCTACAATCAAATCCATTACAACTGCATCAGTTGAACCCATTTTAAGATCCATCAAAGCTGTTAAGAAATCTTTAAACTCAATAACTTCTTTTAAGGAATCTTTAAATTCTGGATTATCCTCAACGGCTGCTTGACCTGTTGAACTAACTTGAACACCAACTGATTTTCCTGCTAAATCTGCTAAAGTTTGATAAGGACTATCAGCTTTAACAATTACTACCTGAGCGTTACTTAGGTAAGCATCAGTCATACTCATTGATTGTTTTCTTTCTTCGGTAATGGTAAAACCATTCCAAATACAGTCTATCTGATGGGTATTAAGTTCTTGTTCTTTAGCATCCCAACTAATTGGTTGACTCTTAAGTTCAAGACCGTTTCTTAAACAAACTTCTTTTGCCAAATCAATATCAAAACCAACGATGTTATTATCTTCATCTCTAAATCCCATTGGTGGAAAACTATCGTCTAATCCTAAAACAAAAACGCCCTTTTCCATTACAAGGTCAAGGGAGTTGTCAACTTTAGTCTCAGTTTTACCCGAAGCAAATATACTGCTAGCTACTATTAAACAAACCATAATTACAATTAATACTCTTTTCATTAAATTCTCCTAATTAATAAAAAAAAGTATATAGGTTAATCAAATTTTCATCAATACATTAATTGTATAATTATTCAGTATTTATACAATATATTATTCTTTAACAGAGCCCGAAAGAAGTCCTTGAATAAAATACTTTCCTAAGAAAATATAAATTGCTAAAACAGGTAAGGCAGACAAAATTGCTCCGGCCATAGGTATATTCCAACTTACAGCTTGGCCTCCTGCTAATTGACTTAAGCCTACAGTTATAGGATTTGAAGATTGTTTTGTTAAGCAGATTCCCCAAAGAAATTCATTCCAAATTTGAGTAAACTGCCAAATTCCAACAACTACAAAAGATGGAATTGAAAGAGGAAGCATTAATCTAGTGAAAATAGAAAAATAACCTGCCCCATCAATTCTTCCCGATTCAAGGATTGAATCCGGAATTTGGTCGTAGAAATTCCTAAAAAGCATTGTAACAATTGGAATACCATAAACCACATGAGCAAAAATCAACCCTGTCAAAGATCCATATAATCCAAACGTTTTAAGAACCTGAAATAAAGGAATAAGAATAATTTGATAAGGAATAAACATTCCAAAAAGGAGAAGCGTAAAGATTAACTCACTTCCTTTAAATTTATTTTTTGAAAATATATAACCATTAATGGCTCCAACAAAAGAAGATATAACAGTTCCAGACACTGCTAATATTACCGAATTTATAAAATTTGGTTTAAGTAACTTGAAAGCTTTTGAATAGCTGTTAAAATTCAAAATTGTAGGCCATTTCCAACTTGTAGTTAAATTAATTTCTGCAGGATCTTTTAAGGAGGTAATAATTGCCATATAAACTGGAGTTAAAAACATTATGCAAAGAACAATCATCCAAAAATAATAAAAAGATTTCTTAACTTTTACTTTATTCATCGCATTGGCCTCCTTGATCTATGGGAATTAACCATATAAGGAATTATGAAACAGGCTGCCAAAAAGAATAGGATTACAGCCATTGCAGCACCAAGCGCAAATTTATTGGCTCGAAAGGTTGTAAGATACATTCGAACTGAAGGATGACCAGTAAAACCATTATCAGCCCCTGCCATTGCATATATAAGATCAAACATCTTTAAAGAAATATGAGCCATTATTACAACTGCACTTAATGTAATTGGCTTAAGATTCGGTATAGCAATTTTAAAATAGTAAACAGCTTCATTTGCACCATCAAGTTTAGCGCTTTCTTTTATACTTCCGCTTAGTCCTCTTAAACCAGCCAAATATAAGGCCATTGCATATCCTGAATATTGCCAAACACCAGCAATTATTATTCCAATTATAGCTAGGTTTAATCCATGTTTTTCTTCGCTCTTTAAAACTGGTGGAATCAAAGGGCAAATTACAAAAGCAAAAAGTGCAAAAATTCCGGAAACACAAGACCAGATAATTATTTTCCTTTTGTCTTCTCTTTTAATATTTATTAATAAAACTATAACACAAAATATTAATCCTATAACTCCAAGTACTTGCCAAATATTTTGCCAATTAAATTGTAATATTTGTTTTTGGCTACTTATCCAAAGGAATTGATTCTGTTTTCCACCAAACCAAGTAGGTATTTGATTTACCCCTCCTGAAGGGGCTAAGAGCCATCGCCAAATTGTTCCACTTACAATAAATGATAAGGCCATTGGGTAAAGAAAAATGGTTCTATAAATTCCTTCTTTTTTGACTTTTCTATCCAACATGATGGCAAGAAAAAGTCCAAGAAACAAAGTCCCAAACAATAATAGCAAGGTATAAAAAATAGTATTTACTAAATCTTGTCGAAAGCCTGATTGTGTAAAACTAAAAAACAAGGTTTTATAATTTTTAAGACCAACAAAGTTCTTAATCGGATTTAAAGCTAGTCCTGCTCCTTCACCCCAATCAGTTAAAGAGGTCCAGATTGTATTCCCCACAAACCCATAAACAAAGATACCTACTAGTAAAATAGAAGGTAACAATATTAAAAGTGAGTAAAGTTTTTCCTTGTTTTTTTTCTTACCTTTTGAAATATTCATTATTTATTCCTCTTAATAGAAAAATGGCGGCTCACCCCAAGCCGCCTTAAAGTTAATACCTATAATTTACTTTGTCATTCCATTGGTTTCTGCTATTTCTGCACAAGCTAAGCAAGCAGCTTTAGCATCTCTATTTTTCATGAATCCATCCATTACTGAATTGAAATCATTCATAAAGCCTTCATTAGCCACACATCCATGAGCTAAAGAACCTACGATAGAGTCATTTGCAAAATCCATTGCGGCTGATTTTGAATATACACTGTATAAACTCATATTAGCATCAGTTCTTGCTGGAATTGAGCCCTTTAGAGGGTTAAAAGCATCTTGTCCTGCTTTTGAACCACATGCACTTACCCAAGCAACTGCTGCAGTTGGATTTTTACAGCCCTTAGGAATTCCAAAACTATCTGCTAGAAATTGGAAAGCTCCAGTTGTTCCTGGGGTATTTGCCCATCCAAAATCTTTTTCTGGAACCATTTTTAGAGTAGTCATCATGTAACCAGCAGCCCAGTCTCCCATAAAATTAAAAGCTGCTTTTCCACTAATTACCATATCGGTAGCTTGTTGCCATGACATGGAAGAAGCATCTTTATTGGTTAAATCTAACATCTTCCCAAAGGTCATCCATACTTTTTCTACTTTAGCATCTGTCCAAGCAAGATCTCCAGACCAAAGAGCATTATAATCATCAACACCTAAGACTGCTAATGCAATATTTTCCCAGTTTTCATTTGCTGTCCACAAAGCACCCATTGAAAGTGGAACAATTCCTTTTGCTTGAAGTTTTGTGGCTACTGCAAAGAATTCATCCCAAGTTGTAGGAACCGTAACTCCCCATTTTTTCAAATTTGCTGGAATATACCACATTACATTGGATTTATGAACACAAACAGGTACAGACCAAATTCCTTCATCAGTTCCAATTAAATTAATTAAATCTTCTGGGAATACTTCAAACCAATTCTCTGCTTCAAAGAGAGGTGTTAAATCTAGCATCCTATCTGAATTTACCCAAGTTCCAATTAATTCTTGTCCAGCGTGTACTTGGAAAGCTTCTGGTGGATCTCCTCCTAACATACGGGTTTTTAATACTGCTTTTGCATTGACTCCGGAGCCTCCTGTTACAGTAGCGTTTATTAAATTTACCTTAGGATAGTTACCTTTAAACTGAGTAATCAAAGCCTCTAGTGCAGGTCCTTCATCACCGGCCCACCAAGAAAAGATTTCAAGATCTCCACTTGCCATAACATTTGTTTTTATGACTTTTTCAATGGTTTGTTCAGACATAGTTTCTTGCTGTGCTTCAGCAAATGCAAAACCCATTACCAAAAAAACGACCATTAACATGACCAACATCTTTTTCATTACATTTCCCCCTTTTATTTAATGTTTATACCCTTAAGTTAAATTAAATCAGTACAAAGATTAAACATTGAAACGTAATATAATTGTATTATGGGCATATCGAGAAGTCAAGTAAAATTCAAACCGGTTCTATTAATTGTGAAGAGTAAGATAAAGTGTCCACGAAAAAATATAAAGAAAGTCCCACAAAACTCTGTTAATATTAAGTTTACAACCACCAATAAGGAGAGATCCATGGGACGAGTTAAACTTAGCATAAACAGC
>JBAYZQ010000034.1:0-15640 GCA_041672385.1 Sphaerochaetaceae bacterium | reverse complement strand
GGTGTTGAAGAAAAAGATAGCAGTAAAGTTACCTTAAAATTTTGGTATACTTATGGAGATGGAGAAGAAGCTGTTTTGCTAAATGAAGTAATCCCAATGTGGGAAAAAGCAAATCCAGATATTATGATTGATTGTATTAGACAAGATGGAAGTCAGTATCATCAGATGGTTGTTACTTCCTTTGGAACTGGAAATGGACCAGATGTTGCTCGTATTGATATTACAAATACTGCATCCTATGCAAATCAAGGTGGTTTAAAGGCTGTAAGTGATTATCCTGAATTTGATGGATTGAAAGATTCTTTCTTAGAAGGGCCTTTATCCACAAATAATTTCAAAGGTGATTATTATGGACTTCCACTTGATACAAATTGTAAAGTTGCAGTTGTAAACACAAAAATCTTAAAGGATGAAATTGGTTTAGCTGAAGTTCCATCAACAATGGAAGAGTTTTTTGCAGCAGCAAAGAATCGTGATACCTACTCTTTGAATGTTTCAGGCTTTGGTGATTGGGATCTTTATCCTTATTTCTGGTTGTTCGGAGGTGTCTTAACCGATGAAAACTTTACAAAAGCAAGTGGTTATTTTAATAGCGCAGAAAGTATTGCTGCAGTTAAACAAATGATAAAACTTCATGATGAAGGTATTTTTACAATAAGAGATCTTGATGGAAGTGTTGATGCTTGGGATGGAATTGAAAGTGAATATGCAATGTTCTTCGAAGGTCCTTGGTATAATTTTAATGCAAAAGCTGATATGGGAATAGTTCCTGCTTTAATTCCAACTTATGAAGGAAGAAGTGCTTCTGTTGTTGGTGGTGAAAACATTGTAGTTTTCTCAACTTCAAAACATCAAGATGCGGCTTGGAAATTTGCACAGTTCATGACTAGTGACGCAGTCCAAGAAGCTATGTTAAAATCAGGGCAGTTACCTGTTTTAAAAGAAATGGTTAAAAGTGCTACTGTATTAGAAAATCCAGTTTGGTCTGTATATATGAAGCAACTTGAAACAGCAAAGGCTAGAATTCCTTCACCATATACAAGTGACATAGAAACTTTGTGGAAAAATTGTATGACTACAATTTTCGTTGATAAAGCTGATGTAAAACAAGAAATTGATAAGACTGCTTTAGAATTGGATGCAATTCTATCTAAATAGGTTGTTGTAATGGTATACAGAATAAAAAACTATAGCAGAAGGGATTTGAATGGTTGGAGATATTCTTTCCCTTTTGTTTTACCAGGATTGGTCTTGATATCAATCTTTGTACTCTTTCCTATGATATTCACAATTAGGATAGCTTTTTCTAATTATCAAATTGTTCAAGGAAATATTACTTTTATTGGGTTAGAAAACTTTAAAGTAATATTTACAGAATCAAATAAAGAGTTCTGGTATGCTTATAGGAATAACTTTCTTTATGCCATAGTTACTGTTCCATTTATTGTTTTTGGGGGAATGATTTTCAGTTATCTTATTAATAATTTAAAGAGAGGTGGAAGCATCTTCAAGGTTGGCTTTTACCTCCCTGTAATTACCTCTTGGGTTATAGTCTCTCTAGTTTTTAAGTACATGTTTAATAATTCTAATAGAGGTTTAATCAATTATTTTCTAGTTGATATAATTCATGTTATTCCAAATTATATTCCATGGCTCCTTAGGGAGTGGTCAGGTAATGCAGCAATCTGGTTAATGGGAATTTGGAAAAATACTGGATGGTCAATGTTGATTTATCTAGCAGCCTTACAATCCATTCCAGATATACTTTATGAGGCAGCCGATTTAGATGGGGCTTCAACTTGGCAAAAATTTAGATTCATTACTGTTCCAAGTCTTAAACCGACAACATTCTTTGTTTTGGTAAATATGATAATTGGATCTTTTAATGTGTTCCTCCAGGTTATGTTACTAACTAGTGGTGGTCCTAATGGAAAAACAAGCGTACTTCAATACATGCTTTATGATAGAGCTTTTGGAAAATTCCAGTTTGGACAAGCTTCAGCTGTTGGTCTTATTAGTTCAATTACCATTGTACTACTGACACTTGTTATGAACAAAGCTTTTAAATTAGACAATCAGGAGGGGTCCTTATGAAACAAGTAATTATTTGGATTATCCTTTTGTTTTTTTTACTATTATTCTCGGTTCCTTTTTTGTTTATGATTTCTAATTCGTTTGAGACTTTTAGTTATGTTTTACCTGATCCCCCAAGACTTTTACCTTCTAGTTTTAATTTTGTAGGGTATCAACATGTTTTACAAATGCCTCTATTTCCAATGGCGGTAATCAATAGTATTGTAAACACGTTTATCACAATGTGTTTTGCAATCTTTATTTCAACATTGTCAGCTTATGGGTTTGCAAGAATAAAATTTAAAGGAAGAGATTTTATCTTTGCTGTTTATCTTTTTACTTTGATGCTTCCTGGATTTTTAAATATAATTCCACAATTTATTATATTAAAAGCTCTGAGAATTCCTTTTACAGATACAAGTCTTATAGGAACAAGAGGCGGTCTTATTTTGGTTTATGTCTCTACTTGTATATGTGGAAATACTTTCTTTTTAAGGAATTTCTTTAGGGGTATTCCAAAAGATCTTTCTGAATCAGTAATTATTGATGGTGGGGGTCATGGAACAATTTTCTTTAAAATTCTATTACCATTGTCGACTCCTGCAATTGGTACAATGAGTATCTTTGCTTTCCAAGGTTTTTGGGAAGAATATTTTACAGCCAAAGTTTTAGTTGGAGCCAATGAAAAGATGATTACTCTTCCTTTGCTTCTTCAAAGATTGAATGGTGAACATTCTACCCGATGGGAATGGGTATTTTCGGCCTCAATTCTGGCTTTAATTCCAGTTGTTATTATTTTTATAGTTTCTCAGAAAAAAATGGTTATTGGCGGACTTTCTCAAGGCGCTATTAAAGGTTAATTATGAATACAAATTTGATTTTCAATAAGGCAAAATATATTGCTGGTGATAATGTTATCATTTATACAAATAAAGATAAATATAAAGTTGTTCTTCAAAGAGAATGTGAAATACTAGATAATAGCTTATATTCGTTAAAAACAACAGAAAATGAGAATATTTATTGTTTTTCAGACCTCAAAAAAGGAAGTTACATAATTTCTATAGGGCCTTATCAGGGAGCTTTTTCGATTGATGAAAAGGAAGATAAAACAGTTCTTTATGGTTTTTTATCAGATTTTGAAAAACCTTCAAATGGAAAAGAAATAGAGAGTCTTTGTCGACTTCATATTAATACTGTTCAATTTTATGATTGGATGTTTCGTCATGATGATCTTATTTCTAAGGAAAAAGAGTATTTAGATCCTTTAAATAGAAAAATAAATTTAGATGTTATTCGTGATAAAGTAAAAAGATGTTGTCAATCAGGAATGAGACCTTTTGCTTATGGAGCTATTTATGCAGCAACCGAAAAGGTTTTTTCAAAACATCCTCAATGGGGGTTGTACACAATTGATGGAAAGCCTCTTAAATTTGCAGATTGGCTTTATTATATGGATATTTCACGGGAAAAGGGTTGGAGTAATTATATAACTGAAGAATTTATAAAGGCAATTAAGGAAATTGGTTTTAAAGGAATTCACATGGACACTTATGGTTTTCCAAAAACAGGTTGCAACTTTGAAGGGGATAATGTTTTTCTTGGAGAAGAAATACCATACCTTATGGAAAAAGTAGAAAAGGCTGTAAAAAAAGAGGGGGAAGATAATGGAATTATCTTCAACGCTGTAAACGATTGGCCTACCGAAACTGTTTCAAAGTGTAGTGATGCTGCTTATATTGAAGTTTGGCCTCCTCATAATTCCTATTTTGATTTATTTTTGCTTATAAAAAAAGCAAAGCTTCTTGGGCATGATAATGTTGTTTTGGCCTGTTATATAGAACCTTTCAGGAATGAAAATCAAATTAATGCTGAAAATGCATGGAGACTTACTTTTGCAACAATAAATGCATCTGGTGGAACTCAACTGGTAATGGGCGAAGACAAGGCTCTTCTTTCAAATAGTTATTATGCTGATTATTCCAAATTAAGAGAAAGCTTCGTATCTATAAGTGTTAGGTATTTTGATTTTTCAGTTGCCTATAAAAAATTACTTTACAAGGATACTGGGGTTAATGTTTCTTTTACTGCTTGTGGTGGTATTAATGAAGATATCATTTTTTCTTCTCAAGCTGTAAAATTTTCCTCAAATGGGGATGGTGATAAAGTTTGGACTATAATAAGTGAGACCAAAAATAGAATAAATTGTCAATTAATTAATTTGACTTCTAATAACAATTTATGGAATAAAGGAAAAGAAAATTCTACTCTTGTTGAAGATATTCTTTTAAAGATTCGATTAAATAGGAAAATCAAAAATATATGGACAGCTAGCCCTGATTTTGAAGACATTAGACCTTTCAAATTGAACTTTGATTATGCTATAATAGAGCAAGGTCGATTATATTCGGTTAAGGTTCCAAAACTTCAGTTCTGGACAATGGTTGTTATTGATATGGAGTAAAATTATGGAAATGTATTCATTGGATACTGAAATATTACCTACAGTCCGTATGGTAGGTCGTATTAAATATTCAAAACCTTGGATACACTTTCAAAGAAAACTTCAAAAAGAGTATGTTGTCTATGTTATAATAGATGGAGAAATGTTTATAAAAGAGGATATTGTTCGATATCATCTTGAAGCAGGAGATTTTTTTATATTGGAACCGGGGTTGCAACATGAAGGTTATGCTTCTGCAATTTGTGATTATTATTATTTTCATTTTTCCGATTCTGGTCTTTTTTCCTCAGATTTAACTGAAAAAGAAATTATTCCAAAGATGTTAGAGAAAAGGAGAGCAAGTAAACTTAGTTATTGTCTTTCAGAAAAAACTCCTACTGACGGAATTTCCTATCTTCCAAAGGTCTTTAAGATTTCTCATATTGATTTTAGAGAAAAAAATAGAAATATCATAAAGCTTTATCAAAACAGGGAAGAGCTTTACAAGCAACGAGTCTCAGTAGAGTTTTTAAGCTTTCTTTGTGAGGTAGCACATGAATTTATTTTAGCAAAAGTTGGGACTGCAGAACAAAAACATAAAGGTGAAATTCTTACAGAGGAATTATTGAATTATTTGAACAATAATTATACTAAGAAAATAAAAAGTAGTGATATTGAGATTGAAATGGATATGAATTTTGACTATTTAAATCGTATATTTTCACAGTTTACGGGGAATACAATTTTTAGATATCTTAACAGCTTAAGAATAAAAAATTCAAAAGAATTGATTGCAACAACAAATCTTTCGTTTGGACAAGTTGGAGAAATGGTTGGTTTTCCTGATAAATATTATTTTTCAAAGTTGTTTCACAAAGAAACAGGAATGACTGCAACAGAGTATTACAAAAGAAAAAGGAGAGTCTAATGAGCAGAAAATGGTGGGAAGAAAGAGTTGTATATCAAGTTTATCCACGTAGTTTTGCCGATAGCAATAATGATGGAATCGGTGATTTAAGAGGTATAATAAACAAACTTGATTATTTTTCAAGTTTGGGGGTTGGAGCTATTTGGTTGAACCCAGTTTATGATTCTCCAAATGATGATATGGGATATGATATTAGAAATTATGAAAAAATAATGGAAGATTTTGGAAAAATGGAAGACTTTGATGAACTAGTTGAAAAACTTCACAAGCGAAATATAAAACTTATTATGGACCTTGTAGTTAATCATACTTCTGATGAACATCGTTGGTTTAGAATGTCTTCTAGCAATATGAAAAACGAATTTTCAGATTTTTATATTTGGAGAGACAAACCAAACAATTGGGCGTCATTTTTTGTTCCTTCAGCCTGGTCTTATTCAAAAACTAGGAAACAGTGGTATCTTCATCTGTTTTCAGAAAAACAGCCTGACTTGAACTGGGAAAACTCAGATGTTAGGAATGAAATTTATGCCATGATTAATCGTTGGCTGGAAAAAGGTGTTGATGGTTTTAGAATGGATGTTATTAATCTTATTGCTAAAGCTAAGGGTCTTCCGGATGGAAAAGGTGAAGGTTATGTATTTTCTCCTGAATATTTTGCAATGCAACCAAAAATGCATGATTATCTTAAAGAAATGCGTCAAACGTGCTTTGTTGGAAGAGATTGTATGTGTGTAGGTGAAACGCCTTTTACAAATAAAGAAAATGCTCCTTCTTTGGTTCAAGATGGGAAAGAACTAGATATGATTTTCCAATTTGATCTTATGGATATGGACAGTGATGGAGATAAATGGCATATAAAACCTTTTAATGTGAAAACCTTTAGAGATATTCTTTCTTCTTGGCAAAAAACCTTAAAATGGAATAGTTTATTTCTTTCCAATCATGATCAACCTAGAAGTGTTTCTAGATTTGGAAATGTAAGTACTGAAGAGTTTAGAATAAGAAGTGCAAAGATGTTAGGTACTGCAGTTCATTTGCTTAAAGGGACTTCTTTTATTTATCAAGGAGAAGAACTGGGAATGGCAAATGTTCCATTTACTAAAGTTGATGAACTTAGAGACCTTGAAAGTTTAAATTTTTATAATAATGCTGAAGATAAAGATTGGGCCTTTAAAAGTATTCTAAAAAAAGGTCGAGATAATGCAAGAACTCCAATGCAATGGAATAAAACTAAATATGCAGGTTTTTCTGAGGTAGAACCATGGATTGGAGTAAATCCAGATTATAAACATTTTAATGCTCAAGATGAGGAAAAACAGGAGTTCTCAGTTTTAAATTATTACAAGAAGTTAATTAAATTAAAAACAACAAATGAAATTATTATTAAAGGCGACTTCAATTTAATTATGGAAGATTCAGATAGTCTTTTTGCTTATGATCGAGTTTTAGGAGAAAAGAAAGTTCGCATAATCTGTAATATGACTGATAAAAAGGTAAAAATTGAAGATCAATCTTTAAAAAATATTATTTTAGATAATGTTGAGAATCCTGACAACACCTTCCTACTACCTTATGAAGCTAGAGTTTTAAACTAGACAATTTTGTTCTTATCTAAATCTTTACTGTTATCTTTTCCCTTGTTTGTTTTTAAAACAGGGGAAGTGATGTATGAATAAATTTCAAATGAAACTGGGTTTTCCATTTTATAATGAAATTCAACAACTTTTGTATTTTTGCTGTCATTTTTTACTAAGTTTTTTTGTGAGAGGGTTTCTAAATTTCCCATATAGTAGAAATCTGAACCTTCATTGTTGCTTTTTTGAATGAATAAAAGAATTTTAACCTTTGAGTTTATTTGATTAATCAAAGGTTTTAATTCTTGGCTTGAGACAGTTCTGTTACTTTTTGATTCCCATATGAATTCTTTTTCTGAAACAAAACGGTCTGCATAATCTATTGAGGAAGAAATGTTTTCGCTATCTTTATAATAGGTTACAAAAAGAGGACAGGTATTAGTTTCTTTATCTATTTTATAACCATTTACTGTGCCTTCTTCATTTTTTTTCCAATTTAATAGCCTAATAACATCACGACGCATATATTTTCGGTATAAAATTAAGCCATTTTCCATCAAAAGGGCATCTTTTGCTTTGGCATAATGTAAGTATTCTGCCTCACTTACTTCAATTAAATCTTGAAGTTCCTCAAGATAAATTTTATTTTGGAAGAGATTAATAAAGTCATTAGTTTTGGTAATTTTATTTTCTATCTTCTGAATATATGAAATATTTCCAAAATTATCTCTTTGTTTTTTAACAAGGAAATTATTCGTAAGTATCCAAATTGCTGAATTAATTGATTCTATGGAAGGAGAAGGTAAGTTATATTTATTTATGCAGTATTTTTGTATATCATCTATTGTTATGGTTTTATTATCTAATAGAAGCTTTATTATTACTGTTTCTTCTAATCTAAGGCCTTCAGGTAATATTTTGGAAAAAAAAGAGAGACTTTGTAAATGTGTTTTCGAGAGTTTACAATTAGTTAAGTCTAGACTTTCAAATTTTGCCTTCAATTCATAATAAGTTTTATAATTAATATTATTTAAAAACATAAGTGGTGAGATTGTATTTTGAGTTTCAAAATCGATTAGTTTTGGTATTCTATTTAAACTTCTCTTTAATTCTAAATATTGCTCTTTTAAAAATTTGATTCTAGAAAAATTTGCTTTGTCAATTGCATAATATATTCTTTGTTTTGCTATTCTATCAAAATCGATTGTAGAATTTCCATAAATGCCAAGATTCCCATTAACTAGATGTTTTCTTAAATTGTCCTTTTTGTATGAAGAGTCTCCAAAAAGAGCAATTGGAATAAAGAAGTTGTTTTCATAATTTCCAATGAAATCAATCACAGTAAGTGAGTTTTTATCAGGGAATTTTCTTAATCCTCTTCCAAGTTGTTGTACAAATATGATTGCAGATTTTGTAGGCCGTAACATTAGAATTTGGTTTAAGAAAGGAATATCAACGCCTTCATTGAAGATATCTACGGTAATAATATAATTTATTTGGTAGCTTTCAAGTTTGTTTATTGCATCTTCTCTTTCTTCTTCACTATTATTTCCATCTAAAGTTATTGTTTTTATACCTAAGTTGTTCAATTCGATGCAAAGTTGTTTTGCTTCTTCATTTCTACTGCAAAAGATTAGCCCTCTAGCTTTTTCTTTTTTAAAGGTATAAAGATTTAAAGTTTCTTTTATGTGATTTGCTCTTATTGGTGAAACCAAACTATTAAGTTTGGTATTTTCGTCTACGCTTTCTCCATTAATTGTCCAATCAGTAATTCCATAATAGTGAAAATCACAAAGCAAATTTTCTTCAAGTGCTTGGTTTAAACGAATTTCGTAGGCAATATTATTTCCAAACATGCTGTAGATTTCTTGGTTATCAGTTCGTTCGGGAGTTGCAGTCATACCAAGAAGGAATTTAGGTTTGAAGTAGTTTAAAACTTTTTGATAAGAAGGAGCCATTACTCGATGGGCTTCGTCTACGATTATGTAATCAAAGTGATTGGGAGAAAACTTATCAAGATTGTTTGCTAGAGTTTGGATCATAGAGAATTGGAAAGGTTTTTCAATATTTTCTTTCCCTCCTCCAAAGATAGAACATTTTAAATCTTCTCCTAAAACTGCTTTAAAACTTTCCATGGATTTATTAGCAATCATTTCTCTATGTACAATGTATAAAAAAGTTTTTGGCTTATAACTTTTAACATCAAAGGCACAGAGAAAAGTTTTTCCAGTTCCTGTTGCAGAAACAATAAGAGCTTTATTCAAACCTTTCTTGCGTAATTCTTCAAGTGCTTGTAAAGCAGTGATTTGCATAGAGTTGGGCTTTATTGTTTGACTTATTTCTTCTTGATGGGTTTGATTATTTTTTTTAAAATTTGTGTTTTCCCAGATTTTTTTGTAATGATCTAAGAAAGCAGGAGAAACGTCAGATGCGTTTTCCCATTGGCTTTTAAATTCTTTTTGAAGTTCGTTTAATATTTCCCCTTTTTTAGTAGAATTGATTAAGATATTCAATTCTTTTGTAGAGTTTAGAGCTGCTGCGGTTAGATTTGCACTTCCAATTATTGTAGAATTATAATTTTCATGGTTGAAAGAATATCCTTTAGCATGGAAATTAAGTTGAGAAACTTTTATTTGAATATTTTTAAATTGAGTATGTAGTTTTTCAATTACATAGGGATTAGTAAATTCAAGATAGGTTGTTGTAATAATTCTTCCTGGAATATTCTTTTCTTCTAACTCTTTTAAGGTATTTAATAAACATTGTAGTCCACCTTCAGTTATAAAAGCTACAGACCATTCAAAAGAAGTACAGGTTCTAAGTTCTTTTAAAATTGTAGAAAGTATTTTTTTATTTGGGTTATCATTTAAGATTAGTTTTGTTCTAAAATTTTCTTCGCAAGGTGTATTAAAGTCAATGAAAGCAGTGTTATTAGCCTCTTTAATTGAATCAATTACATCCTTTTGCATAAAGTTTCCCAGTTTTTCACTATGTACTTTGCGATAGGAATATCAGCTTCGGCCCAATCAACATCCATTATTTCCTCTTTTTTAAGCCATTTTGAATCAAGATGTTCTAAAAGCTGTAAATTACCTTTATCAATTTTACAGAGAAAGGCTTGCATGGTTATTTTGAAAGAATTATATTCGTGATCTATTATGATTAAAGGTTCAACAACTGTTATTTCAGTGTCCATTTCTTCTTTAATTTCTCTTACTATTGTTTCTTGAGGGGATTCTCCTACTTTAATCTTTCCTCCAGGAAATTCCCATTTCTTTGCTGTTTCACCTTTGTTTGCTCTTTGTGCAGAAAAAAGCCGTTGATCCTTAATGAATACAGCAGCAGTCACATCTATATGTTTTTTCATGATTATCTTCCTAAGCTTAATAATACCATACTATAAGGTTATTTTTCCAGATCTTATTATTGAATTCTATAGTATAGTATACCTATGAAAAAGGGGTGTTTGAAAATTGCTTTCTATGGTAAATTTAAAAGGTGTTTTGAGGAAATAAATGAAAAAAAGAAATAAAATATTACTTATCATTTTAATTTTGTTTGCTTTTCTAATAATTGGAAGTTTAATATATATTACTCAACCTTCTTCAATGAATCTAAAATCAAGCGATTTAGCTTCTTATTCTAATATTGAGTATAAAAGAGATAGATATTTAGACATTCTTTTACCCTCGGAAAAACAGTTTGACAAAACTCCTGTAATTATCTTTTTTCATGGTGGTGGATTTATTGGAGGAAGTAAGAAAGGAATATCTGAGAATTTAAGAAAGATAGCTTGTGAAGAACTTTTAAAAGAAGGTTATGCTATAGTAAGTGTTGATTACTTTACGGCAAGAAATTCAATTTCTTCTTTTCCTACTTGTATTGAAGATTGTCAGGATGCTTTTTCTTGGGTCTTTAGTAAAGCGGATGAATATGGATTTGATATAAATAACATTGGCCTTTGGGGAACTTCAGCAGGGGCTCATCTTGCTATGATGGTCGGTTTTACAAATTCCGATAAAAGCAAATTTATAATTGATGAATTTGGGCCTGTTGATCTTGATGTTTATCGCAGTCTTGATTTTCTTGGATTTTTTAAAAAGAAAGCAGAAAAAAATAGTCCAATTAGCTATATTACATCTAATTCTCCACCTATTCTTGTTCTTCATGGTCTTGATGATAAGGTTGTACCCTATAGTCAATCACAAGAATTAGTTGATAAATATCTTTCTTTTGGAAATAAAGAATTTAAAATTATTTCTTTTAAAGGAGCAGGTCATAATCTTGAAGATTCTTCAGATGAGGATAAAAGAAAATTTAATGAAGAAATGGTCAAATTCGTAAATTCTAATTATAAGTAAAAAATATAAATTATTGATGTATTTATGGTTAATATTGAATAATGTTACTGTTTATTAGATACTAGTTAAAATTATTTTGCTTTTAATTGGTGGTTGAAATGGATGATAAACAGTTTACCCTAAGGGGCTTTTTTATTGGATTTTGTGGGCTTATTGTAATTACTGCCAGTTCAATGTATGTGGCTTTAAGAATGGGTGCTTTACCTTGGCCTACAATTTTTGTAACAGTTGTAAGCTTTGCTTTGCTCAACTTGTTCAAGAAAAAACCTACTTTGCAAGAAGTAAATGTAACTCATACAATGATGAGCGCTGGTGCTATGGTAGCAGGTGGCTTAGCATTTACTTTACCAGGGATTTGGATAATTAACCCTGAAATTGAATTTCCTATTTACCAAATGATTGCTCTCAGTTTAGCTGGAGCAATCCTAGGAATACTTTTTACTATTTTATTTAGACAAAATCTTATTGAAAAGGAAAAACTTGTTTTCCCTATGGGAGTAGCTAGTTATAACACTCTTATCGCAGGCGATAAGGGAGGGAAGGATGCAAAAGTTTTGTTCTCATCAATGGGGGGAAGTGCTGTATTTACTCTTTTTCGAGATGGGTTCAAAAAGATTCCTTCAGTTTTTACTATTTTTGGACCATCCGCCTATACACCAACTCTTTCAATTTGGTTAAGTCCTATGGCTTTAGGAATTGGAGCAATAATTGGACCTGTTCTTGCCTATGTATGGCTAGGAGGGTGTATCTTTGCAAATTTTATCATGCAACCAGTAGGAATAAAACTAGGGTGGTTTGCTAGTACAGAAGTTGCTGTTGTGTTTAAATCAAATTTAGGAATAGGTCTATTAATTGGAACCGGAATTGCTGTTGCTTTGAAGATTTTTTATTCAAAGGCAAAAGCTCTAATTAATAAAGATAATAATCAAAAATCTCAAATTTCAAATAAAAAGTTACTTTTTGTTTTTATTTGCATTCTATTGGTGGTTTTAGGAATAACCTTTTTTACTGAAATTACTTTTCTTCAAGCTGTTGTAAGTGTGATTCTTATTTCACTTGTTACTTATATTTCAGGAAGTTTAACAGGTCAGACAGGGATAAACCCAATGGAAATATTTGGAATACTTGTTCTTCTTGCCGTTGGGTTAGTTTGGAAACCTTCTCTTATTGCATCATTTACAATTGCTTCAATTACAGCAGTAGCTTGTGGTTTATCTGGTGATGTAATGAATGATTTGAAAAGTGGATATATGCTTAAGACTAATGTTAAAGCACAAATAAGTGCTGAGGCTATTGGTGGAATAATTGGAGCCGTTTTAAGTGTATTTATACTACTTGCGATGAAAAAGGCTTTTGGGGGATTTGGAACCAGTGCTCTTCCTGCTCCTCAAGCAAATGCTGTCGCAGCTATGGTAAATGGTTTAGGAAATCAAAAAGCATTCTTTCTGGGAGTCGGAATTGGGATTCTTTTGCATCTTTTGAAGGTTCCAACTGCAACTCTTGGATTAGGAGTTTACCTTCCTGTAGAAATTTCGATGATTATGGGGTTAGGGGCAGTAATTGTAAGTATCTTTAGTCCAAAAAAGAAGAATAACGATAAATCACTAAGCTTAATAGCTAGTGGGCTTTTAGGAGGAGAAGGAATAACTGGAGTTGTTATTGCTATATTGTCAATCTTTGTTTTGTAAAGCTTTTTTTGTCAGATTTATTGCAGTTTCAATTGCTTTTTCGCAATTGTCATCTTTTTTTATATCTTCACAAATATAGCTTTTCATAATTCGATTGAATTCTTCGTTTACCTTTTGTCCAAATTTATAGGTTTTATCACTTGAGTCAGGGTTTTCAAGATTTCCGTTGCTTTCAGCTAATCCGATGATAAGTTGAGCTCCGCTTAACGCACCACAAGTTCCTTTTTGTGTTCCGCAACCACCTCCGCCTAAAGCTTCAGTCATTTTGAAAAGGGTTATTTCATCAACTTTTTCGTTGATAAACGGTAACAATGAAAAGGCTACTGCCTGTGCACAATTGTATTTCTTAAGTCTAAAATAGTTTGTTTTTTCTTTATTTTCCATGGGGGTATTAAACCATTTTTTTATTAGTATGACAATAAAAAAATTAATAATTTAGTTTTATTAGGAATTTTATAGTTTCAGAGGATTCAAAATGGGAACTCCCACCAAGATTATCCCAAAGAACATGTCCTATTTCATAGTAAATATATAAGAAATTAAACATCTTTAAATTTATTTGAACTCCATAGCTTCCTGTAAAGAAGTTTAAAGGGATTGTTAAGGAGGTGGTTGTATTATTCAAATTTCCTCCATTATACCCTAAATCAAAGAAAAGCATAAAAGATGGAACAGCTAAGCCATTTAAGAATTGTCTTCCATAATAGTAGAGTTTAGTAGAGTTTCTTAGGAAAACAGGACTGTTTATATTTTCTACATTCCATACTGTACCATAAGTTTTTTCTGCCCATTTTGGAATTTGAGAACCCGTTAAGAATCTAAATTCAAAATCATCTACAACTACAAAACTCATTTTGTTTAAAGCGTTTTCATCTTTAAGTTGAAAAATAGTAAAACCCGTTTCAGCCCAGAGCCAGAGCTTAATAAAATCAGATTTACCAGTAAAGGAATTTCCAAGTTTTTCTGGTGCGTAGGTAAATTTAAGTTTTGCATCTACCCCTTGAATTGAAGCTGTGTTTAATTCCAGCATTTCTATATTAAACCCCAAATTTAAACTCATAGAAAGTAATTGTCGGTCTCCTTGAAGGTCTGGAGTACCTACAAGAGTTTCATAATCAGAAATTTCGTCATCAGTAACAGTATAGTCAAAAACTAAATTATCAAAGGGATAACCTTTTCTATCGAGTCCTTGAAGTATTGGGTTCAAAGATTGTTCCCACTGACCATCAAAACTAGCCCAAACAAATAGGGGGTCTTTCCTTGATTCGTTTTTTCGTTCACCAAAGCCTTGTCCAAAGGTAAGAGCCCAAGAAGATGCCATCGTATCATAGTCTGCTAATTTTAAACTATTAAGAGCCGTATAGCTATCATCATTCCATTTATCTTCCCAAACAGGAGCTCCATTGATAGGATTTTGAGTAATTACTCTAGGTTGTATACCTGTTGATAAAAGTACCGAAAGTTCAGTTTCATTGCCTGGAATAAATTCAAATATTTGTAGTTTAAGTTTATAAGCAATATAAGAAGGGAAAATTCCTGCCCAGAAATCAGGATGCATACTGATTTCTTCAATTTCTGTTACGAAATCAAAAGCATAAAGACTTGTTACTAAGCATAACAAAATTAGGAAAATCAAAAATTTTTTCATGAGGTTATTTTATCAGTAAAATGAATAGAGGGGCAAGCTATTTTAAGTTATATCTTTTTGATGCAAAATTAATAAAGCAAAAAAGATAAGAATCATTCCAAAACCGGCAATAAAAAATAGTGTTTTAAAATCCCATCGATCAAGTATGGCTCCACTAAAGTAAGGTCCGACAGCACTTCCAGCTCCCATTAGAATTGACATAATAGAATTAAATCTGGCTCTATGTCCCATTGGGGTATGATTTGCAACATAATAATTACTGTTAGTTGCATAGAAAACTTCTCCTACTGTATTTCCAATCATAATAAAAATTAGAATCATAAATATTGAATTTAAACCAAATAGGAAATAACTAAGTGAAAAGAGTAAGCTACCAAGGGCTACACTTAACAATGGATGTATATTCTTTGATAGTTTGGTTATAAAAGGAGTAAGTATTACTGCAACAGCAGCGTTTGTAAACATCAAAATTCCATAATTTGAAGCTCCAGCTTCATTAAAGAGGCCCGTAGTGTAAAGTGGTAATCCAAAGAAAAATAAAGCTGACAAGAAATGAAAACCACACATTATTATAATATAAAACATAAGATTTGGCCGAGCTTTAAGCGCTCTGAAGATGTTTCCATCAACTGCTTTATCAGTTAGGTTACCTTCCTTGCTTTTTTCTAGTTCTTTGTAAGTTGGTTGCTGTTTTTTCACTAGAAATTGAACCAGTAAGGCTCCAACTATTCCCAGAATCCCAGTAAGATAGAAAAGCATTTCTGTATAATTGTTGAACAAAAATCCTGCCAAAGTAGCTCCAATTCCAAAGCCCATGTTTGAACTAAGATAGAAAAGGGAAAAGGCAACTTGCCTGTTTTCAAGAGTAGTACAATCTTGGAATAAAGCTGAACGAGCTGGGTCAGTTGCTCCATCAAAAATC
>JBAYZQ010000033.1:0-16029 GCA_041672385.1 Sphaerochaetaceae bacterium | reverse complement strand
GAATGATGACAATTTTCACTGATTCTTTTATGCAGTTCGTCCCTAAAGATGGGCAGTATAAAACTAAGGTGATAGCTGGAAAAAAAGTATTTGAAGACTTGAATGTAATCATTTCAGGGTCCTGTCTGTCCTTTCAGTTATCTGAGTCAGTTGAGCCAGACAGAATATATTTTTTAAGGAGTAACCAAGAATGATTACTAAAGAGCAGAAATCTGAAATTGTCAGCAAATTTGGAAAAGAAGAAAAGAATACAGGTGTTTCTGAAGTGCAAATTGCATTGTTAACAGCAAGAATTAATGACCTTCAATCACACTTTAAGGCAAACCCTAAAGACCATGCGAGCCGTAGAGGTTTGTTAAAGATGGTTGGAAGAAGAAGAAGACTTTTACGTTATATTAAAAATAATGACATAAATAAGTATCGTGATCTTCTTGTCGAACTCAATATTAGAAAATAAAGATTTGCAAAGCTCCATAGGTTTGGGGCTTTGTTTGTATTTATAAAAAGAACTAACAAAGAAAAGGAAAGAATTGTAATGTTTGAATTAAAAAAAGTATCCGTAAAAATCGGAAACGAAGAATTGATTTTTGAAACAGGTAAAGTCGCAAAACAAGCTAATGGTGCTGTATATGCACATTATGCAGGTAGTGCAGTAATTGCTACTGTTTGTTGTGGTAGTGCTCCGACTGAAGCACTTGATTATGTACCTCTATCAGTCGAATATAATGAAAAATATTATGCTGCTGGAAAAATTCCAGGAGGATTCTTAAAAAGAGAATCAAGACCAAAAGATAAAGAAATCTTGGTTTCACGTCTAATTGACAGACCTATGAGACCTTTGTTTGAGAAAGCTTTTGGTAGGGAGATTCAGGTTGTTCCTACGGTAATATCAAGTGATCAAATAAATACACCTGATATGATTGCTATTAATGCCTCTAGTGCTGCAGTAACAATTAGTGATATTCCTTTTGAAGGTCCAATTGCTGCTGTTAGAGTTGGATTAATAAGAGGAAAATATGTAATTAATCCTACATTTCAACAAATTAAAGATGCTGATCTTGATATCGTAGTTGGTGGAACAAGAAATGGAATTACGATGGTTGAAGGTGGTGGTCGTGAAGTGTCTGAAGCTGTTATGCTTGAGGCTATTGCAGCCGCTCAACCTGTTATTACAGATATTTGTGATGCTCAGTTGGAATTAAGAAAAATTTGTGGGAAAGAGAAATTACCGGTTTTTGTTGAAAAAACTGACATTAGTTATTTAGATGAAATTAGAGAATTTGCCTATCCATTAGTTGAAAAAGCCTCCTTTGTTAAGGGTAAAGCTAATAGATACGCTGCTTTAGACGAAGCAAAAACTGTAACCTTTGAAAAATTCAAAACACTTTTGGAAGATAAAGATAAAGGTATTGATAGAGTAAAAGCCTTATTTGATAAAATGGAATATGATGTATTAAGATCATCAATTTTAAAAAATAAGATTAGAACTGATGGTAGAAAAGTTGATGAAATTCGTCCTATAACCTGTGAACATGGTCTATTAGCTAGAACTCATGGATCTGCATTATTTACAAGAGGGGAAACACAAGCTTTAGCAGTTACAACTCTTGGAACAGTTCAAGATGAACAGCTATTTGATGATATTGATGGCGATAAGTCTTATAGTTCTTTTATGCTTCATTACAACTTCCCTCCTTATTCTGTAGGTGAATGTGGAAGACTTTCCACAGGAAGAAGAGAAATTGGTCATGGACACTTGGCACAGCGTGCTCTAAGTGCTGTTGTTCCAACTAAAGAAGAATTTCCTTATACAATTAGAGTTGTAAGTGAAATTATGGAATCAAATGGTTCTTCTTCAATGGCAAGTGTTTGTGGTGGTTGTCTTTCATTAATGGATGCTGGAGTACCTATCAAGAAACCAGTTGCTGGAATTGCAATGGGACTTATTACTGAAGGTGCTGATTATTCCAATTATGTAATTTTAACCGATATTCTTGGAGAAGAAGATCACTTAGGTGATATGGACTTTAAGGTAGCAGGTACTGAAGATGGAATTACAGCATTTCAGATGGATATCAAAATTGCTGGAGTTTCTCAAGAAATCATGACCAAAGCTTTAAACCAGGCAAAAGACGCTAGATTATTTATTTTAGGTAAAATGAAAGAAGACATTAGTGAATCTAAAAAAGATGTTAGCGAATTTGCTCCAAAAATTCTTACAACTAAAGTTGATGAATCAAAAATTGGTGCAATTATCGGAACTGGTGGTAAAACAATTAAATCTATTTCCCAAACTACTGGTGCAGAAGTTACTATTGAAGAAGATGGTACAGTCACAATTTATGGTAAAAATAAGGGTGTTGCTACAGCAGCTTTAGAAATGATTAGATCTATTATTGAAGAACCTGAAGAAGGAAAAATCTATCAGGGAACAGTAAAGAGAATTATGGATTTTGGTGCTTTTATTGAAATTCTTCCAGGTAAAGAAGGTTTATGTCATATTTCTAAACTTGCAAGACAGAGAGTTACCAAAGTTACTGATGTATTGTCAGTTGGACAGGTTGTACCTGTTAAACTTACCGATATTGATAGACAAGGAAGATTAAACCTTTCTTATATTGATGCTATAAGCCCAAAGACTGAAAATGAATAAGTGCATTGTTAAAGTAAAATTAATGGGGGAGGCAGAACTTCCCCATTATTCTTCAGTTTCAGCTAGCGGAATAGATCTTTCTGCTTATTTGCCTGAAGGACCTGTTGTTATTTCTCCACTAGAAAGAATTTTAATTCCAACTGGTATAAAAATTGCCTTAGAAGATGGATATGAGGCTCAGATTCGACCTCGAAGTGGTTTGGCAATAAAACATGGCATAACAGTTCTAAACACCCCTGGTACAATAGATTCCGATTATCGTGGCGAAATTAAAATTGTCCTTATAAATCTTTCAAAAGAGAATTTTTTAATTAACAATAAGGATCGAATTGCACAGATGGTAGTGTCTAAATATGAAAAAGTAACCTTTAGTACCGTTGAAGTTTTAGATGAAACTGAAAGGGGTGAAAAAGGTTTCGGTTCTACTGGAAAATAGGTAATTTTTAAGGTATAAATAAAGGTATGATTAAAAGAAAATCCTATACTATACTTTACAAATATATAACTAAAGAATATTTAATGAATTTTCTTTTATCCTTTATTTTCTTTTTCTTTATTTTTTTTATTAATCAAATTTTACTTTTAGCTCAAAAAATACTTATTAGAAATGTCTCTATTAATGTTGTTTTTGAATTAGTTTTTCTTACAATTCCAAAATTTCTTTTATATACAATTCCTTTTAGTTGTTTAGCAGCAGCAAGTATGTTAATTGGAGCTTTATCTTCTCAAAATGAAATAATGGCAATGCGTTTTTCAGGAATTAATATTAAGAATATAATTCTTCCTATAATTGTAATATCAATAATTTTTTCCGGAATAACTTTGTTTATTTCAGATTATTTAATTCCTTTGTCATCGATTTCCTATAAGGTTGAATATAAAAAAATACTAAAAAATCTTCCAACCTTGGAAATTGATAGTTTTTCCATTAACCAAATAAATAATTTTATTTTATCAAATGGTTTAGTAGATAATAATGTAATTTCAGATATAATAATTATAAATTCCGAGAATAATAATGATCAAGTTTTAACCAGTAAAAAAGGAAGTCTTGAACTTTTTGATTTGAATAATTATATATATAAACTGGATTTATTTGAACCGCAATTTCTTTCCAATAAAAGATCAGACGCTACAAGTTTTAATTTTGCAGATGCTGAGAAAACGACAATTTATTTAAATTTCTCTAATCAAATACCTTCTGTACAATCTACAACTCCTAGTCAACTTTCAATAAGAACACTTTTAGATTTAATTAAAGAAAGAAAAATAGAATTAAAAGATAAAGAAGATAGCTTATTTAATTCAATTTCCAAACTTAATTCTAAAAAGGCAAGAATGGATAATGAATTTTTAAATGGAAGTTTTTCTGGCGATATAAGCGAATATCTTGAATTAAATCAGCAAATTAAACAATTAAATAAAATCAAAATAATTGATTTTTATCTTCAAAGTTATAAAAGTGAATTCTTTAAGAAAATTGCTCTTTCATTAGCTTGTATCTGTTTGGTGTTTATTGCCTTTCCAATTTCTTTTACTCGAATAAAATATGGTAGACTAGTTGGTTTTGCTTTAAGTATCTTAGTAGCTGTTTTTTATTGGTTTATGCTATTTTATGCCCAATTAATTTCCGTAAGATATGCCTTTAATCCAATATTTTTTATTTTTTTTCCTGATTTATTATTTTTATTATTGGGAATACTCTTATTATGGAGGTTGAATAAAAATTGAAAGTAATAAATTCATACATTATAAAATCTGTTTTATGGGTAGGGGTGGTATCTTTATTGATTTTGTCTTTTATTTATGTAACAGTAATTCTTTTTATGAATTTAGAAAATTTTATTCAAAACCAAATCTCAATTTTCAAAATTTTATACTTCTGCCTTTTGTCCTTTCCTGAGGCAATAATTAAATCATTAGGACTTTCTTTTTTATTTTCAATTACATATTTCTTTTCAATGATGTATGCAAATAATGAAATTATTGCTTTATATAATGCCGGAATTTCATTAACAAGAATTAAAACTCCGATTCTTCTAATAAGTATTTTATTGGTTATTCTCACCTTTTTCTTTAATGAAACCTTGTCTATTCCATTAACACGTGAAAAAAACTTGTTCTTTAATCAACTAATTGGAATTAGTAACAACTATGATAATAGAAATATTACTATCTCTGATCAAAAAAATAATTTTGTAATTTATGCTAATAAATATAAAGATGAAACTCAGGAAATCACAAATTGTATTATCGTATTTACTGACGAAAACAATAAATTAAGAAAGAAAATTGTAAGCGAAAAAGGGAAATATAATCCGGATAGCAAAGAATGGACTTTTTATAATAATATTGTTTATGAAATTGAAGGAAATAAAGTTAAAATTACCAATCAAAGCGAATATTTAAGTCCATTTATTGATACTGATCCCCAAGTGTTTAAAAATCTAACAAATGATGTAAAAACTATGGATTTAAAATTAGCGGCTGATTATATAAAGAAAATTCGTTTTCTTAATCCAGATAAATATAGTCAAATTGCCACTGACTTTTATCAAAGATTATTTGAATGTCTTTCTCCTTTAGTAATGATTATAATTGCTTGCTCAGTTAATTACAAATTTAAAAAAAATGTGCTATTATTTAGTATATTAAGTTGTATTTGCATAGCGGTAGTTTATTATGTAGTTCAAATGTTAACGTTAATTTTGGCACATCAAGGAATAATTCAACCTGCATTAGGTTCTTTATTTCCTTTTGCCTTTATATTATTATTTACTGCCTTGTCTTCAAGGCTTTTAAGGAAATTATAGAATGAATATTTTTAAAACAACAGCCAGTGATCCTCATTCAAGAGCAAGATGTGGCATTCTTTCTTTACCTCATGGTGATGTCGAAACTCCTGCTTTCATGCCGGTTGGAACTAATGGAACCGTTAAGGGTATTTATCATAGAGATGTGGAAAAGATTGGTTATAAGTTAATCCTTGGAAATACCTATCATTTATATTTAAGACCCGGAGTAGAAGTACTTTCTTCATACGGTGGGCTTCATAATTTTTCAAATTGGAATCATAATATTTTGACCGATAGTGGTGGATTCCAAGTTTTTTCTTTACCTGGTTTAAGAAAGATAACCAATGATGGTGTTGCTTTTCAATCTCATATTGATGGATCAAGACATTTTTTTAGTCCAGAAAAAGTTGTGGATATACAAAAAGTAATTGGAAGTGATATAGCTATGGTACTTGATTATTGTACACCACCAGAATTATCCTATAAAGAAGCAGTTAAGGCCATGGAAATTACCCACAGATGGGCGAGAATGGCTTTAGACCATAGACAAAAATTAGGTGATGAATTTAAAGGTAATCTTTTTGGAATCTGTCAGGGCAATTTTTATGAGGATCTCAGAAAGGAAAGTGCTCGTACTATAAGTGAAATGGATTTTCCAGGAATTGCCATAGGTGGATTGAGTGTTGGAGAACCTCCAGAAAAGTTTTTAAAATTTTTAAAACTTGCAGCAGCTGAAGTTACTTATAATAAACCAAGATACGTAATGGGAATTGGAAGTCCTGATTATCTTCTTCAGGCTATTGAAAATGGAATAGATATTTTTGATTGTGTTTTGGCAACAAGAATGGCCAGAAATGGAACTGTATTTACGGATGATGGGCCTTTAGTATTGAAAAGGGCTTTTAATGAATTTGATAAAAGTCCAATAAGTGAAGATTGTGGATGTACCGCTTGTAAGGATTATTCAAGAGGTTATTTAAGGCACTTATTTAAATGTAATGAAATGTTTGGTGGAATGCTTGCAACTGAGCATAATCTTACTTATCTCTATGATTTAATGATTAAAGCCAGAGTTGCAATTAAAGAAGGAAATTTTTTAGATTTTAAAAAAAGTTATCTAGAGCGTTATTTTTATACAAAAACAAAAAATGAATAAACCAAATAGAAAAAGAAACACTTTTATTGTAGCTTTATTTACCCTGATTTCAAGATTACTTGGCATTATTAGAGTAAGAGTAATAAGTTCAATTTTTGGAGCAGGAGCAGTTGCAGATGTAATAAATTTTACCTTTTCTATACCAAATAATTTTAGAAAACTATTTTCTGAAGGTGCTTTGCATGTAGCAATTATCCCTGAATTTTCTAAATTAAAAGAAGATGAGAGAGAAACTCAAGTTTTACATTTTCAGCTTTTAACAATTCAATTTTTAATTTCGATAATTGTAATAGTTATTTCTTTTCTTTTTGGAAAACCAATAGTTAATTTTCTTTCTAGTTTTACTGATCAAACGCAATTAGATTTAGCGTATAAATTATTACCACTTTTTTCCATTTTTTTGGTATTTATTTTATTTTCTTCTTATTTTTCAGCAATTCTCCAAAGTCGTAATGCCTTTTTAATTCAAGCAATTTCTCCACTTTTTTATTCCCTAAGTGTTATAGTAGTTATTTTTTTCTTTACTAAAAATTTAGGACCAACCTCAATTGGTATTGGAGCTATAATAGGGGGGGGGCTACAATTTTTTATTAATTATTTGCGTTTAGTAAAAGAACACTTCAAATTTAGATTATTATTTAAACTATCGGGAGAACATTTTTTTAATATTATGAGAAAATGGCTACCTGCCATTTTAACTGCTTTAATTGGTATTATTTCACAACAAATAGCTTTCTATTTTGCCAGTAGCCTAGGGGAAGGAAGTGTTTCTGCCTTTTCGAATTCAATAATATTTTGGCAAACACCTTATGGAATTTTCTTTACTGCAGTAGCAACTGTTTCTTTTCCATTATTAAGTGTTCATACAGGGGATAAACTAAATAAAACCTTTTCAGATGGATTAAACCAATTGGTTACTTTTCTTTTACCTAGTTCAATATTTTTATTCTTTTTCAGAAAAGAAGCAATTTCCTTAATTTTAATGACTGGAAAATTTACTAGAGAAAATACTATTATTACCAGCAAAGTACTAGCTTGGTATCTTATAGGATTGTTAATTATTGCTTGGTATAATTTTATTCAAAAACTTTGTTATTCAAAAACTAGCGAAAAAATTGCTTTTAAAGTTAGTGTTTTAGTGATGATTTTGGATGTTATTTCAACTTTCCTTTTTATAAGAAATGGATTTGGAATTATCTCATTACCAATAGCTAATTTAATAAGTCACTTAATTGGCATGAGTGTTTTATTAAATTTAGTTATAAAAAAAGAATTAACAAATTTTGATTTAAAACCTCTTATTTCTGGCTTTATGAAAAGGATTTTAGCTTGTTTACCCTTATTAATCTTTTGCTTTTTTTACCAAAACTTAAGTAGTAATCTTTGGGAATTAGGAAGTTCTTTAAAATTATTATATAGTTTTTCATTATATTTATTTATTAGTGGTGGAATAACTGTTCTTATGTATAAAATAATGAAAATCAATATATTCTAAAAAACCCCTCCAATTAATAGAGGGGTTTACAAATCAATCAAATATTTAAAAATCAGCTTTTGTAATTTCTAAAACTGTGAAATCGTAATCTACTTCATTTAAACTAAACTTAATAACATCACCAACTTGATGGTTATATAAATTTCTACAGAGAGGTGCTTTAAAGTTTAAAATACCTTTCTTAGGATCAGATTCCCATTGACCCATTACAGTATAAGAAATCTTAGAATTTTTAACATTATCCTTTAAATTAACAACGGTACCAAAAGAAATTTTACTTTCATCCACGGTATTTGACTTTATTACTGTGGAATTGTTAATTTCTTGGCTTAATTTATCCCTCAAGAAGGTTAAATTTTTCTGTTTATCCTTTCCATATTGATATTCTGCATTTTCACGTAAATCACCTAATTCTCTTGCAATTCCAATTTCTTTTGCATTTTCAGGAATTTCAACTTCAATTAAATTTTTCAATTCAGCTAATTTTCCATCAAGAGACTGTTGCGTACAAAGCAAACCAGTAGGAATAACATTTTCATCCAAGGCAACAACAACTGTATTTGTTCCTAAAATTTGATCTGCATCAACAAACTTTTCAGTAATGTAAGTTTTAATCCTGTTTCTATTTACAGAACTGATTTTTGGATTAGACTTAATAAGGGAATAAATAATTTTTGCATTATTATCATCACACTGAGAAAGATAGTTTTCAATGCTATTTCCATCAAAAAGTAATCCTATCAAAGTAGTGGAAAGTCTTCTATTTTTCGAAACATCATTTTTATTTTCTATACACTTACTGGTATAATTCAATAATTGTAGTTCTGCTAAAATTAATTTTCCTTCATATACATTTGCTTTAAGCCAATCTTTCAGAGTTAAATTTTTTCTAAGGTATATTAATACTTCAGGTTCTTCTTTAAAGGATTCAACACTTTTATATAAAATAGATAAGTAAACTTTTTTCTGTTTATTTTCAATCAAAGTATCCAAGATAAATGTATTCAAATAATAAGGGAAAAGATCTTTGAAAATAAATGGCCAGTTTTTCAAATCATATTCTTTTACTTGTTCAAGATATAATCTTTTTATATCGCTATCATCGATTTGTTCAAAAAATCTTCTTTGATTCTCAACAAGATTATAAAATTCATCAAAACTATTTGCTAATTGAACAAACTTCAAGTTTTTACGGGTTTTTAAATCGTTTAAAAATAACCAAGAAGAAATGTTTTCAATATTTAAACAAACAACTTTTGCCCGAATCTCAAAGAAATTAAGCATTTTTGAGAAATTTTCATCTTCAAGGTCACCCTTTGCTTGAATATAATCTCTAATACAACGAAGTTTCGAAAAGAAATCCTTTTCACTTCTAAATAGATTTAATTTTTTTTCTTCAAAAGTACTAGGAGACTTTTTGTAGACATAAGATTCAATGTTATTTTCAGAAAAACCAAAATTAGGATTTGACATTAATTCTTTTTTAGCTTGAGTATACCAAGTTGCCCATTCATTTTGAGTTAAAATGGAAGGTACAAGTTCTTTTTTCATTTCTTTAAGAGAAGAACTGCCTCCATTAGATTTAATTAAACAAATTAAAGCCCAAGCAATTTGACCTTGGATTTTTTCTTTAAGTCTTTCTTTTTTTATTACACTCTTTAAAACCCAAATATGGGATTTCTTTAAAACTCTCAAACTAGTATATGCCATTTCGGAGGTCATTGTATGCTTTCCCTTTGTAGCAAATTGAATAATCATAGTATCAGAATTAATTTTCATAATTCTTCCTATTCCCCAAGTTTTATGGAAAACAAAAGCACTTTCAACAAACTGAATTTGAGTTTCAAATTTTTCAATAGCAACATTAATATCCTGAAAATTAGTTTGAAGACCAGTTTCTTTTAAACAATAATCAAGTCTAATATTATTTTTATATTTTTCTTTATATTTAGAAATAAGCTTGTTAACATTCTGTTTAACATTATTATCAGAGGTCTTAATTACTCTTTTTAAAATATCAATAGATTGTTCAAGATCACAAATATCTGAATCTAAAAGGTAATTAAAGAAATAAGCACCTTGTTCATTTTTTAAATTTTGAGCAAATCTTTCAGCTGTGTTAATTAAATACTCAGGACTATTTTTCTTAATATCAACAATTTTTATCCAAAGATATTTCAAATTTGAAAAATCTCTAATTTTAAGTAGCCGTTGAGCAGAACGTTGATAATAATTCATTGCTGTTTGTTTATCATTTTTAGCTTCGAAATATTCAGAAAGTTTCATAAGAATTTCAATTTCATCATAATCAATTCTTACAATTCTTTCCCAAATACTAATTTTTTCTTCTTCTCTGTCAGATTTATCATAGAGGTCTGCTAGGACCCTTAAAACATAATCACTTTCATTAAAAGTCAATATTAGTTTAGCCATGTATTCTACAACATCCAATTTTTTTGAATCGACTAAATCTTCTAAAACTTCAAGAATTTGTCGATCATTTGAAGGATGATGGCCAGAAAGAGAAAATAAAAACCTAGCAATTACACTTGAAGAATTTGAATTAAGTATATTTTCACAAAATTCATGGAATTCAGCCTTGTCTTCATTTGTATCAAGTTCTTTCAACAGGTTTTTATAATTTTCAAAATCACTAATTTCAAACGATGTAACGAGATTGTTGTTCCAATTTTCTTCTTTAATTCTTTTTTCCAGTTCAAAACTATTCACTATTTTCTCCCATAACAAAACCGGGCAACCAAAAGGTCGCTCGGAACTTTGCCTTAATTAACATAAATATACCATAAAACTATTTAAAAATCAATTAGATTTATGATATAATAAATTTATGAATAAAATAATTATATCCCCTTCAATACTAACTGCTGATTTTTTAAATCTTGGTAGTGAAATAAATAAAATTGAAAAAAGTGGTGCCGAATGGATTCATTTAGATGTTATGGATGGATCATTTGTTCCAAATATTAGCTTTGGACCTAAGATAATTTCCGATATTTCTAAAAAAACCAAACTTTTTCTTGATGTTCATCTTATGGTAAGTAAACCAAAACACCTTTTTAAATCTTTTGTTGATGCAGGTAGCTCTTGTATTACAATTCACAGTGAGGCTACTGAGGATTTAATAGGTGATCTTATTGAATTAAAAAAGTTAAATGTTAAATGTGGTGTTAGTATAAAACCTGAAACTTCACTTAATACGATAAAACCTGTACTTGATATGGTAGATCTCATACTTATTATGGGAGTAGAGCCAGGTTTTGGTGGACAATCTTTAATATTAGAAACTCTTGAAAAGGTTTCACAGTTAGTTCAGTTGAGAAATTCAAACCGAAAATATTTAATAAGCATTGACGGAGGGGTTAAAACTGAAAATATAAAAATGATTAAAGAAAAAGGAATTGATGTAGTTGTTGTAGGTTCGGCTTTTTTTAACAGTGAAGACCAGATTCAATTGGTAAAGGATCTAAAAGAATTATGAAAGCAGTAATTCAAAGGGTACAAGAAGCTGAAGTTAGGGTAGATGAAATTTTAATTGG
This sequence comes from Sphaerochaetaceae bacterium, assembly GCA_041672385.1. Classification (GTDB taxonomy): domain Bacteria; phylum Spirochaetota; class Spirochaetia; order Sphaerochaetales; family Sphaerochaetaceae; genus JBAYZQ01. The sequence goes on along the minus strand of JBAYZQ010000033.1, from coordinate 4,373 downwards.
TTCTATAGATAAAGGAATTCTTATTTACCTTGGTATTGAAGAAAATGATTCTGAAATGCAGTTAAATAAACTTGCTGATAAAATTGTAAAATTCAGAATGTTTAGTGACCAAGAAGGAAAAATGAATTTAAATGTAAAAGAAGTTGAAGGAAAAATTTTGGTAGTTAGTCAATTTACCTTGTGTGCTTCATTAAAAAAAGGAAATAGACCTTCTTTTGATCCTGCTGCTTCCCCTGAAAAAGCTTTGAATTTTTATAACCAATTTGTCAATCTATTAAAGCTCAAGAATATAGAGGTTCAAACTGGTAAATTTGGAGCAGATATGAAAGTAAAATACCAAAATAATGGACCAGTTACTTTCATTTTTGAGTTATAATTAGTTATTGTATAAATAGTCAAAATAAAATGTTTACAGGCTTTATAAAATAATAGGAGTGTAGAATGGCAAAGAACAGTAAAGATAAGACCCTGGAATTCCCTAAAGAGGATAACCAGAAAAAGCAGGCACTTGAAGCAGCACGTGTTCAAATTAATAAACAATTCGGAAAAGGGTCTTTAATGAAATTGGGAGATAGCAATGTAAATAAAGATCTTGAAGTAATTCCAACTGGTTCTATACTTTTAGATGAGGCTCTAGGTATTGGTGGCTATCCTAAAGGAAGAATTATTGAAATTTACGGCCCAGAATCATCTGGCAAAACAACAATTGCACTTCATGCCATTGCTGAATCACAAAAACAAGGTGGAATTGCAGCTTTCATAGATGCTGAACATGCTTTAGATCCAAGTTATGCTAAGAAAATTGGTGTTAATACTGATGAACTTTGGATAAGTCAACCAGATAGTGGTGAACAAGCTTTAGAGGTTGCTGAATCTTTGGTAAGAAGTGGTGCAGTAGATATAATTATTGTTGATTCAGTTGCTGCTTTAACTCCACAAGCTGAGATTGATGGGGATATGGGAGATAGCCATATGGGACTTCAAGCTAGACTTATGAGTCAAGCTTTAAGAAAATTAACTGGTATTTTATCAAAAAGTAATACTACAATCATTTTTATTAATCAGATTAGAATGAAAATTGGTGTAATGTTTGGTAACCCTGAAACTACTACAGGGGGTAATGCCTTAAAATTTTACTCATCGATTCGATTAGAAGTTAGAAAGATTGAGTCAATCAGTAAAGGAAGTGATGAATTTATTGGAAATAGAGTTAGAATAAAAGTTGTAAAAAATAAAGTTGCACCACCTTTTAAAAAGGTTGAACTTGATATGTATTTCAATGAAGGACTTAGTTATACTGGTGGAATATTAGACGCTGCAATAAAATATGAAATGATTCAAAAAAGTGGGTCTTGGTATTCATATTCAAATGAAAAAATTGGACAAGGAAGAGATAATGCAATTACTTTCTTGAAATCAAATCCTGATATTGAAGCAGAACTGGATGCAAAACTGAGAACACTTATGTTTGCTCCTGTAGTAAAAGAAATAAAAGAAGTGAAAGAAGTAGAAGAAATAAAAGAAGAAAAGGAATAGAATAAATAATTAATGAGTGAAATAAACTATAAAACTGAAGTATTTCAAGGTCCTCTGGATTTATTGCTCTTCTTAATACAGAAATCTAAAATTAATATTTATGATATTCCAATTTCCGAAATTACCCAGCAATTTCTTAAGTATTTACAGAGAACTGAAAATATGGAACTTCAAGACCTTACTTCTTTTTATAAAATGGCAGCAGAACTTCTTTGGATAAAAAGTAGAATGTTACTACCCGTTGAGATTGAATTTGATGAAGAATATAAAGATCCAAGACAGGAGCTCGTTGAACGACTATTGGAATTCCAAAAATTTAAAAAATATTCAAAGATTCTAAGTCAAGAAGAAAATAATACAAATTTGAAAATTGAAAGAAAAAAAATGCAGTTTTTATTGCCATTTTCCGATGAGCAACTATTTGAAAATATTGAAATTCAAAATCTTTTAGAAACCTATGTTACTTTAATGAGTGATTTAAAGTCCGTAAGTGAAAAAGTTTTTAATATATTTGAAGAAGTAACAATAAAAGAAAAAATAGCTTTAATCAGTGAACTTCTAGAATCAAAGGATTGCATAAACTTTTATGAAATTGTAAAAGATAGATATTCAAGTGAACATTTAATATGTGCTTTTATTGCTGTATTAGATTGTACAAAGTCTAATCAAATTACAATTAGGCAAGAAGAGATTTTTAAAGATATTTTTATTTATAAACGAGAAAACAATATTGAAGAAGTTTTTGATGATTTTAACGGAGAAAATTAGATGGAAAATAATTTTTCTGAAGATGCAAGATTTATTGAAGCCATTTTATTTTTAGAGAATGAACCTTTAAGTGTAAATAAACTTGAAAAAATGACTGGTCTTGATGAAAAAAAAATAAAAGAAGCTTTGAATGAAATAAATGAAGGGTGTTTTAAAGAAAATCATGGAATAATTTTGGTACAAAATGATAACTGCTGGTCATTTGTTCCGGATAGCCGTCTCAATGAAAAGCTTAGAAAATGTTATGGGAGAAAAATTGATAAAAGACTAACCAAAGCAGCTATGGAAACTTTGGCAATAGTAGCTTATAGTCAACCCATTACAAGAAAAGAAATCGATAATATTAGGGGAGTTATTTCGGATTCAATAGTTAGAGTTCTAAAAGAAAGAGATTATATTAAAATTTTAGGTCGAAAAGATGTTCCAGGCCATCCCTGCCTTTATGGAACAACTAGAAAATTCTTATTTGAATTTGGAATAAATAGTATAAGTGCACTTCCAAAAATGTCAGATATTGATAAACAGAGGTTTGAAAAAGATGAAAATTGAATATCCAATTAGATTACAAAGCTTTTTAGCAAAAAGTGGATTTGGTTCAAGAAGAGGCTGTGAAGAATTAATACTTCAGGGTAGAGTAACTGTAAATGGCAAAAGGATAAAAATCCTTGGCTCAAAAGTAGAAATAGACGATGTTGTATACGTTGATGATGAGTTAGCAGAACCAGCTGATAAAAGTTTTTATTTAGTTTTAAATAAACCAATTGGTTTTGTATGTACAAATTATGACCCATTCGAAACAAGTTATGCCAGGGATTTAATTGATATCCCTCAAAAAAATCTTCTTTATAACGTTGGAAGACTTGATAAAGATTCAAGTGGTTTGATAATTTTTACAAATGATGGAGATTTTGCTAACAAAGTAATGCATCCTTCAAATGAAATAGAAAAAGAATACTTGGTGAAAGTTGATAGGTTAATTACTAGAAAAGATTTAGAGAGACTAAAAAAAGGTGATATACCACCTTATCACATAGTAGATTACAAAAAGGAAACAAAAACCTGGGTTAGAATTACACTTTTTGAAGGTAAAAATCGTGAAATTAGAAAAATGCTTGAAGCTTTGGATTTTGAAGTTGTTAAATTAATAAGGATTAGAATTGGTAAAATTGAATTAGATAAACTTGCTAATGGTCGCTATAGAACACTTACAAAACCTGAAATTGACTCCCTTTTAAAAGGAGAAAATAAATGATAGTTGCAATTGATGGTCCTGCTGGAGTTGGAAAAAGTTCTGTTTGTAAAATTATTGCTGAAAAATGTTCTTTGTTTTACTTGAATTCAGGAAATTTCTACAGGGCAATTACTTACAAACATTTAAAACTTAATAGAGACCCTAATGATAAAGATCTTACCGTTGAAACTGCTAAAAATATTGATATGAGAATAGAAAAGGGAATTTTATTGGTAGATGGAAAAGATATTGAAAAACAGTTACATGCTCCTGAAATAGATTTAAATTCATCAAGAATTTCTGTTAATCCAAAGATAAGGTTAATTGTTAACGACTTACTTAGAAAGGCTGCAGAGGGACAGAATGTAATCTGTGAAGGTAGAGATATCACCACTGTTGTTTTTCCAGATGCTGACTATAAATTCTATTTAGACGCCACTGCAGAAGTTAGGGCAAACAGAAGATATCAACAGGATAAAAAAAACGTTAATTATAAAAATGTACTAAAAGAAATTAATGAAAGAGATGAAATTGATAAGAATAAACCAGTAGGAGCGTTAAAGATTGCACCAAATGCAATATTTATTGATACTTCATACTTGACCATTAATGAAGTTTGTGCGAAAGTGTTACTTGCTATAAAATGGCAAAATAATGATACATATGGATCAGGAGAATTAAATGGCTGAAGAGAAAACGATTGAAGAAAAAGGAAATATTATGCAGAATTTGCAGGAACAATATCTCCAATCTCTTGATGGAATCGAAGACGGTCAGCTCGTTACCGGTACTGTAGTTCAGGTCAATAACGAGTACGTGTTTGTGGACGTCGGTTACA
>JBAYZQ010000032.1:0-16644 GCA_041672385.1 Sphaerochaetaceae bacterium | reverse complement strand
CTTTCAGGAGGAAAAATACCTCTAGAAATATTGTCTAAAGCCACTTGTTCTGCTGACCACCCTGTTGGAATTAAGCGTATCCAGCTATTGGCAATTTCTATGCTAGAAGGAATTGATTTTGACCTACTACAAGCATCTAAAAAGGCAATTTCATAGGTAATGTCATCATTATAAGTATTAGGTGGCCTTAAATAATATTTTATTTCGCCAAATTTTTCTTTCAGTTTTTCTGTAGTATAGCCTTCAATTTCGGTACCTAAAGCCCCACCAATTATTCTAGAATACCATCCAGCTTCCATCTTTTCTTTAAAATCTTTTGTATCAAAATCAATTTCAACTTTTTGTGGGAGATTTACTTTTTTTACATATTCTTCGTATGAATTATAAATCTTATATTTAAAATATGGATGTCCTTCAATTTTATTGCATGTAAATAAAAGATGATAAATTTTGGAAGTAATTACTTGTAGTTCCCCAAAGTCTTTTTCTTTAAGAGCATTAAGTCCAGGTTTAATTAGTTTTTCAACTTCACTAACATCATAACCCATTGATTCCATTGATTGTATGGCCCCAATTATAACACTTTCAGGAGCAAAAGATCCGGGAACGTTACTAGACCACTTTAGTTTTAGAAGAAAATCTATACTTTTTTCGCTTTCATCAGCCGAAGTCCAAGTTTGTTCTTCTTCACTGAGCAAAACAGGTATAGCCTCTTGAGTCAATTCATGTGTGTATTTCCAAGCCTTCATGCAATTCACCCCCGTAAAACATGAACAAAAATACCTTAAAAGAATATCTTATAAATCTTAAATTCTATACACTTCCTTGTTCTTAACATAAAAATTATTGAAAATTAATAATACACTATTAATAGTATTAACATGGTTTATTTACCATGTCAATAATAATTTATTTTGTATACTAGGTTGGTTTCCTGCAAGGTTAAATGTCCATCATATTTCGAACTTTTAATAGTTTTTTTCATTAGATTGCCTCCAGAAATGTTAAAATTTGTAAAAAGACACCCTTCAGTTAAAAAATCATTATTAACTTTATTGAAAATAATTTTAAAACATTGTAGTATGTTTAAGTAGTTTTTGCGGGGGTGTAGCTCAGATGGTAGAGCGATTGAATGGCATTCAATAGGTAGTCGGTTCGATCCCGATCACCTCCAAAAACTTCTTATTCAATTTTCTAAAGTTTACTATTTAATAAATTTCTATTTAAGTCTCTTTTTACTTATTTAATAGTAGGTTATTTCTTTTATTGATTTTTATCTTGGTTTCCTCGGATACAAAATAAATTCTCCTTTCTTTTCTTGACTCCCTAAAACTTTGGATGTAGCATTTTAAAGAAAGAAAAAAAGGAAGTGCTTATGAGAAAAAAAATTATTGGGCTTTTATGTTTAATGATTATTATTAGCTGTTCAACTATTTTTGGACAAAACTTGATTACAATAATCTATGATCAACAAGGAAATAAATATTCATTGTATGATGATCATTCTTGGATTATGAATGATGAGAATTTGATTAAAAAAACTACTGATTCACAATTATTAGGAACATATATAATTAAAGAAGATGGATTAAAAGATTTCTTGAAAATAATGTTAATTTCACAGAAGATTTATCCTGGTACGGATGAATGGTTGGAATATATTATGATTTCAAATATTGGTTTGGGTCTTTATTCCTCTGAGGATTTGATGGAGATAGCTGAATTAAATATATATCTACAAATTAATGAAAATCAATTGAAACTCGGATATAAATCAAGTGATTCAGAAGAGGATTTTGTTTTAGATAGAGTTACCCCTTCTTCTGGTAAATTAGGGTTTTATCTTCAGAACAACAATTTATTTATATTGAATGAAAGTGGAAATCTAGTTAACTTTGGTATTTTCAAAGATTCAAATAAATTTGAAATAAACTTAACGAATTTAATTGACGAATTTGGGGAACCTGATGCAATGGATGATATTGAAGGCTATTTTACTGGTTATGAAAAATATTTATTCATAACACTTGAAAAAGAATAAACAAAATATTTTCTATACAAACAAACAAATAACTCTTGAATTTGAAGGTTTTTAAGTAATTTTTAATAAATTATTTGAATGTTTCTTCCGTAACATTAGCACTTTAATATTTATTTTTAATTCTAACCTTTTCTTTCTTGGTTACTATCAGGACTAGAGATAACAACGAATTTATTAAAACCGTGCATCAATTTTCATGACTTAAATAACATTGAATTTTTATAATGCAAAATTTCATTGTTCAATATTATGTGTTATAATTCATTCAAATTATGGTTCTATCAATGATTAAATAGGAGAAAAAAATGTTTGATAAATCTCGATTGAAAGCAGTTTTAAAAGAATACAAAGAAAATTTTATTACTAATATATGGCCTGAAGAAAAATATAAATGGGAAGCTATAAAATGCTTTCAAAATAATTGGGATGTAAATGCTAATGATTTTTCGGCTATGCTAACTGCTTCTCTGGCTAAAACGGAAAACTTGCTTGCATCAAATATGTATTATCCTGGTAAAATGATTCAAGAGTTTTCAAAAAAAGCTCCCGAGGAAGTGCGAGCAATGTTTATAGGATTGTTTGACGAAAATAAGGAAGTTGTAAGTAGAATAGAAGCTTTTAAAAGACAATCAGAAATATTACTTGGTAAATATAGAGAAGATGCAAAAAACCATTATCAAGCTGAAAATGCAATTACAACATATCTTTGGCTTAGATTTCCAGATAAATACTATATTTACAAATATAGTGAAGTGAGGGGTGTTGCCAACGAACTAAAAAGCAGTTATCAAATTAAAAAAGGTGCTTATGCAGATAATATTAGAAATAGCATTCTACTATATAATGAAATTTGTGATGAATTGAAATTAAATAAAGAGCTTTTAAATATTTTAAAAAAACAATTAACGGAAAGTTTATACCCCGACCCTGAATTAAGGACCTTAGCAATAGACGTTGGATTTTATATAGCTAATACTTTTTCTAAGAAAATAGATTCAAAAACTAACGAGTGGCTACCAAAAAATTATTCTCCAAATCTCTCAGTAGAAGAATGGACAAATCTTTTAAACGATAAAGAAGTCTTTACAGTTAGAAGTCTAGAAATCATGAAAAGAATTAAGGATTATGGAGGAAGCGCTTCTTGTACTCAACTTGCTGAAAAATATGGAGAAACTAAAAACTTCTATAACATCGGTTCTTCATCTCTTGCAAAACGAATAGCAAACAAAACTGATTGTCCAACCTTTATGGGAGGGATAAAAGAAAATTTTCAATGGTGGCCTATTTTATATGTTGGGAAAAATGCTGAAAAAGATGAATTTGGTAGTTTTATCTGGAAACTTCGAGATGAACTAGTTGAAGCACTTGATAAATTTGATTTGAGTCAAGTTAAACTATATGCAACATTATCTTCAAGTGAAAATAATAGAGGTTACTGGTGGCTAAATGCAAATCCCAAAATATGGAGTTTTTCAGATATTAAAGTTGGAGAAAGTCAGTCTTATACGCTTTATAATGAAAATGGGAATAAACGTAGAATTTTCCAAAATTTCTTAGATGCAAAAACAGGAGATATGCTTATTGGATATGAGTCTAGCCCAGTTAAGCAAATTGTTGCTATTGGCAAAATAAGTGCTGAACAAGATGGTAAAGAATTTTATTTTGAAAAAGTAGAAGGACTTGCTTCTCCAATAAATTACCAAACATTGAAAGAATGCCCAGAACTTGAAAAAATGCAGTATTTTACCAACGCTCAGGGGAGTTTGTTTAAGCTTACAAAAGATGAATTTGATTTTATATTTGATTTGATTCGAGAAGAAAACCCTATTATCAAAGAAGAAAAAAATGAAAAATATACCAAAGAGGATTTTCTTAATGAAGTTTATCTACCCGAAAACAAGTATGATATGTTGGTTTCTGTTCTTAAAAATAAGAAAAACATTATTTTACAAGGACCTCCAGGCGTGGGTAAAACATTTGCTGCAAAACGCCTTGCACATTCAATTATTGGCGAAAAAAATAAGAATTTAATTGAATTCGTGCAATTCCACCAAAACTATTCGTATGAGGATTTCATGATGGGGTATAAACCTGTCAGTAACGGTTTTGAATTACAATATGGAATTTTTTATAGATTTTGCAAAAAGGCAGAAAATGATCCTAGAAAATCTTTTTTCTTTATTATTGATGAAATAAACAGGGGGAATTTAAGCAAGATTTTTGGGGAATTACTCATGTTAATTGAAAAAGGCTATAGAGGTACAAAGATATCCCTAGCATATAACAATATTCCGTTTTCCGTCCCAGAAAATCTGTATATCATTGGTATGATGAATACGGCTGACCGCAGCCTTGCAATAATTGACTATGCCCTTCGCCGTCGCTTTAGTTTCTTTGAACTTGAACCAGGATTTGATTCAGAAGGCTTTGTTGCATATCAAAAGACTTTAAACAATGAAACTTTCAATGAACTAATATCACTAGTAAAAGACTTAAATAATGAAATTACCTCAGATAAATCATTGGGTAAGGGTTTCTGTATTGGTCATAGTTACTTCTGTGAGCAAACTGAATGTACTGATGAATGGCTTCAATCAATTATAAAATTTGATATTCTTCCCATGCTTAGTGAATATTGGTTTGATGATTCTAGCCAATTACAACGTTGGGAAAATTTATTACTTGGTTTATTTCAATGATTAAAAAGAAAAGTATACTAATACAAAATATTTATTATATGCTCTCTTATGCATTTACCAACCTAAAACAAGAAGACTTTGAAGATATCTCTAAGGAAGATTTTCATAATATTCATAACCTATTTGCTTCCATCTTAGCAAAAGGAATTGGGCAACAGTTAAAACGTGGCCTATACAGGAAATACCTTAATCGGAATGAAAATCTTGTATCAATGCGTGGTAAAATAGAAATGTCAGGAACTATACAAAATAAAATTATGCATAAACAGATTTTGACTTGCGAATTTGATGAGTTATCTGAAAACAACCAACTAAATCAAATTTTAAAAACGACAGTTATGATTTTACTTCATCATGCAAATGTTGATCCTATGTATAAAAATGATTTAAGAAAAAAAATGTTATTCTTTTCAAATGTTGATTTAATTGAACCAAATACAATTAAATGGTCTAGTATCGAGTTCCAACGCAATTATAATTCTTATCGTATGCTTATTAATATTTGTCAGCTAATCTTGGAGGGAATGCTTTTAACAACAGATAAAGGAACATACAAACTAGCTTCTTTTGTAGATGAACAACACCTGCACCGATTATATGAGAAATTTATATTGGAATATTACTACAAAGAATACCCCTCATTGAAAGTAAACGCATCTCAAATTCCTTGGGCACTTGATGATGATAAAAGAACAATGCTTCCTATAATGCAAAGTGATGTTACTTTATCTTATGGAAATAAATCTCTTATAATTGATGCTAAATTTTGGTCTCATAATACTCAAACCAGAGGAGAATATAATATACATACTATCCATTCTAGCAATCTTTACCAAATTTTCACATATGTTAAAAACAAAAATGCAAGTTATAAAGACAATTCTCATGAAGTAGCAGGAATTCTTTTATATGCTCGTACAGATGAATTAATTCAACCTGATGCATCATATAGTATGAGTAACAACAAGATAAGTGTAAAAACATTAGACTTGAATTGTGATTTTCAAACAATTGCCAATCAACTAAATGTTTTAGTTGAAGAATATTTTGGAAAAAATATCCTCTACTCCTAAATATACAAAATCTGTGAATTTAGAATTGACCTTTATTAATATTGATATTCTAAAATAAAACTAAACAAAATCATAATATAAATTAATTGTAAGTATTTTAAAGGTTTAGAAGATTCTTCTTTTAAATACATTCAATAAATTTTTGGATTATCTACAAATACCAAATTGTTAATTAAATAATAATTGGTTTTTTTATTATATTATTCTTTCTAATAAATACTGACAAATTTTGTCTTTCCCTATAGACTTATACACATGAATGGACAAAATAGAAGTGATATCAAACCAGGACTCAACGTAGCCATAGTATTAAAGCAAGATCAGCGATCAGGAAAATTGACAAAAGGCGTAGTTGCCGATATTTTAACTAATTCGGGCTTTCATCCCCATGGAATCAAAGTTCGTCTTAGCGATGGTCAAGTGGGTAGAGTTCAAGAAATTCTGGAAAAATAATTGTAGTAAAAGCCCAAAAATTTCATAATTAACAATTAAATTAGGAATTTAAACTATTTTAAAACATCCACCCCATTATAAAGTTTTGCATATTCTCCACCTAATTCTAACAAATGATTATGAGAACCCCTTTCAATTATTCTTCCATTCTCTAAAACCATAATTACATCAGAATCTCTAACAGTAGAAAGTCTATGAGCGATAATAAACACTGTTCGCCCCTTCATAAGAGAATTCATTCCAGATTGGACAATCTTTTCTGTTCTGGTATCAATACTACTTGTAGCTTCATCAAGTACCATTACAGGTGGATTTGCTATAGCTGCTCTTGCAATTGAAATCAGTTGTTTTTGACCTTGAGATAAACAGGAACCATTTTCAGTAAGAAAAGTATTGAACCCATCAGGAAGTCTTTCAATAAAGGAATTAGCGTTTGCAAGAATTGCTGCATCTTTTACTTCTTGATCATTTGCATTCAATTTTCCATAACGAATATTTTCCATTACTGTTCCTTCAAAAAGATTAGTATCCTGTAAAACCATTCCAAGGCTATGTCTTAAATCAGATTTCTTTATTTTGTTTATATTTATTCCATCATAACGGATCTTTCCATCTTCAATATCGTAAAATCGATTAATTAAATTAGTAATTGTTGTTTTCCCAGCACCTGTAGAACCTACAAAAGCCAAATGTTGACTGGTTTCAGCGTAAAGAGAAACATCTTGTAAAACTTTTTTACCTTCTATATAAGAGAAATCCACAGAATTAAACTCTATTTTACCTTGGAGAGGAATTAAATTTACTTCACCATCTTGGTGTGGATACTTCCACGCCCAAGAACCTGTATTAACATCAGTTTCTTTACCATTTTTATCTAATTTTACTAACGTTACATAGCCTTCATCCGTTTCAACTTTTTGATCTTGTATTTCAAAAACTCTAGTAGAAGCACTAACGGCATTTATTACAAAATTCAATTGTTGAGAAATTTGGCTAATAGGCCTATTAAAATTTTTTGTAAGTTGAAGGAAAGTAACAATAATTCCAATTGTAATACCCATTCCAGTATTAATGGCTAACGCGCCTCCAACAATAGCAACAAGAACATATTGGAGGTTTCCAATGTTTTTCATCAAAGGCATCATAATATTTCCAAGTCGGTTGGCCTTGGTGGAAGAATTAAAAAGATTTTCATTAATTTCATCAAATTCTTCTTTACAAACAGTTTCATGACAAAAAACCTTAACAACTTTTTGACCGTTTATTAGCTCCTCGCTATAACCATTTAGAATTCCAATATCTTTTTGCATTTGTTTGTAATATTTTGCACTTCTAACTGAAATTGCTTTAATAATCTTAACGAGTACAAAAACACAAGAAAGGACAACTAAAGTTAAAACCCAACTTAAACGCAGCATAGCAACTAATATACTTAATATAGTAATTGCCGAACTTACTAATTGAGGAAGACTTTGATCTAACATTTGACGTAATGTATTTATATCATTTGTATATCTACTCATCAAATCTCCATGGGAATGGGTATCAAAGAATTTAATTGGAAGATGTTGCATATGAGAGAAAGTATCATTTCTTACAGTTTCCATTATCTTCTGTGAAGTGTAGGGAGCCAAAAGATTAACTACAAACCCGGTAGCTATACCCAAAGAAAATATGGCAGCCATTTTCAACATCAAATTTAAAAGACCACTAAAATCAGGATTTTTCACTTTTGCTAGTGGTACAATGAAATCATCAATCAAAACTTGAAGATAAGTTGCTCCGTAAACAATCGCTGCAGCAGAAACAATAGTACATATAACCATCAATATTACAAGAGCAATATAAGGTTTATAATAAGCGAGTAACCTTCCAAAGGTTTTCATATCAAGGTTCTTTAGGGAAACGCTTCCCATATTATGTCTTCCACGACCAGGACCCTTACCTATATTCATTTCTCCATTTGAGGAAGTTTTTATATATTTTGAGTATTTATCTTCTGCCATTAACGTTTTCCTTTATCATCTTCACCATTTCTGATTTGAGATTTGTTGATTTCTTGATAAATTTTGTTGGACACTATTAGTTCTTCATGAGAACCAACTCCATCAATTTTTCCATCTGAAAGTACAATAATCATATCGGCATCTTTAACACTGGAAATTCTTTGTGAGATAATTAACTTGGTAACATTAGCAATATCATTTTTAAAACTCTCTCTTAATCTGGCTTCAGTAGCTGTATCAACAGCACTAGTAGAGTCATCTAGAATAAGAATTTTCGGATTCTTTAAAAGGGCTCTGGCAATACAAATTCTTTGTTTTTGCCCTCCACTTACATTCATTCCATCTTGTTGGATAAAAGTTTCATAACCCTTTTCCATTTCTTGAATAAAATCATCTGCTTGAGCTAAAGCACAACAATGAATTATTTCTTCTTGTGTAGCCTTACTATTTCCCCATCTTAAATTTTCATTTAAAGTGCCTGAAAACAAAACATTCTTTTGTAGAACCATTGAAACACTGTCTCTTAGAACTGTTAAATCATAATCTTTAACATTGTGCCCACCAACTAAGACTTCACCATCAGTCGCCTCATAAAGTCTAGGAATAAGTTGAACCAAAGTAGTCTTAGAACTTCCAGTTTCTCCAAGTATTCCCACCGTTGCCCCAGATGGAATTTTAAGATTCACATGCTTTAAACTATAATTATCACTGTCTTCTTTATATTTAAAACTAACATCTTTAAATTCAATATCACCTGAAGTTATTTCTTTTATAGCTTTATTTTTATTCTTAATCTTAGAGTCGCAACTTAAAACTTCACTTACTCTTTCCATAGATGGACGAGCCATTACAATCATTACAAAAGTCATTGTAAGCATAAGAAAACTTATTAATATTTGCATTGTATAAGTAATCATAGTTGCCAAAGAACCCGTTGTAAGATTTGAACTTATTACTAATTTTGCCCCAATCCAAGAAATGGCTAATACACATCCATAAATTAATATTTCAATCAAAGGAGAAGCAAAAGCCATTATCTTTCCAGCTTTCCATGATACTTTTTGAACTTCACTAGAGGCTGATTTAAACTTGTCTGTTTCAAAATCTTCTCTTACATAAGCCTTTACGACTCTAATTCCTCGCAAGTTTTCTTGAACAACTTTATTTAACTTATCAAAAGTTTTATACATAAGACGAAATAAAGGCATAGCAAACTTCACTAAAATGAATATTATCAAAATCATAAGTGGAATTACATAAATAAAAACTAATGAAAGTTCAGCATTTAATCTGTATGCCATCAAAAAAGAGAAAATTAAAGTCAAAGGCGCCCTAACAGCCATTCGAATCAACATTTGATAAGAATTCTGGATTGATGTAATATCAGTAGTCAATCTTGTAATTAAAGAACTTGTTGAAAACGAATCTAGGTTCTCAAATGAAAATTCCTGAATATTATTATACATCTTTTTTCTAATATTCTTGGCCACTCCACTTGAAGCACGAGCTGCAAAAATTCCATTAAGGATTCCAGATACTAAAGCTACCAAACTCATCAAAACAAGGTACAAGCCAATCTTCCAAATAACAGACATGCTTCCTGCAGAGAACCCAAAATCTATAAGTTGAGCCATATAAAGAGGAATCAAAACTTCCATAAGCACTTCAATTATTACAAAGGAAGAAGTTAATATAGAATCTTTTTTATAACCATCAATACTACCTTTGAAGGCTTTAAAGTTTATTATTTTCTTCTCTTTTTTTTCTTTTTTATTTTTATTAGTTTTAGACATACAGGGATAATATAATTAATTATATAATATAAAACAAGAAAAAAGAACAAAAAAAGGTAGACTTCTTAAAAAGAAATCCACCTTTATTATTAGCAAATATTTACTAGCCCACTATAAATTTAATAAGAAATAGAATTGCAATAATCCAAGTTACTAATTTTATTTCTTTTACTTTATTTGAGAAAAGTTTTAATAGAACCCAAGAAACGATACCAAACATAATACCATCAGAAATGGAATATGAAAGAACCATGGTAATAAGACATAAGAAAGCTGGAATTCCTTCTGTAGGATCTTCAAAATCAATATTCTTTATTGGAGTAATCATCATGAATCCAACAAGAATCAAAGCTGGAGCTGTTCCACAGGTTGGAATTGAAGAGAATAAAGGAGCAAGAAAAAGTGAAACAAGGAATAGAACTGCAACTGTTAAAGCTGTTAATCCTGTTCTTCCACCTTCTGTAACTCCTGCAGAAGACTCAACATAAGTAGTTACTGTTGAAGTACCTAAAATAGCACCAACTGTAGTACCAATTGAATCAGCTAAAAGAGCCTCTTTACAATTAGGAATTGAACCATCTTCTTGAACCATGTTAGCCTTAGTTGCACAACCAATTAATGTTCCAACTGTATCAAACATATCCACAAATAAGAAAGTAAAAACAACAATTAAGAAATCAAGAGTAAACACTTCTGTAAATTCAAATTTAAAAAAGGTTGGAGCTAATGACTGAGGAGCATAAGTTAAGTTATTAGGATTATATGGAGCAAGTCCACCTACAGCTGCAATAAGAGTTGTAATAATAATGCCAAACAAAAGAGCACCCTTTACTTTATAAGCCAAAAGAACAGCTGTTATTACAAGACCAATTACGGTAACAAGAGCCATGCCAGAAGTTACATCTCCAAGTCCTACAAAAGTATCAGGATTTGAAACAATAACACCACCGTTTTTCATTCCTATAAAAGCAATGAAAAGCCCAATACCAACACTGATTGCATTTTTCAAATTTTTTGGAATACTGTTTACTATTGCTTCACGAATATTAGCAAAAGTTAAAATAATAAAAATAATTCCTTCAACAAGAATTGCAGTCAAAGCAAATTGCCAAGTATGCCCCATTGCACCACAAACAACAAATGCAAAGAAAGCATTAAGACCCATGCCTGGTGCCAAAGCAAAAGGCAAGTTAGCTACAAACGCCATTACCAGAGTGGCAATAGCACTTGCTAAAGCTGTAGCTGTAAATACTGCACCATAATCCATTTTTGCCTGTGACAGAAAATATGGATTAACAGCAAGAATATAAGCCATTGCCAAGAAAGTAGTTACACCAGCAATAATCTCTGTTCTTACATTTGTCTTTCTCTCTGTAAGCTTGAACATTTTGTCTAAATTTTTCATAACAAAATCTCCTCCTAATTTTTATAGTAACATTCTAACTCACTTTATTTTAAAAGTACAGAAATATTTTATATTTGTTGCATTTTGTTGCAATACTTAAATTTTATTTCTATTTTCTCTTGTTTATCTCAATTTACAATGATAAAATTATCTAAATATCAAGAGGAGAATCCAATGGATAATAATAAATATATAAATAAAAAAAATCTTATTGATTGTGCCATGGGTCGAAGAGCAGCTGATTTAAGAATTACCAATTGTAAAGTTGTTGATGTTTTCAATAAAAATATATTTAGTAGTGATTTACTCATATTTAATGGACAGTTTGCCGGATTTGCCGACCAAAATACACCAGAAGCTTCAAAAACTATAAATGCAGAAGGAAAATATATTGTTCCAGGTTTCATAGATAGTCATGTTCATATTGAATCAAGTCATGTTAGTCCTGAAGAATTTTCTAGACTTATAGTTCCCTGTGGAACTACTACAATAATCGCAGACCCACATGAAATATGTAATGTATGTGGACTCGATGGATTAGATTATATGTTGAAAGCCTCTGAGAACCTTCCCTTAAACGTTTTTTTTATGATACCTTCTTGTGTTCCTGCTACCTCCTTTGAAAATTCAGGTGCAATTTTAAAATCAGAAGATATTGCAAAAAGAATGGACAATCCTCGTGTGCTTGGTTTAGGGGAAATGATGAATTACGTAGGAGTTGTTCTAAATGATGAAGAGGTTCTAAAGAAAATTCTTCTATGCGAAGAATATAAAAAGATTACAGACGGTCACAGCCCTGGAATAACTGGAACCACTCTAGATGCCTACACCTCTGCTGGAATTCATACTGACCATGAATGCGACACTCCCAAGGAACTAGTAGAACGTTTAAGAAGAGGTATGTATGTAATGCTCAGACAAGGAAGTGCCTGTAAAAATGTTTTAAACCTTTTAAAAGGTGTTACTCCATTAAACTCACAACGTTGTGTTTTCTGCACCGATGACAGACAACCTAAAAGCATTCTAGAAGAAGGACATATAAACAACAATGTTAAAATAGCCATAGCAGAGGGATTAGATCCAATTATAGCTATTTCAATGGCGACAATTAATGCTGCCGAATGCTATAATTTAAAAGATAGAGGAGCTATTGCACCCGGACGAAGAGCTGATTTTATGATTGTAAACAATCTTAATGAATTTGAAATTGAAAAGGTTTTCACTTCAGGAAAATGTGTTGCTGAAAAAGGTGAATACCTTATTCCCGTTAAAAAAATAAAACCTGAGAAAGTCTCAGGAAGAATGCAGGTTGCCCCTTTAACGATTGATAGTTTTGCTCTTAAGCTTAAATCAAGCAAAGTGAGAACTATTTCAATAATACCTGGAAGTGTAGTCACAAACGAAAAAAAAGCTGAAATTAAACTTGATGAAAATGGATATTATCAAAACATTAAAAACCAAGATATAGTTAAAATTGGGGTAATTGAACGTCATCATAAAACCGGAAACAAAGCTTTTTCACTTTTAAGTGGTTATGGTTTAAAAAACGGAGCAGTAGCTACTACAATTGCCCATGACTCTCATAATATTATTGTTGCTGGTGACAATGATAGAGATATGTATTTAGCAGTTCAAGAACTGATTAAAATTGGTGGTGGAATTTCAATTGCACAAGATAATAAAATCCTATCTTCTCTTGCCCACCCAATAGCAGGCATTATGACAGATATCAGTGGAGAAGAATTTGAAGCGAAACTACAAAAAATGCATAGAATAGCCAAAGAAAAACTTCAAATTAATCCTAGTATTGATCCATTTATGACTTTAAGTTTTATGGCACTTCCAGTAATTCCACAATTGAAAATAACCGATTTAGGCTTATTTGATGTCACAAAATTTGAATTCACGACAAATGAAATTTAAAAGGAAAATAAAATGACTTTAGAACAAAGAAAAGAACTGATAAAATTTACCAATTGTGCAGTCAACGTATATGGGATTCTAACAAAAAATGAATTCTATAAGATATTTAAACATAATTATAAAGAAAGTAATTTGGAAAAAACTGAAATATTAGAATTTCTTGAAAGCTTATTTCTTCTCCACCTAAAAAATGAAATACTATCTCAAATTGATCAAAAGCAACTTTTTATCTTTACAGAATTTATTGATGAGAAGGGCCAAAAAACAGAAAATAAGAACGAAGTATTATACTTTGCAATTCATAAAAACTTTATTGTTCATAATTTTATCTATCTCAAAACTTTGAATTTCAAGAATTTGCCAGAAAACAAAGAAGAAGAAAATGCTTTAACCAATGAGATTAATAAACTCCATAATACTTGGAAACAAAAAAATTTAACCATTGTTAAAAATGAAGAACTTTTTGAATACGAATTCCCAACTGCACTTTATTTCAGTACAGTCATTGAAAAAACTTATTTAAACCTTACGGGAAATGTTCAATACAATAAAGTTAAATTCTTAACCTCAACAACTTCCTATTATTATTTTCTAATGATTTTTGGCCTTGAAGATTATACCCTTAAATCTTTCATTCAAGAAATGAAAAATTCCGGGGCTTCATTAAAAGACGAGAACCAACAAAAAGAATTTATTCAAATGCTGGCGTCAATCGCTTATAATCTTCCAATTTGGCCTAATCGTGGAGTTAATTCATATTCTCTTGAGAATTAAACAATTTGTTTAAAATATTCAACTCGTGAAATTTCTGCAGCTTTTTTAATGTAAGATTTTAGTTCATCATTTAAGTCTTCTTCTCCACAAACTAGGCAATGATACATAAAGTTTGAATCTGAACATTGCTCAAAGCTGTAGAATAGTGAACTTTCAACTTTTTTATTAAAGCAAAGGCTCAACACTATTTTGAAACTTCCATCTTCTTGAACTTCAGAAATCCAAACATAAGCAAAACCACCATAGACACTGAAAACTGCTTGATTACTGGTAAAATCAACTGAACATTCTTTACAACTGCTAATAACCAATTTCTCAATATCTTCATAAAGATCAAAAGAAATATTATGTTCTATAAACAAATTTTTAATATTATCTCTTTCTTCTGAGTCCATAGTCGCCCCCTTGTATTTCTTAATTAAGACTCTAGCACGAGTTTTAACACCTGTCAATTCCTTTTATTATATAGACTTATACCATAATTACTATATAAAACCAATACAATTTCGATTAACAGATGGCATAAGTATTATTGCAAAATGAATAATTTAGCAATAACTAATCCAAGATAAAAAGTTAATTTTTTATTATTTTATTTTTTATTAAGAAATTCAAAACCAGTTTTTCGTACTCTTTTACATGTTCTCGATAACTTCTTGCATGAGCACTACCAACAAAATACTTCATTTCTTTGTTTCCCGGTTTTGCATCATAGTTAATTTTTAACATCTTACTGGGGACAAAAAAGTCTGAATCTCCATGAATGAACAAAAATGGAAGGTCTTTAGGACATTCTGACAGCGATTTTACAGGAAGAATTTTCTTTAAATCATACCCATAATGTTTTAACAAATACTTTCTAGTAAGATTGCCATAAGGAAATCTAAATAAATGATAGCTATGCATTCCCACAAATAGCATTTCATCCCAAGCTGAAGTGTAACCACAATCTTCTATTGCAAATGACAAATCCTTCAAATGGCTTGAAACTAACATAACTGTAGCAGCTCCCATTGATTCACCTAAAAGACCAATTTGTGAAGCTTCACCAAATCTTGATTTAACCATTTGGTAAATACCTTCTAAATCTTTAGCTTCTTCCAATCCCATTGTTGTAAAATTTTTTTCGCTATAACCATGATTTCTATGATCATAAACAACACAGTCAAATCCATTTCTATAAAACATATCGTAATAGGGTAACATGTCAAAATGATTTGAAGTAAAACCATGAACTAATATTATTACTTTATGATTTTCAAGTTTCTCAAATTCTTTCTTTCTTAAAATATAAGTCCCTTTTAATTCATAACCATTAACTGAAGTGTAAACAAAATCTTCTTTTTGGGCTTTTTCATATTGTTGCGCATCTATTACTCCTTGATTAACTTTCTCTTGAAAACAGATCTCTGGATCACGTTTACCTGGATGAGCCAATTTCTCCCCCATTTTACGAGGAATGAAAATGATACTGATTAGAAAAAGAACCACTACAACAATACAAATTAATGTCAAAACCATAAGTAACCCCCGACATTAAAGAAAACACTAAAATTCAAAAAAATCAACAGAATTTTCCGTGCATAAACTAATATTGCCAAAATTAAAATCAAATGATACACTCAATCCGTGAAACATAAAATAATAGCCCCTGGTCTTAGATTGATTATTGGGTTTGCATTATTAATTCTCATTGGTTCAATTATTTTGAATCTTCCAATTTCTCATAATTCGACCAAGGTCTTTGGATATGTGGATTATCTTTTTGTGTCGTGTTCAGCCGTTTGTGTTACGGGCTTAACTCCAATGGATATTAGTCTTTCACTTTCTATCTTTGGGAAAATCATTCTAGCTATATTAATTCAGATGGGTGGTTTGGGTTTTGCTAGTTTTGCAATTTTCTTTTTATTAATACTTGGAAAACAAATCAGCCAACAAGATAGAACACTTATAAGAACTTCACTCAATTCTAACAGTCATAGCGGATTGGTTACACTTGTAAAAACTGTTTTAACCTTTGCTTTTATAATTGAAACAATTGGAACCATTTTAACTTATATTGCCATTAATAAAGATTATAATACTGTCGATGCAATCGGAATTAGTATCTTTCAAAGCATTTCAGCCTTTAACAATGCTGGTTTTGATTTATTTGGTAACTTTTCAAGCTTGACTTCTTATTCAACAAATAATCTAATGCTTTTAACTACTGCTCTTTTAATAATCCTTGGAGGTTTGGGCTTTTTTGTAATAACCGATATATTAAAATCTCGTCACTGGAGAAAATTCAAGAATCACACTAAAATTGTACTTTTTATGACTTGTTTTCTACTAATTTTTGGGACAATTGGAATATATTTAACAGAAGGAAACATTTCCTTTTTAAGTGCTTTTTTCCAAAGTACTACATCAAGAACTGCCGGGTTTAACTCCATCGATACAAAAAGCCTAACCGAACCAGGACTTATGTTGGTTAT
>JBAYZQ010000031.1:0-16890 GCA_041672385.1 Sphaerochaetaceae bacterium | reverse complement strand
TGCCTTCACAGTTTTAAAAACTCCTTTTTGAAGAGCTTCTTCTTTACTTCGTAAATTTGTTAATAAACGCAAGAATTCAATGGTTTTAGTATTTTTTTGGTCTTTTAATTTTTCCCAGGGCATACTTTGACGGTAATCATCTTCTTGTATTCCCGAAAGACAAAGCTCATCTCCATAAAAGAGGCAGGGTATTCCACAGAAAGTCATTAAAAAAACCAAAGCTAGATGATAAGCTTTTTTATTTTCTTTACATACGGAATAAAACCTGCTTACATCATGACTATCAAGGAGGTTTAACTGAGATAGCAATGTAGGCCATCTATAACGCATTAGCATTGAAGTAATATAACCATTGAAAGTTGAAGCACTACAAGAATCAGCAAAAAATTCTTTACAATAACGGCGAAAATCATAATTCATTGTACTATCAAATATGGATCCGTCTAACCAATGGTTAGCAGTTTCCCAAACCTCTCCAATTAGAATACAATCCTTTTTTTCGTCTTTTACTGTTTTTCTAAATTCTCTCCAAAAAAAGTCATTAACTTCACTGGCTACATCAAGTCGCCAACCATCAATATTCATTTCCTTAACCCAATATTTACCCACTTCACAAAAGTAATTTTGAACTTCTATTTTGTCTGTAGCAAGTTTTGGCATTTTTCTTTCATAACCAAAACATTCATAGGAAGGAATGGTTTCATAATTATCAGGGATTTTTATAGGTTCTTCTAAGCGGTAGAACCAAGACCAATATTTTGATTTTTTGCCATTTTTCACTACATCTTCAAAAGCAAAAAAATGCCATCCACAATGATTAAAAACTCCATCTATAATAATTTTCATTCCTTGTTCATGAATTTTATTTACAAGCGTTTTAAAATCATCCTTACTGCCAAAACAAGGATCTATATCATAATAATCAATTAAATCATATTTATGATATTCCCCAGCTACAAAGATCGGATTTAGATAAATACAGTTGAACCCAAGATCTTTAATATAATCAAGGTTTTCAATTATTCCTTTAATTGTTCCCCCTTGTTTTCCCCTAGTTATTTTATCATGGTAAGCTTTTATAATAGGGTTACCTGAAATATGTCTTTTTCCAGTAGCAAAACTGTCAGGAAAAATGTTGTAAACTTTTAAATTTGAAATCCAGTCAGGGTTAGTAATCAAATCTGACCTATGAAGATAAGGGAGTTGAAAATAATATGAACGTTCATTCTCTAAATGATTTGAAAATTGATCTCCGTAATAAAAAATAACTGAATCATTTAAGTCTTTAAGGTAAAAATAATAACATATTCTTTTAAAAGGGGATTCAAATTCGATTTCATACCAATCAAATATTTCATCATAGGCAATTTTTTCCATTTGAAGCGAGAAAAAATCAACAGGAGTTTTTTGGCAGGATCTGTCCCCGTAAAATATAAAACACTCAGCTATATCATTTTTTTTTGTCCGTAAGCGAAAAACAACCCTATTTTCAGATAGGGGAAAGGCAAACTGACTCATTGGAATATGCAATATTGCTTCTTTGTTCATAAACTATCCTTTTACTCCTCCGGAGGTAAGTCCACTTATCATATATTTTTGAGAAAGGAAAAATATAGTAAGAATTGGAATTGAAATTACAATTGAGGCTGCAGAAAACACAGCCCAAGAACCACTCTTCTCAGTAGCCTGCATAGTATATAATCCACTGGCAAGAGTAAACTTATCAGAACCTGTCATAAAATTAATAGCAAAAATATATTCATTCCACACGTATATTAAAACTTGTATCCCAGTTACGATGATTGAAGGTCTTGCAAGGGGAATTATAATCTTTCTTACCACCATAAAATCTGATGCCCCATCTAATCTAGCCGCATCTTCAATTTCATTAGGAATTGTATCAAAATAACCTTTCATATTTATTAAACCAAAGATAGCCATTGTCCCCGTGTACACAATAACAAGTCCAATTCGGGTATTAATAAGATTCAAATTTGAAAGAAGTTTATAAATTGCAAACATGGAAAGAATTGAAGGGAAAGAATATAATAAAATTAAAATTCTTATTATTGGTTTTTTGCCTTTGAAAGAAAATTCTGAAAACATATAAGCTGCAGGTATAGAAACCGAAAGGGATAAAATCACAGTAAAGAAAGCTAAGCTAAAAGTGTTTAAAAACCACATAATTACTGGCTTTTCCACAAATACAGCTTTGTAATTTTTCAAAGAAAGAACTTTTGGTATAAAAGAAAAATCAGAGGATAATATACTGCTATTTGCATTTAAAGAAAGAGAAAAAGCATAAAGAATGGGTAACAAAGCAAAAAAACAAGCTATGATGAAAAATATATTGATTGTGAAAATTTTAAGGGGATTTTTTTTCTTCAAAGTGCTTCCTCCTTTTTATTGGTAAACAATGAAAAACGAGCGAAAACCATTAACATTATAAAAATTATAATTGAAATAGAAGATGAATAGCCATAATTATTGGAAATAAAAGCATTTTCATAAGCATAAGTTATAATAGTTTGTATCGTTGAACCTGTTTGTGAACCAGGTTGACGAGTCATAAGATAAATAATGTCAAACTGTTTAAAGGTTGTAAATAAAGTAATAATCACCGCTGGTCCAATAATAGGTTTAAGGCAAGGTATTGTAATTTTTACAGCTTTGCAAAAAGTAGAAGCACCATCCATGGTTGCACTTTCATAAAAAGAACGATCTATACTTTGTAAACCACCATCGATAATCATTATCATAAATGGTAAAGCTAACCATAAGTTTACAACAGTACAACAAATAAAGGCAGAAAGATCACTTGCTAACCACCTAATAGAAGAAAATCCTAATTTGGTTAACCATTGATTAAGAAGTCCAAATTGAGAATTAAACATTCCCGTTTTCCATAAAAGAATTGAAACATATCCTGGCATAGCCCAAGGAAACATCAAAATTGTTTTATAAAGTCTTCTATATTTAAGTAAAGGAGAATTCAGTAAACTGGCAATACTAAAAGCAATTACCATCTGAAAAACCATATTTACTGCAGTCCAAACAATTGTAATAAAAATTGCTTTTAAAAATCCAGAATCCATTACAAAAAGTGCCTGCTTATAATTCTTAAACCCAATAATTTCAGGATTAAACCAATGATAGGTATTCATATTGGTTAAAGATATATAAAAGGTATAAATTATTGGGAACACCACTATAAGAGCAATTAAGGCCAAAGATGGGGAAGAAATTAAATAACATTTAAATGAGTCATTTTTTTTAAGTTTCATTATTTCATATTCTCAATAAGACTAAGAGCTTTTTCTTGAGCTTGTTTTGCCGAAGTTTCAATGTCTTTTCCTGACATATTGACAGCTGTAAGAAGATTTCCTGTTACTGTCCACATTACGTCCATCTCAGGTATGTTTGGCATTGGAACTGCATTTTCAGCAGTGTTTCTCATTGCCATTACGATTTCATCATTTTTAATGCTGTCATATGAATAACAACCTTCGCGAGCAGGTGCACAACCACTAGCTAAAGCTAATTTTATTTCCACCTCTTCACTTGAAAGTATTTGGAGAATTTTGATAATAGCTTCTTTTTTTTCAGGATTTTGAACTCCAGTTTTTAATACTTGAAACCCTTGAACTCCCAAATATGGTGTGAGAGGTTTTCCGGTTTGATTAATAATTGGCATATTCGCAATTCCTACATCAATACCAGCTTTTTTTATAGTTGGTATTAACCATGGTCCTCCAATTGTTGTATGTGCTTTTCCTTCAGAGAAAAGTGTATTGACAGTGGCATACTCAGTTTCATCTGGCATGTACTTCACAAATTTTAGATGATAGGCAAGAGCCTGAAGCGTTTCTTTGCTATCAAGACAGGGATTTCCCTCTTCATCAATTACTTTTCCTCCAAATCCATTTATCCAAGGGCCAAAATAATATGGAGTGGAGTGTTGTTCAATATAACCAAAATGACCATATTTTGTTTTATTTTGAACATAAGTAAGTAGTTCATCGGTAGTAGAAGGGACCTCTTCAGGTTTCATATATTTCTTATTGTACAAAAATAGAAGGGTCTCAAAATATATGGGAAGTTGATAAATCTTTCCTTTATAGGTAGCTGCTGTTTTTGTCATAGGAACTAAGGTTTCAATACTTTCAGAATTAACTAGGTTGGTAATGGGTTCCAAAATTCCCATTTCTACATATACTCCAATTTTATCATGAGCATAAAGATACATATCAGGAGCTGTTTGAGGATTGTTACCAACTAATTTTAAAGTTTCAGCAAGACTAGCTTTTCTTTCAAAATTTACAACAATATCTGGAGAAAGTGGTTCTAGTGCTTGTTTGATTACATCAACAACTACATCTTCTTTATCATGCCAGATCGTGATTGTTATAGGGCTATTCTCATCTTTTTGTTTTGAACAAGATAGAGATAATATAGTTGCAAGAACTAAGAATAGTACAATTGTTAAATGTTTTCGTTTCATAACCATTTTTCCTTACTAGTAATAGGCAGCCTGTAATAAGACTGCCCGAATTTTAATTATTTATAGCTTAATTCAAAAGAATCAGGTCCATTAACAGTGATATATATGTCTTTTCCACTATCAATTCTTATATCAGAAGTTTGTACGGAACCTTCATTTCCATTGATTATAACACTATTTATCCAACCAGGTGCATCACTTACATACCAATTGTCTTCAGTTTTTTCTAAAGCTTGTCCAGGCCAATTTACAAAGGCATTTGTACCATCTGGATGAGACCAAGCCCAAATGCAAGGGGAATCCCAAGTAGAAGGGACTTTAGCATAAACCTTAATATCAGGAACAATCACAGCATTTGGATCGACATAAGAAACTTCAAAGGTAGCATCTTGTGCAACTATTAGCCAAACAGAAGAAGGATCAATATCTTTAATGTCGGAGGTTTGAACAAGGCCTTCATTAGCATTAATTATTATACTATCGCACCAAACAGGTATATCCATACTATAAAAGCCATCTGCATTTTGCTTCATTTCTCTTCCTGGTCGGGTTTTAAAGGCATTTTTTCCTGTTTCATTTTCCCAAGCCCAGATGCTTGGATTTTCCCAAGTTGGGTCTAATTGGGCAAATACAGAATACATTTCAGAATACTCAGGAAGTGTCGAGCCGGTTAAAGAATCAAATGATACTGATACTGTTTCAGGATTTGAAATTGTAATCCAAGCGTTTTTGCCTTCAATAGCATAATCAGAAGTTTGAATTGATCCATCATTTGCATTTACAATAACACTATCCACAAAACCTGGAACATATGTATAATACCATCCAGGATTATTGTCATCTTTAATCATTTGATTTCCTGGCCAATTTTCAAATGCATTTTGTCCGTCTTTACTCCAAGCCCATAGACAAGGAAAGGTCCAGTCCTCTGGAACTTGAGCATAAACAACGATCTTTTCAGGTCTTTGAACCTGTATCTCAGAAAGACTTGTTTCTTCGGATTTTTCTACCACAGAAGGTTTTTCTTCTTGTGCTTCAGCAAAAATAAAACTCAAAGATAGTAATGCTATCAAAACCAAAGTTAGTATTTTTTTCATTCATTTCTCCTTTTTTGATTTAACTTTATGTTAAAATGGAAGAATTCTTATGTCAATCAAAATTAAAGAAAACGTTTTCATAAAATAAAATTTATTAATAAAAGAAAATAAATCTACATAAAATTTCCAATTATGAAAATATTCATAAACAAAAATAAATTTTTTCATTTAATAGAAAAAAAAATTTCAAAAAGATTTCTGCTATATATTGTTTATATCAATTAAATAAATTACCTACTGTTCAACAATGCATTATTAGTGTTGCAATGGATAAACTTTTTAGTATATATTATAATGAGTGTTTTAAGGTAGGTAGGTAAGCAATGGAATTACAAATTCAAGATTTAGTCGCTTCTATTAAACATGATGGAATAGAGGAAGCAAATAAGCAAAAAGAAATAATTATTAATCAGGGAAAACAAGAAGCTAAAAGGCTCGTTGATGAAGCAAAAGCTCAAAGTAAAAAAATAATTGATGATGCCCAAAAGGAAGCTGCTATTGAAAAAGAAGGCTCTTTAGCTTCAGTTAAACAGGCTTCTAGGGACTTTGTTCTTTCCTTGAAAATTGAACTTAATAAAATATTTGAAAATCTTCTATCAAAAGAATGTGAAGAGGTTTTTGATTCTGAGGCCTTGGCAAAACTAATTTTAGCTGCAATAAAAGAAGAAGAACCTGCAAAATATGAAATTGAAGTTAAAAAGGTAACTCAGGGCCTAAAAAACAGTCTTTCAAAAGAAATTAGCAAAGGGTTAGTACTAAAAACACTTGGTAGTGGTGATGGTTTTAAGCTTTTAGAGAAAGATGGTTCTGGTTATTTTGATTTTACGGAAGAGCAAGTAGCCAAAATGCTCAAACCTTATCTCGGGAAATTAGTTCTTTAAGAAAAGTGGAGGAAAGATGTCAAATTATTATTATCTAATGACAAGTCTCCCAATGCTTCAATTTAGTGACTCTGATGTTATGTCGTATGACAAATTTTTGTCTTTATGCCAATCAAATGTTTCTGAAAAAGATTTTGAGTGGTTAAAAAAAATAAAATTAGATGAAGCTTCTGGGACTAAGTTTTTAAAACAATGGGCTTTCTTTTATAATCAACTTTCTGAGGAACTTACACTTCAAAGATCAAAAAAACTGGGTAAAGAAAAACCTAAAGATGATTTTGAAAGTTCTAGAGAAAACCGTATAGTAAATGTAGTTAACCAAGCAGTAACTAAGGCTTTAGGTGAAGGTACAGAACTCGAGGTTAATAATCCTCTTGAAGCTGAATTAAATCTTTTAGAATTTATGTATAAAGAAATTGATCAAATGATAGGATTGCATACTTTTGATAAAATGGCCTTAGCAGGTTATGTTATAAAGTTACAGCTGTTAAATAGGAAAATACAATTTTCTGCAATGGATGGATCTGCCGAATACAAAAGGCTTTTTTCAAATATGCAGAGCGTGATTTACAATAATTGATTGGAGTAGGATTATGGAAAAAAACAAAGGGCGTGTAACCGGTGTTAATGGGAACATGGTTACAGTTGAATTTGATGGTTCAATTGCTAAAAATGAGGTTGGTTATATTTCATTGGGTTCAATCCGTCTTAAGGGTGAGGTAATAAGAATTAACTCAAATATTGCAAGTATGCAAATCTTTGAGATGACCAACGGAATTGCAGTAGGGGATGAAGTCGAATTCTCCAGAGAATTATTAAGTGTTGAACTTGGTCCTGGATTGTTGACACAAATTTATGATGGATTACAAAACCCATTGCCAAAATTGGCTGAAAAATGTGGATTTTTCCTTCAAAGGGGTGTTTACCTTGATCCAATTCCAGATAAAGATTGGGATTTTACTCCAATTGCAAAGGCTAATGATAAAATTGAAGCTGGAAGTTGTATTGGTACAGTCCCTGAGGGACAATTTACTCATAAAATTATGGTACCTTTTAATTTTGAAGGAACTTGGACTGTAAAAAGTATTGTCAAAAAAGGTATTTATAATGTTAGAGCTGAAGTGGCTGTCATTACTGATGAAAAAGGGCAAGATAAAAGTCTTTCAATGGTCTTTAGCTGGCCTGTTAAAAAAGCTATTAAATGCTATGAAGAACGATTACGTCCAGATGAAACTCTAGTAACAAAGGTTAGAATAATTGATACTTTCCTTCCAATAGCCAAAGGAGGAACTTATTGTGTTCCTGGACCTTTTGGAGCTGGAAAAACAGTAATGCAGCATATGACAAGTAGAAATGCTGATGTTGATATAGTAATAATTGCAGCCTGTGGTGAAAGAGCTGGAGAAGTAGTTGAAGTTCTTAAAGAGTTTCCAGAATTAATTGATCCAAAAACTGGGAAGAGTCTTATGGAAAGAACAATTATTATTTGTAATACTTCGAGCATGCCAGTAGCAGCACGTGAAGCTAGTGTTTACACAGCTGTTACTATGGCCGAATATTACAGACAGATGGGACTTGATGTTCTTTTGTTGGCTGATTCAACTTCACGTTGGGCACAGGCAATGAGAGAAATGAGTGGAAGACTGGAGGAAATTCCAGGAGAAGAAGCTTTCCCTGCTTATCTTGAATCTGTAATTGCTTCTTTTTATGAAAGAGCTGGAAAGGTAAGACTTAAAAACGGAGATATAGCCTCAGTTACAATTGGAGGAACCGTTAGTCCTGCTGGAGGTAACTTTGAAGAACCTGTTACTCAAGCTACACTTAAAGTTGTTGGTGCTTTTCATGGACTTTCAAGAGAAAGAAGTGATGCTCGTAAATACCCTGCTATTAACCCATTAGAATCTTGGAGTAAATATCCAGGAATAATTGAAGCTAAAAAAGTTGAACAAGCCCGTTCAATTTTGTTTAGAGGAAATGAAATAAATCAAATGATGAAAGTTGTCGGAGAAGAAGGCACAAGTGTGAATGATTACATTATTTATCAAAAAGGTGAATTGCTTGATAGTGTTTATTTACAACAGAATTCATTTGACCCCGTTGACTCCGCTGTTCTTCCATCAAGGCAAAAAGAAGTATTCAATCTTTTATATGAAGTTCTTACAAGTGATTTTAATTTGAAAGATAAAAAAGAAGTTAGACAGTATTTTAACCAGATGAGACAACATTTTCTTGACTGGAATAATGTTGAAATGGAAAGTGGGAGCTTTAAACAACTTGAAAATTCTATTAAGGATCTTTTTAGTAGTAAAGCAACAGTGGAGGCTAAGTAATGCAGAAGATATATACAAAAATAGAATCTATTGTAGGTAATGTTATTACAGTAAGAGCTGAAGGGATAAAAAATAATGATTTAGCCTTAGTTAATAAAAGTTATGCCAATGTTATTAAACTTGATAAGGATTTGGTTTCTTTACAGGTTTATGCTGGTGCTCAAGGAATTTCGACAAATGATAAAGTTCAATTTCTTGGCCATCCTATGAGAGTTTCCTATTCTGAGAATCTTTTAGGACGTATTTTCACAGGTAGTGGTGTACCTAGAGATAATGGACCTGCCCTTGATGAAAACATGATTGAAATTGGTGGTCCAAGTGTAAATCCTGCTAAAAGAATTGTTCCAAATAACATGATTAGAACAGGTATTCCTATGATTGATGTTTTTAACACCTTGGTTGAATCCCAAAAACTACCAATTTTTAGTGTAAGTGGAGAACCTTATAATGAACTTTTAGCCAGAATAGCAATGCAAGCTGAAGTTGATTTAATTGTTCTTGGTGGAATGGGTTTAAAATATGATGATTATCTTTTCTTTAAAGATACTCTTGAAGCCAGTGGAGCAATGGGAAGAACAATAATGTTTGTCCACACAGCAAGTGACCCTACAGTAGAGTGTATGCTAGTACCAGATATGGCTTTAGCTGTTGCAGAAAAATTTGCTCTAGATGGGAAAAAAGTTCTTGTTTTACTTACTGATATGACAAACTTTGCTGATAGTTTGAAAGAAATGGCAATTACAATGGATCAGGTTCCTTCCAATAGAGGGTATCCTGGAGACCTTTACAGCCAATTGGCTTCACGTTATGAGAAAGCAGTTGACTTTGAGGGTGCCGGGTCTCTTACAATTTTAGCAGTAACAACAATGCCTGGTGATGATGTAACCCATCCTGTTCCTGATAACACTGGTTATATTACTGAAGGTCAATATTATTTGAAGAATGGAAGAATTGAACCATTTGGATCCTTAAGCCGTTTAAAACAGCAGGTAAATAAAGATACTCGTGATGACCATAGAGCCTTAATGGATGGAATGATTAAACTTTACAGTTCCTATAAAGAATCTTTAGAAAAGAAATCTATGGGGTTTTTAATGAGTGAATGGGATCAAAAACTTCTTCATTATGGAAAACTTTTTGAGGAAAAATTGATGGATTTATCAGTTAATATTCCACTTGAACAGGCCCTTGATCTTGGCTGGAAAATACTATCAGAGTGTTTTGAACCAAATGAAACTGGATTAAGAACAGAATTGATTGTAAAACGTTGGCCTAAGAAACTGGAGGTTTAATAATGGCGGTTAAACTGACTAAAAATGAGCAGAAGAAACAGAAAGACCAACTGAAACAATTTCAGCGCTATCTTCCTACGCTTCAGCTTAAAAAACAACAGTTACAGGTTGTTATTCGGCAAATAGAAACTAAAATTGAGCTAATTAAGAAACAACAACAGGAATTAGCCGCAACTTTAGATAACTGGATTGCTGTTTATAATGAAAATAAAAGTTTTCCCAAAGGCAAGAGATTAGAAGATTTAATTCAAGTTGACTTTGTTAAGAAGTCTATAGGGAATATTGCAGGAGTCTCAATTCCGGTTTTTGACGATATAAAATTTAAAAAGATTGAATACGATCTTGAAAAATATCCATTATGGGTAGATGCTGCAGTTGTAGTTTTAAGGGATTTGGCAAGGTTTGATGCGATAATATCAACTTTAACAAGACAAGTGAACTTACTTTCAAGAGAACTAAGAACTACCAGTCAAAGAGTGAATCTTTTTGAGAAAGTCAAAATTCCAGAGGCAAGAGAAAATATTAAAAGAATTGGTATTTATCTAGGTGATCAGCAGACAACTGCTGTAGTCCGAGGAAAAATAGCAAAAAATAAATTGATTCAGAAGGCACAATTATGATTGAGAATATGAAAAAAGTATTTGTAGTCACAAAACTACAGGAAAGAAAGAATATGCTCAAAGCCCTTCGTGAAGCAGGACTTGTTCATGTAAAGATGACTAGTGAGCAGTCTAACCGAAAAATGGATGATTTGAATCAAAAGATAAAAGATTTAGAAAAGATTAAAATTGCTCTTGAGGAAGTTAAATCATCATCAGATGATCAACAGGAACTTTCAGATAATGATTTTATAAATGTTAATTATGACTTGTCGAAATTATTAGATCAACAGAAAGAGATTGATGAACAAATTGGACGTTTAAACTTAGAATATTCAAATCAAAAACCTTTTGGTGATTATAATCCTGAAGATCTAAAAAAGATTGCAAAAGAAGGGATATTTGTTTGCTTTTATACCTTGGGTAAAAAGGAACTTTCTTCTTTACCTAGTGAAATAAGGTACCTAAAATTAAAAGATATTCTTGGGCAGGCTTTTATAGCTGTTTTTGATAAAGAGCTTCCTGGAGAGGGCACCTATGTTAAATACGTTCCATCTTACTTAAGTTTAACAGAAATTTCAAAAAAACTTGAAGACTTAAATCAAAAGAAAGTTGAAAATGATTTAAAAATTACAAATAGTAAAAAATTTTTAGACAGTTATAAGTACCAAATAGCAAGTACTCAACAGTCTTTTGTTTTTGAAAAAGTCTTAAATAACACTGTAGAAGAAGGTGAGCTTTGCTATCTTCAGGGCTTTGTTCCTGAAAGCCAAGTAAAGAGTTTTAAGACTTTGGCTAAAGAAAACAGTTGGGCTTATCTTTTAGAAGAAGTAAAGGCTGAGGATGAACCACCAACAAAAGTGGTTTATAATAAGCTTTCAGTGCTTTGTAAACCAATTTTTACCTTACTTGGAACGGTGCCTGGTTACTATGAATATGATATTTCAACTTATTTTCTTTTATTCTTCTCTTTGTTTTTTGCAATGATAGTTGGAGATGCAGGTTATGGATTATTGTTTTTAGTAATGACTATGGCGCTTCAAAAGAAAACTAAGAAAGTAACAGAGTTAATTATGCTTTTATATGTACTTAGTGGAAGTACGATAATCTGGGGAGCTATGACAGGAACTTGGTTTGGAAGTCAGGCAATATTAGAAAATTTTAGTTTTCTTCAATTATTTGTAATAAAACAATTTACTAATTTTCCTAACTTAATATCAGGTTTAAGTGCTGCTGATACTCAAAAGGCTGTTATGAAATTCAGTTTTCAGATTGGAACTCTTCAGTTAAGCCTTGCATGTATAATGAATGTAATTAGCAAGATTAAGAAAAAAGACTTAAGTGCTTTTGCTGAAGTTGGTTGGCTAGCTATAATTGATGCGCTTTACTTTGTAGTTTTGCTCTTGGTTATTGGTGAAGAAATTAATACTACTCCGATTTTTAGTATTGTAGGTGTTGGTTTTTTGGTTGTTGTAGTATTTGGTTCTCAGGGACCAGATGTTTCCTTTGCTAAAGGATTGGCTTCAGGGCTTGGAGGATTTTTTAATACCTTTCTTGATACCATCAGTAGCTTTGGTAATATTATGAGTTATATACGTTTATTTGCTGTTGGGATGGCTAGTCTTGCAATTTCACAGAGCTTTAACAATATGGCTCAACCTCTTCTTTCAGGCTTTGCACTTCCTGCAGGAATAATAGTATTAGTGTTAGGGCATTCGCTTAATATCGTAATGGCAATGCTCTCTGTAATAGTCCACGGTGTGCGACTTAATGTATTGGAATTTTCTGGACAACTTGGTATGGAGTGGACCGGAATCTTATATGAACCTTTTAAAAAAACAATAGAATCTAAATGATTCGTAGGAGAAAGAAATGAGTATTATTTATATTGGTATGGCATGTGCTTTATGTTTATCAGCCCTTGGCTCAGGTTTCGGAGCTGGAATTGCAGCTCAAGCCGCTGTCGGTGGATGGAAGAAATGTTATGCTAACGGAAAACCTGCTCCTTTTATTATGGTAGCTTTTTCTGGTGCACCTTTGACACAGACAATTTACGGATTTCTGTTGATGAATTTTATCGCAACAGCTGCAAAAGCAGGTATTGATCCTCTTCTAGGTATGTCTGTTGGTATTTTTGGTGGTATGGCAATTGGTCTTTCTGCTTTTATGCAAGGAAAAACAGCTGCAAATGCTTGTGACGCTATGGCTGAGACAGGAAAAGGAACTGCAAACTACTTTATCGTAATTGGTATTGTTGAAACAGTTGCTTTGTTTACTTTAGTGTTTTCAATGTTACTTTTAAACGCTTAAAATATAAATTAATTAATAAACAATTTATTACGAGGCTACTGATAGTACCAAAATGGAACTATTTCAGTAGCTTTTTTTTAAATTGATAGAGGTGCTAAATGGAAAAAATAATTTTAGATGTTGATACGGGTCAAGATGATGCAGTGGCTTTGACTCTGGCTAGTGGTTATCAGGAAAAACTAAATATTTTAGGTATTATAGCATCACATGGAAATCAAGTGGTAAACAAAGTGGTTATAAATACTTTGAATATGTGCCAATCTCTGAATCTTGATGTTCCTGTTTATAAGGGTTCTTTTAGGCCATTGTTAAGAAAACAAGTAATTGCAGGTGCCATCCATGGTGAAACAGGATTGGATGGACCAATTTTTGAAAAACTAATAAGAAATTCTGAAAAAAAGCGTGGAATCGACTTTTTAATAGAAACCGTTAATGCGAATCCAGGAGAAATAACTTTAGTTTTTACCGGACCTTTAACTGATTTGGCTTTGGCTTTGCGACTTGACCCTAATTTTGAAAAGAATGTCAAAAAAGTTGTCTTAATGGGAGGCTCTTCCGGGCAGGGAAATATTACCCCCTCCAGCGAATTTAATATTTATGCTGACCCCGAAAGTGCAGCAATAGTGTTTTCAAGCAGTATGAAAATATTTGTAATGAGCTTAGATGTAACTTTAAAGTTAATTTTAAAGCCTGAAATATTGGATAGTTTTAGAAATATAAATACCTTGAAAGCAAGAAATTTTTGTCTTGGTATGGATTTTTATACTCAAAGTTGTCAAGAGTATATTCATGACTATCCAGCAATGCATGATCCTTGTTGTGTAGCATATTTGATTGAACCTAATATTTTTTCTTTTAAAAGAGTTGATGTAAAAATTGAAACTGAAAGTAAGTATTGTGCCGGAAGGACTGTTGTAGGTTTTGAAAATAATTCAAGTAATATTTTTTGGGCAAATCAAGTCAATCAAGAAAGGTTTTGGTGTTTATTAGAAAAAGCCCTTAGAAGTTGAAGTCCTTTATTGAAAAAATCAGTTGAATGATAGTAAAATGATGCCATGATAGCTAAGATTGGAAAAATAGAAATAGGGGAGAACAATCCTGTAACTGTACAGACAATGTATGATCGCCCCGTTACTGATATAGATGATGTGATTAACCAAATTATTTCTTTAAAGGCATTAGGTTGTGATATTATGCGTTTTGCTTATGTAAATGAAAGAGAACGCGAAACTTTTAAACAAATTTGCCAAAGAAGTTGTATGCCCTTGGTTGCAGATATTCATTTTGACTATAAGCTTGCCATGGATGCCTTTGATATTGGTTTTGATAAAGTAAGAATTAATCCTGGTAACATTGGAGCAAAATGGAAATCAATTGAGGTTTTTAAAAAAGCTCGAGACCTTGGAAAATGTATCAGGATAGGATTAAACAGTGGTAGCCTTCCAAGAAATATGGAACAAGAGAGTCAAAGTAATCTAATGGTAAATACAGCATTAGAGTATTTAGAATGGGCTGAAGAGGTGAATTTTACAAATAATGTGGTTTCTTTGAAATCAACTGATTGTGATATTACCTTTGATGCAGCTCAGAAATTTGCCCTTCAAAGTGAATATCCTCAACACCTAGGGGTTACCGAGGCTGGTTCAGTTATAAGCAGTACTGTTCGTGGTACTTGGGTACTTTCAAGATTGCTTAAACAACATATAGGCTCAACTATAAGGTTTTCCATTAATGGTTCGATTGAAAGCGAAGTTATTGCTGGAGTTGAACTTTTGAGAACTTTGGGGTTGAGGAAAAAGGGAGTTAGAATTATTGCTTGTCCAAGATGTGGACGTTATAGTTTTGACAGTCATAAAATGTTAGAATCTGTAGAAAATGAACTACTTAAAAAAGATAAAAATGTTTGTATAGCCTTTATGGGGTGTCAGGTGAATGGCCCGGGGGAAGCAAAAAATGCTGATCTTGCTATTACTGGAATAGGAAACAAAACATTTATTTATAGAAAAGGCAAACTTTATAAAGAAGTGGATAAAAAGAATGCGGTCCAAGAATTTTGGAAAGCCTTTGAGGAACTTTAATGCACGATAAATTAATAATAAGGGGAGCTAGAGAGCATAACCTTAAGAATATAAATCTTGAACTAGAAAAAAATAAATTAATAGTTATAAGTGGGCTTAGTGGTAGCGGTAAATCCTCCCTAGCTTTTGATACTATATTTGCAGAAGGCCAAAGACGTTATGTTGAATCTTTGTCTTCCTATGCACGACAATTTTTAGGTCGACTTGATAAACCTGATGTTGATTATATTGAAGGTTTAAGTCCTTCGATAGCAATACAGCAAAAATCAACTAACAGAAACCCCAGGTCCACAGTAGGTACAATAACAGAAATATATGATTATTATAGATTGCTATGGGCCCGAGTGGGTATTGTTCATTGCCCAAATTGTCATGGGGAAATTTCGAAAGTAACTGTAGACCAAGTAATAAATGCAGTTTTTGAAAAGAAAGAAGGGACTAAACTTTACATCCTTGCTCCTGTTGTTATTGGTAGAAAAGGGGAGTATCGAAAAGTTTTTGAGGATGCAAGAAAAGTCGGCTTTCAAAGGGCTAAGGTTGATTCTGAAATTGTTAACCTAGTAGATATGGAAAGTTTAGAAAAGAATAAGAAGCACTCAATTTCAATAATTACCGACCGTCTAATTTTAAAAAAAGAAAACAGACAACGACTGGCCGAGTCCATGGAAACTTCAGTTTCTCTTTCAAAAGGTTTAATTGAAATTGGGGAAATTGCAGAAGATGGAAGTGTAAAATATCAGATTTTTAGTCTTAAAAATAGTTGTCCCAAATGTGGAATAAGTATTGGAGAATTACAACCTAGGAATTTTAGTTTTAACAGCCCTTTTGGAGCTTGTCCGAACTGCAAAGGGCTTGGAATCACCGTTAGATTTGATCCAGCAAAAATCATACCTGATAAAAGTCTTAGCTTTAATCAAGGAGGAATCGCTTGTCAAAACCCTGATGCAAAATGGGGAAGGGCAACATTTGAAGCTCTTGCAAAAAAATATCATTTTTCATTGGATACTCCTTTTGAAAAATTGGATGATGAAATTATTGATATTATGCTTTATGGCTCAAAGGATAAAATACGCCTTGAGCGAGGGTCTATGGAAAGTAGCAGTTACTTTTTTTCAACTGATCGAAAATTTCCAGGAATAATTAATGATTTGAAAAGACGTTATGTCTCAACAGATTCTCCATATATTAGAAATTGGCTTCAAGGTTTTCAAACAGAAAACTTGTGCCCCGTTTGCCACGGAGATAAGCTAAAACCTGAAATATTAGGGGTTACTGTTGGTGGTTTAAATATAATTGAAGCTACAAATCTTTCGGTAAAAGCCTCAATAGATTTTTTCAATGAACTTAAACTTGAAGATTCTAAGAAAGAAATTGCTAAAGAAATTCTTAAAGAAATAAATAATCGATTAAACTTTCTTTCCAATGTTGGACTAAATTACCTAACTCTATCCAGAGCTGCCGGCACCTTAAGTGGCGGTGAAGCTCAAAGAATTAGGCTGGCAACTCAGATTGGAAGTGCTTTAACAGGAGTTATCTATGTTTTAGATGAACCCTCCATTGGTCTTCATCAAAGAGATAATCAACGTTTAATTGATTCTTTGAAAAATCTTCGTAATATTGGAAATTCAGTCTTAGTTGTAGAGCATGATGAACAAACCATTAGAGAAGCTGATTACCTTGTTGATTTAGGGCCTGCAGCTGGGGTTAATGGTGGTTATATTGTGGCTGAGGGAACTCCTGAACAGGTTCAACAAAATTTGAACAGTATCACAGGAAAATACCTTCGTGGTGAGCTTGCAATT
>JBAYZQ010000030.1:0-17189 GCA_041672385.1 Sphaerochaetaceae bacterium | reverse complement strand
CTCCTATATAAAACTATGCCAAAAGGCACTATTTGATTTATTTGAGAAATTAGGTCTAACTCAGAGTATTGAAAGAAAAACCTATCATAAGATGATAAAAGATTCCCTTAAACAATAATTACCTTTTTTGAAGTTCCTGGATTAATAATAAAATTAACAGTTGTATTATAAACTGATTTTATACTTTCTGGCGTTATTGTTTCTTCTGGTTTTCCTTGACAGTAAATTTTTCCATTTTTGCCTAGAAGAAAACAATAGTCAAAATACGAAAGGACAAGATTTAAATCATGCATAATACAGAATATTGTTTTATTTTCATTTTTAATTAAATCTCTTAAAATTTTAAGTAGTAATTGTGTATGATTAATATCAAGATTATTAAAAGGTTCATCCAAAACAATTGTATCTGTATTTTGACAGATAGACCTAGCTAACAGTACCATCTGTTGCTGGCCAATCGAAAGTGAATTAATCATTTGATTCTGAAATTTAAGAGTATGGGTAAGCTTTAAAGCCTTTAAAACTTTGTTTTTATCATTTATTCTTTGGTTGTATTGACCCATTTGAACAATTTCAAAAACAGAAAAACCTTCAGGAAGATGATTTGTTTGATTTACTGTGCTAATTAAAGTTGCATTTTCATTTTGTTTAATTTCGGTAATATCTTTATTTTCTAAATAAAGAGTATAGGGCAAAGGTTTAAGATCTTTAACTAAGTATTTAACAAAAGTTGATTTACCACTTCCATTTGGACCAATTAAAGCTGAAAGTTGCCCTTTGGGAAGTTTTAATTCTAGGTCTTTTAAAACTACTTTTTCAGGATAACCTCCTGTGAAATTTACGGTCTTTATTGGATTATCCATTTCTTTTTCTCCTATAGGCAATACTAATAAAAAGTGTGGCTCCAAAGAAACTTGTTATGATTCCTACTGGAAGTTCCCCAGCTGGAAGGATAGTTCGGGAAAAAGTATCTGATATTAGCATTAAAAGGCCACCTGTTAAGGGAGCAAGAATCAATAATTGTTTATTATTAGGTCCATTTACAGTTCTAACCAAATGCGGAGCCATTAACCCTACAAAGCCAATTACCCCACAAAAACATACTGCTAAGGCAGTTGAGAGAGAAGAAAGTATAAGTAAAATTAGTTTTTCTTTTTTTACATTTACTCCAAGAGAAAGAGCGCTTTGCTCATCGAGAAGGAGAATATCAAGTTCTTTGTTTCTTTTATATATCAATAAAGTAGTTATGATAAAAAAAACTCCTACCAATAACATCTTTTCAGTAGTCATACTGGAAAAACTCCCCATTGACCAGAAAATAATCTTATCCCTTTGTCCTTTATTCAAATAGACAAAAAGATTTGTAAGACTGGAAAGAAGAAAATTTAAGGAAATACCAAAGAGAATAAGATTATCTTGGTTCCTCCTTGATATTAACAAAATCACAAAAGCCGCAAAAAGAGAACCTGAAAAGGCAGCTAAAGGAAGTGCTAA
This sequence comes from Sphaerochaetaceae bacterium, assembly GCA_041672385.1. Taxonomy (GTDB): domain Bacteria; phylum Spirochaetota; class Spirochaetia; order Sphaerochaetales; family Sphaerochaetaceae; genus JBAYZQ01. The sequence goes on along the minus strand of JBAYZQ010000030.1, from coordinate 15,695 downwards.
TAAATTTTGAAGGGAAAAACCTAGAAGGCTAGCAAGTGAAATTGAAAAAGTTGCTCCACTGGAAATACCTAAAAGATAGGAATCAGCTAAGTCATTTTTAAAGATGGTTTGAAAAACGACACCAGCAACAGATAAAATAGCTCCAACAAAAATGGAACCCATAATTCTTGGAATCCTAATTTTTCTAAGAATAAAACTTTCCATTGTCCCTTCTTCAAAAAATGAACTTATTTTAATGTTTACGCTTCCCATATTTAAAGCAATAAAAGTAAAAAGTATTAAAAGTAGGACTAAAAAAAGAGTTATTGTATTAAATTTGAACTTGTTTTTTTTTAACATTCTTAAAAACTTTCCGGATGAAGAATTTTAGCTAAATCTAGAATGGCTTCAGAATTTCTAGGACTTTGACGTTCAAAGATATCACCTTCAACTGTGAAAATTTCTTCATTTTTGGATGCTGATAGATTTGAGTAAGGCTCTTGGTTTATAAATTTTTGTTTATCAGACTCAAAATTTGAAAAGTCATAAGAAGGAAGAATAACCTTTTCAGGGTCTTGTTTTAAAAGAAATTCCCTGTTAATTGCCCAAGAAGTTGCATCCTCGGCAATATTTATTCCTCCAGCTAGATAAATTAGATCATTAATATAGGTATCTCCTGTTGCACAATAATCTCCCCAGTCTCCGAAACTGACGCAATAATAGCAGCTAACTTTTTCTAAGTTTTTAATTTTGCTTTGAGTTTCAGAAATTGAAGTTTTCATTTCTTTAATTATTTCTTGAGCTTTAAGATCCTGATTTACAAGAAAACCAACATCTTCAATCATTTGATAAGTCCCTTCAATTGAGCTTTCTTTGTTTATAACCACAACTTTTAGTCCAAGTTCTCTTAAAACTGAAACAGTTTGTTCTGTAACAATAGATCCGGCAATAATTAAATCTGGTTTTAAAGCAACAATATCTTCAATGCTAGGGTTTGTTAAATCCCCAATTGAAGGCTTGTCCAAACACTCTGTTGGGAAATTACAATAATTGCTTCTTGCCACAACCTTATCACCAGCATTAAGAGCATAAAGGGTTTCGGTTATGTTTGGTGTTAAGGAAATTATTCTTTCTGGATAAGACTCAAAAGTGGTTTTGTGAGAATAACTGTCATTATAAGTTAAATAATGAGTTTGAGTTTCGTCTATGCTTTGAGAAAAAGCACAGAAACAAATTAGTAAAACAAAAGAAAAAACTATTAGTTTTTTTTTCATTGTTTGCCTCCTGAAAAATTATTCGGGTATGAGGCTGCACACCCTAATCTGTACATCGCAGATTTCGATCAAATCGACAGGTTCTTTCAGAGTAGGTTTCCTGACTAAAAGGAATAATATCAAACACCTTCCCAGTAACCCAGTGGTATTTGTTTGACTTAACCTTAATTACAGTGGCGGGACCGTGCAGGATTTACACCTGCTTCCCCCGAAAAATTCGGCTGTTTTACACAGTTTCTCTGAATATAGCTGATTGTATTTGACTTCTTACTTGATGTCAAGTTGTGTTTTTATTTATAATAAAAATTATGAATGAAGTAATTGTTTATACAGATGGTGGATGTAGCGGAAATCCAGGACCGGGCGGTTGGGCCTTTGTTGTGGTTGATAAAAGTCAGGTTGTTTTCAAGTCTAGTGGAAATGAAAAAGCTACAACTAACAATAGGATGGAATTAACAGCAGTAATAAATGCGTTGAAATACGCTATTAATAAAGATGGTGAAAAAGTAATGCTTATTACAGACAGCCAATATGTTAAAAATGGAATTACAATGTGGATATTCAACTGGAAAAAAAATGGTTGGAGGACTGCAAATAAACAACCTGTAAAAAATCAAGATCTCTGGAAAGAACTTGATTTATGGACTGAAAAGACAAAAGTTCAGTGGTCTTGGGTCAAAGGTCATGCTGGGAATACTTATAATGAAATGTGTGATTCGATGGTAAGAATAGAAATGGATAAAATTATTAATGAATAAAAAGGTCAGGCTTACAGAGCTTTTTTTTGTATTCTTTAAAATTGGAATTATGACTTTTGGTGGTGGAATGGCAATGTTACCGATGCTTGAACATGAGATATGCGATAAGCGAGGGTGGGTGAGTTTAAAAGACGCCTTGGACTTTTATGCAATTAGTCAGTTTACCCCAGGAATAATAGCAGTAAATACAGCAACTTTTATAGGATACTCAAAAAGAGGAGTGCTTGGTGGAATAGCAGCTACTCTTGGAGTTGTTTTTCCTTCAATTATAATAATTACCATTCTGGGTACTATTATTCGAAAGTATCAAAATAATATTTATCTTATTAAAGCTTTTGCTGGAATAAGAATAGCCGTATGTGCTTTAATTTTAAAAGCAGTAATGAAATTAATCAAAAGTAATAAAATAAATTTTTTCTTTATAGTATTGATTTTCGGTTGTTTGTCATTAAAATTGCTTTTGAATATTAGCTCTACGATTTTAGTAATAATGGCTTTGGTAATTGGTCTAATTTTTCATTTCATTGTTGTAAAAAAAGAAGTTAAAGGGAAAAATACATGATTTATTTAACTTTATTTTGGGAATTCTTTAAAATAGGTCTTTTTGCTATTGGTGGAGGCCCAGCTACAGTTCCATTTTTAATAGATCTTAGCTTAAAATTTCCAAATTGGTTTTCTGTTAAAGAGCTAGCTGATATGATAGCCGTAAGTCAATCAACTCCAGGACCAATAGGTATAAACATGGCTACTTATGTTGGAAATACAGTTGCCTCTGTTTTCGGAGGAGTTGTTGCAACGCTGGGAGAGATTTTACCTTCTTTAATAATAATAATGCTTATTTCAAGATTTTTGATTCGCTTTAAACAGGAATTAATTGTACAAAATGTATTACTTGTTATAAGACCGGTTGCTTTAGGTTTACTAACGTTTGCTTGGTTAAGTATAGCTAAAATTTCTTTATTTGAGGGTCCACAAATTCTTTGGATTAATTTTTTAGTTTTTATAGCATTGTTTATTCTTATATTAAAATTTAAGAATTGGCATCCACTAATCTGGATTTTTATCGGTGCTGCTGTTGGAATTTTCTTTCTCTAAATAATAGGATTCTATTCCCAGATAAGAAGTATCGTTTTGTGATAAAATGCTAAGGATTTCATCATTTATATAGCCCTTTTCATAAAATTCTTTAGCACGTAAGAAGAGCTCTTGGTTTTGGTTTTGGTCTTTCAAAACTTTTAAAATTATGCTAATTGCATCATCATCAAAAGCAGATAAATCAAGAATTTGATTTGCAATTTTAATTGCTTCTTCATAATTATTTTGATCTAAATTAATCTGGATTCTAGCCTTTAAAAATTTTAAAAAGTAGGGGTATTTTTGAAAAGCTAAAATAGCAAATTTGTCTGCTTCTTCATAATTTTTATCTTCAATTAGAAGTAGAAGTTTGTTGTAGAAAAGTTTTTCATTCTCAATTATCTCTAAAGTGTCTGTATATACACTAATAGCCTGTTTTAACTGACCTTGACTGAGTTTTGCCTCAGCCAAGTCAATCGATGCACTAGTTATTTGATTTTCATCTAGTAACGTTTTACATCCCAAACATAAAAAGAGAAAAAATATTAATATTAATAATTTAACCCAGTACTGTTTCTTCAATTTTTTTTACCTGAGATCTATATAAAGAAGTGATATTAGTTCCATAATCTGCCATTAATTGTATCATGTTTCTAGGGTTGTCAGCAGAATCAATACCATTTAACCGGTCACCTGCATCTCCAAGTCCTGGAAGTATATAGGCTTTTTCATTTAAAACTGGATCCATCCAAAGTGTATAAACATGGCAATTTTCTATACTTCTTATAATTCTAAGACTTCCCTTTAGTGCACTAATAACATTAATGAATTTTACTGATTTTGGTTTTATTCCAGAATCAGTTAAATATTTTATTATTGTGATAAGGGAACCACCTGTTGCATTCATTGGATCTGCAAAAATCAAATCCTTACCATCAAGTTCTTCAAGATTAAAAAAACTTCTATCAAGATCTAGATTATAAACCATATTTTTTTCATGTTTAGATTCATCTCTTTTTATTTTAAATAGTGCAAAAGGAGTAATAAAATTGTTGGATGAATAATCTTGAATTTCTTTACTTATAATCATAGAGGGAAGTAAAGCTCCACGAAGCATTACACACATAACAGTGTTTTTTGTCACTGAATCTACATCTGGTATTTTGTGAGCTGCGTAGTTTTGTACAGGAATATCTACTGGAGTAGGGGTTATTATACTGCGTTTTTTTGGAAGAGCAGCATTAGCAAAAACATGTGAAAACAAGAGCTCATAAGCCCTTTGTATATAATAAACAAATTCTTCATGGCTTGTTTTAGGGGAACGTAATTTTGCAATTAGTCTAGAGGCTTCACCATGTTGCTCTTGAGGAGTATCAAAAGAATAAACATGGATTCTTGGTTCTTTTGAGGCAACGTTTTCTAAGTATTTTCCAATTTCTGCAGCAGATTTTACAAGTTTTTCATTTCCATCAACTACTTTATTTACATCATTAAAGCTATTGATTTCAGTACAAGCCGAAAGTGAGTTTTTGTATAACTCATCAAGCTTAGAAATTGTATTTTTATCTGTTTGTGTTAGATAACCGTCTAAATCCGTTGCATTTAACGTAATTTTATTCATTTTATTCTCCAAAAATCTTAATTTACTCCGTTTATTTTATTGTAAACCTTGAAATTTTACAATTACTAGTTATATTCTATTGATAAATTAATAGATATTAAAGAGGATAATTTATGAATTTAGTATTTTTAGGCCCTCCCGGCGCTGGAAAGGGAACAATAGCTTCGCAAGCTAAAGATTATTATGGAATTTCCCATATTTCAACTGGTGATCTTTTCAGGAATGCGATAAAAAATGAAACAGAACTTGGGAAAAAGGTCAAGGCAATTCTTGCCAGTGGAGATCTTGTTCCTGATTCAGTTACCGTCGCTATGGTAGAAGAAAGGCTTAAGGAAGCTGACTGTAAAAAAGGCTTTATTCTTGATGGCTTTCCCCGGACAGTTGTACAAGCTGATTCTTTGAAAAAAATGGTTAACCTTGATGCTGTTATTAATTTTCAACTTGATAATAATATTGTAGTAAAAAGATTAAGTGGAAGAAGAATGTGTAAATCAACTGGTAAAATTTATCATTTGATTTATAATCCTCCTAAAGTTGAAGGCATTGATGATGAAACTGGAGAACCTTTGTATCAAAGACCTGATGACAAAGAAGATGCAATTAAAAATCGTCTTTCTGTTTACAAAGAATCAACTGAACCTTTGATTGATTATTACAAAAATGAAGGTTTAATTATTGATATTGATGCATCTGGAAGTCCAGAGGAAGTTTTTAGTATTTTAAAAAGTAAACTAAAATAAAACTTTTTTCTTAATGGATTTGGCACTTAGAAATTACGTTTTGATTTTTCGTTGAGAAAGGTTAAAAATTTAGAGATCTTTTGATTTAATTGATCCTTTTCTAATCGCCAAGTCCAGTTATGATCACTGCAAGTTGATGGAGTATTCATTCTAGCTTTGTCATCGAGTTTTAGTAAATCCTGAATTGGAATAATTGTGTATTTTGCATTTGAAGAGAATAGATCTAAAAGTATACAATCAAATATTTTATTTTCATTGGTATTATAGTATTTTAGAAGAAGATTTTTAAATTCTTCATCTTGGGTATTAAACCAACCGACTAAAGTTTGGTTATCATGAGTTCCAGTGTAAGCTACAGTATTATAAGGATAGTTCTTGGGTAAATAGTTATTACTTAGGTTAAATTTTCCGTTAATTTTTTCATAACCAAAAATCTGAATTCTCATCCCAGGATAATTGGTTTCTTTTAGAAGCTTTTCTACTTTATCCGTTATAAAACCTAAATCTTCAGCAATAATTTTTATATTTGGTATTTCTTTTTTTATTTGTTTAAATAATGAATATCCTGGTCCTTTTTCCCAAATCCCATCTACGGCATTTAAACTTCCTGCTTTTATGGACCAATAGGATTCAAAACCTCTAAAATGGTCAATTCTGAGAATATCGCAGGTTTTAGCCACCTCTGATATTCGCTTAATCCACCAAGAGTATTTGTTTTTTTTCATTTTTTCCCAATTATAAGTTGGATTACCCCATAGTTGTCCTGTTGGACAAAAACAATCAGGAGGGCAACCTGAAACAGTTGAGAAATTACCCTCAGAATCAAGATTGAATAAAGATGGGTTACTCCAAGTATCACAACTATCTGAAGAAACAAATATTGGAATATCTCCAATTATTTGGATTCCTTTATCATTTGCATATTTCTTTAATCTCATCCACTGAGAAAAGAAAAAATACTGTAAAACACACCAGATTTTCAGCTTGGTAGATTCTTGAGTTCTTAAAGTTTTTAAAGCATTTTCTTCTCTGTTGGCATACTTCTTATCCCAAACACTGAACCATCGCTGATCATTATATTTTCTACTCAATACCATGAACATTGAATAGTCATCAAGAAAAAATGAATTTATTTTTATGAATTCTTCAAAGTCTTTATTTTCTTTTTTTAAGAAATTTTCAGCGGCTTTAAAAAGAATAGGAATTTTCCAATTTATCAAAGTTCCAAAATTTATTTTTCCTTTATTAAAAATTGGCTTATTATTTAAATCTTTTTCGGAAATAAAGCTTTGCTCAATTAATAAATCCAGTGAGATTAGAAGTTCATTACCAGCAAAGGTGGATCTTGGGGCATAGGGTGAATCTCCATAACCAGTTGGACCTAAAGGTAAGGTTTGCCAAAATTTGGTATGAGTTTCAGCTAAAAAGTCTACAAACCTATAACTTTCTTTTCCCAGTTCTCCAATTCCATTATTTCCAGGAAGACTTGTAGGGTGAAGAAGAATTCCACTATACTTAATATTTTCCATAAAACCTCATTTTTGTAATATACTAAAAGCGGTTGACTTTACAAATTCAACTTTTGTATTGTAAACTCTCGAAGTAAACCGGTCAACTAAGAAGGAATAATTATGATGAATTTTGATACAGGAATAAGCAGTTTATATGTAAATCCACTTTTTCCCAAAGTAGGAGATAAAATTAAAATAAGTATTTTTGTTAATACAGAACTTAAAATAAAAAGAGCCGATTTTTGTTTTTTAGAAAATGGGTTTATTAACCATTTACCTATGAATAAAAATGAATCTTTCTATGAAATTGATTTTTTTATGAAAAAAGTGGATTTAAGATGGTATTTTAATTTTCAATATGAAGAAGATGAAAATATAAATACTGTCTATATAACAAGATTTGGAGTTCAAACCTTGCTTCCTGTTAATAATTGTGCCTTTTTATTAAAAAGTAATCTTGAAGAACCAGAGTGGGTAAGTTCAAGTACTTGTTATCAAGTATTTCCTGATAGATTTAAGAAAGGAGATGAGACAGTAGGTGCTAAGAATAATGAATATGAATTTGATGGTGGAAGAGTAAAAGTTATGAACTGGGAAGATCCACCTCTAAATTTTAAAGAAGGACATTGTCTTGATTTTTATAATGGAGACTTAAAAGGTATTGAAGATTCGATTGAACATTTTAAAGAACTTGGTATAAATGCAGTTTATTTGAACCCTATTGCAAGTTCTCTTACTACGCATCGCTATGATTGTATAGATTTTTTTAATGTAGATGAAAAGCTAGGTGGAAATGAAGCCTACAAACGAATGATTGAGACTCTCCATAAAAATGGAATAAAAGTAATAACTGATATTTCAATAAACCATACAGGATCTCAAAATCCTTGGTTTTTGGATGCTAAGCAAAATGGAAAATTTAGCGAATTCTATTACAGGAAAGAAGATGGAAGTTATGAATTTTGGAATAATGTAAATACTCTTCCTCAATTAAATTATTCAAGTGATAAATTAAGAGATTTGATATATCGGGGAGAAAATTCTGTTATGAGAAAATTCTTAAAAAAGGATTTTGGACAAGATGGATGGAGATTAGATGTTGCAAATCAAGTAGGGGTTTTTAAAGAAGACAATTTTTGCAAAGAAGTTTGGTCTGAAGTTAGAGAAGCTGTAAGAGAAGAAAACAGCCAAACTTATTTAGTTGGGGAAGATTGGGAAGATAGCAGTGAATTTTTACAGGGAGATATTTGGGATGCTACTATGAACTATGTAGGTAGTGGCCGAATTATAAGAAGATGGGCCGGTGAAAGAGATTGTTTCCAAAGGTCATATGGAGAATTTGAACCTTCAAAAGAGAGGCCTTTTACTGGAAAAGAGTTATCAGATAATTTAGATCAAGTCTTTGATTCAATGTTACAACAGATGATTTATTTCCAGTTTAATTTAATTGATAGTCATGATACTTCAAGACTCCATAACAATCAAAAAATTTTTGATTTTAATATTTATAGTGGATGTATAATGTTGCTTTATTTGATTCCAGGAATGCCAAGTGTATATTATGGGGATGAGATAGGGCTAGAGGGAAAAGTTGATAGTATCGAAAATTCTCGTTATCCAATGGTTTGGGATAAAAATAAATGGAACAAAGATTTTTATATACTTTATAAAAATTTGGGAAAACTAAGAAACGAAAATAAAAACTTATTTTCGTTTGGTCAGTATAAAACACTTAATAATTCAGAAAATAGCATGACTTTTGCCCGATACAATAAAGAAAAAGCTATTGTTCTAATGTTGAATAGGAATAATAAAGAAAGTATAATCACCATAGATAGTTTTGTTAGTAATGCCTATTATGATTATTTTACCGGCGAAAAAGGAAATTTAAAGGTTGTGCTTCCTCCAAAAACAAGTAAAATAATAGTAATAGACAAACCTTTTTTTAATTCAAAATAAAAGGACTTTTAGGAGGTGCAGAAATGAAAAAATCAGGTGCATTAATTGGTTGGACAGCTAGTGTTCTTTTGTTTTTAACCATTTTTTTCGGATTTGATGCGGTAGGAGTTTTAACTTCTGGAAGTGGACAAAATACCATGTTTGGAAAAATAGAAATTTCTTTGTTTCTTTCAGCCCTTCTTTTGGTCTTTTCTTCTTTATCCTTTGCTTCTAAAAAAGGGTTTGAAGGTTATTTAATGATTATTATTTCCCTTTTGGGTTTATTGTTTACAGACGTTTCATTGTTCGTTTTTTTTAGCCTTTCTTTTGTGGGAGGAATTTTTATTTGTATAGGTGGAAGCAAAGAGTTTCTTTCTCTAATTGCTAAAGAAAGGAAAATTCGCGAAGTGGAGGAATAATGAGTAACACTGTTATCACAAAAAAAGCTTTAGCTACAAGTCTAAAAGAACTCATGGTAGAACAAAGTTTTGAAAAAATTACAGTAGGGGATATTTGTGATAATTGTGGACTCAATCGTAAAACCTTCTATTATCATTTTCCGAATAAATTTGAATTGATGAATTGGATTTTCATTAGTGAATATACTAACGAACTTCAAAAGAATGATGCTGAAAATTTAAAAACCTTTTTTGCAGTTTCCTTTAGGTATTTTTATAAAAATAGAGTTTTCTACTCAAATGCTCTTAGATTTGATGGTCAGAATTCTCTTTTTGATTTTTTAAGTGAGAACTTAAAGCCTTTGATTTTGGAATACATTGCTGAAAGTTTTAATGAAAGAGAACATAAGGCCTTTCTGGCAGATATTATAACAGATGTTATTATACTATCTATAAAAAAATGGTTGTGTACTGACAAAGAACAAATGAATGCTGACGAATTTATTGAATTTACAAATAAAATAATGGACGATCTTGACATTATTGTTGGTTAGTGCTTTCCTTTTTTAATATCTCTAAGAGAGTATTCTTGTTGGAATTAGAAAAAGTGTGGAAACAAAAATCAGTGTTTTTTGATCCAATAAGGACTTCATTATTAGAAATTTGCAAAATTGTATTGTTGTTACTAATTATTTTGTTTACTTCTTGAAAATCTTCAAATAAATCAACCAAAATCATTGGGTAATCCAATTGATTTCTTGTTCTAAGAACTTCTTGATAAACTTTTTCATTAGGTTGTTTGTTGATTAAAAAGGTAAATAAAATTCCATTTTTAGAATTCCTTTTCATTATTTTATCAACATTATTAAAGTCCATTTCTTGTGAATAAGTTCCAAGAAGAAGTTTTTTTTCTTTTAGTTTGTTAAAAATTTCTAAACTAAAATTATCATCTGAATCAAGAAGAAGAAAACAGTTAGTTGGTGAGGATGAAGAGATTTCTTCACAAAAAGAGGTTTTTGCTTTTATAACAAAACAAGCTCTTGGAAATTCTCCTGCCAATTTCATGGCTCTTTCAAGGCTTAAATTGGAATTTGTATTAATTAAAAAACTGTTTATTCCTAATTCTTTTCCTTGGCTTATAATATATTCTTCATTTGTTAAAGTTGTATTTTCGTCTGTATCTAACAAAAGCATCCAAGGAATGTTAATCTTAAGTTCTTCAGTTTTTTTTCTTATGATATTTGCATTATAGGTCCAACTGTCATAGCCAAGATTAATAAAAAAATCAAGAACTCGGGCTTGATCAGTTTCTTTTGTTAACTTCTTAATAAGTTCAAAATAATTAGAATTATCATTTTTCAAAGCTGTTTGTATTAAATCCAAATAGTATTTTTGAAAACGTCCAGTGGAAAAGGTTCTTCCATAATCGATTAATTGTCTAAGTGAACGGTTGGTATCTAGATTAACTTTATTTAATCTATTTTTTACTATGTTTTGTATGGTGGTATGCATTAAAGTTTCTTTTCTCATATTTTTATATAATAAACTTAGCAATAAAAAATGCAATGGTTAAAAAAAAATTATTGTTTACAAATGTAACATTTTTTACCTTTTGTCTAAAAATTTCCCTTTAATTTTTTTTTGGTTATAGTTTTAAGTTTTTTTGTAAATTAATATATTTATATAAATTGATTTAGAGAGGGAAAAAATGGCAAATGAATTTACAAACACCTTGAAGGCCTACGGAATAAAGAAAGTTATTCCTTATCTTCAGAAAGATCCTGAAAAGAATATTATGAAGGTGCTTGAATGGTTACAAAAACATGATAAGAAAGGAGTAATTAAATCACAGACTGAAGTAATTAGTTCTTACTTAAGTGATCCAGACAATAACTGGTATAAATTGATTATGAGTCTTTTTCATGATATTGATAGTGAAATAATCAAAACTGCTTTTACAAATTTTGTAGTTAATGCATCTTTCTTAGGTGCTCAAAAACAAGTTGAGAATTCAAATAAATACAATTGTAATGTACCTTGGGCAATTCTTATGGATCCAACCAGTGCTTGTAACCTACATTGTATTGGGTGTTGGGCTGCTGATTATGGTAATAAGTTAAATATGGATTATGATTGCTTAAATAAAATCATTGAACAGGGAACTAAACTTGGTACCTATATGTATATCTATTCAGGTGGAGAGCCACTAGTTAGAAAGGCCGACATAATTCGTTTGTGTGAAGCTCATCCAGACTGTGAATTTTTGGCATTTACTAATGGAACCTTGATTGATGAGAAATTTGCAGATGATATGTTAAGGGTAAAAAACTTTATTCCTGCAATAAGCATTGAGGGTTATGAAGAGTCTACTGATTTCAGAAGAGGAAAGGGAACTTTTAAAGCAGTTATGAATGCTATGGAGATTTTAAAGGCTAAAAAACTTCCATTTGGTGCATCCTTGTGCTATACAAAGAAAAATGCAGATGTAATTGGTAGTGAGGAATACTTTGATTTCCTTATTGGAAAAGGTGCAAAGTTTGCTTGGATTTTTACCTATATGCCAGTTGGTGTGAATGCAGTACCTGATCTTATGGCAACTGCAGAACAAAGACAAGAGATGTATTATAAGGTAAGGGGTTATCGAAAGACCAAACCAATTTTTACTATGGACTTCTGGAATGATGGAGAATTTGTAAATGGGTGTATTGCTGGAGGACGTAGATATCTTCATATAAATGCAGGTGGAGATATTGAGCCTTGTGCTTTTATACATTATAGCGATACAAACATTCATGAACATACGCTTCTTGAAGCTTATCAGAATCCACTCTTCATGGCTTATAGAAAAGGTCAACCTTTCAGTGATAACTACCTAAGACCTTGTCCTCTATTGGATAATTATGGAGCTTTAGCCAAAATGGTTGATGAAAGCGGGGCAAAGTCTACTGATTTTGAATTTCCGGAAGATGTACATAATCTTTGTGATAAGTGCAAAAAGGCTTCAGAAAATTGGAAAGTAGTAGCTGATGAACTTTGGGAAAAGTATCCTCATCATCAGAGCCATCCAAACAGAAAATAGATTTTTTTATTCTAAATTTAACATTATAATTTTTATGGTTTGAATCTGTCCTCAGGGGCAGGTTCTTTTTTTTTATAAATAATTCTTTACTGATTTGGAAATTAATATTGACAAATTTAGTAAACCGTATTATCTTGTTAATAGCAACTATTGCTAGTAACAAACGATAAAAAAGGATTGATAATGTTAGATTTATGTGGATTAAGAAAATTGATTTGTGATATTAACGAAACTGAAAATCACATGAAAAGAGAACTGGGACTTACAGTAAATGAAGCCTCTATTTTATGTGTTCTTAGTGATGGAGTTCATAAAAATACTCAAATCGCAAAAAAAATGAACCTTTCTGTTTCAAGGGTAAGTCGGTTGACTTCAGCAGTTGAAAAAAAAGGATTTGTGTTGAGAGAAGTAGAAGATGCCGATAAAAGAGGTATTTGTTTTTACTTAACAGATAAAGGAGATACAGCTTTATATGAATTAAATAATTGTAAAAGTTGTTTACCCTCTTATATTGAGAAAGCCATAAAAGAAGGAGTTGAGACTAATGAGTAAAACTTACGTAATTGTTGGTGGCGTAGCCGGCGGTGCCGGAACTGCAGCCAGATTAAGAAGATTGGATGAAGATGCAAACATTATTATGTTTGAAAAGGGACCATATGTTAGTTTTGCAAACTGCGGGCTTCCTTATTATGCAGGCGGTGTTATTAAAGATAGAGAAAAACTTTTTGTAACTTCTGAAGAAACTTTTACAGGACCATTTAGGACTGATTTAAGAACAAATACCGAAGTTGTTTCTTTTGATAATGAAAAGAAAGAAGTAATCGCTATTAATCGTTTGACAGGAAAAGAAGAAAAAGTAAACTATGATGCAATGGTTTTATCTACAGGTAGTAAGGCTTTTGTTCCACCTATAAAAGGTATAAAAAATGATAAAATTCTTACTGTAAGAAATGTTGAAGATATCGATAAAGTTGTTTTAGCAATGGATGGAGCAGAAAAAGCTGTTGTAGTTGGTGGTGGTTTTATTGGAATAGAAATGGCTGAAAATCTTATAGAAAGAGGACTTGATGTTTCCTTGGTTGAAGCTGCAAGTCAAGTTATGCTTAATCTTGATCCTGATATGGCAAGTTCAGTTCATAGAACTTTACACGATAATAACGTTCATTTGTACATAAATAAACCTTTAAAGGGATTTAAGGAAGTTGATGGAAAACTTGAAGTTCAATTACCAGAAGAAGTAATAGAAGATGTTGATTTTGTTATTTTGAGCATTGGGGTAAAACCTGATACAGAATTTGCAGGAAAATGTGGTGTTAATTTGGGAAAAAGAGGCCATATTGTTGTAGATGAAAGATTTCAAACTAATTTAAAAGATATCTACGCAATTGGTGATGCTATAGAATATAAAGAAGTTGCAATCGCTTTAGCAGGTCCTGCCAACAAACAGGCTAGGCTAGTTGCTGATGCCATTGTTACTGGTAAATGTAGAACTTATCCTGGAACAAAGGGAACTTGTATTGCTAAAGTATTTGATTTGAATACAGGAAGTGTGGGAGTCAATGAAAGAGCTTTAGAAAATATGAAAGTTGATTATAAAGTTGCTGTTACTCATGCCACAGACCATGCAGGTTACTATCCTGGGAGTCTTCCCGTTTCTATAAAAGTTCTTTATGAAGCCAAGACTGGAAAAATTTTAGGTGGACAAGCTGTTGGATACAGAAGTATTGATAAAAAAATTGATGTAATTTCTGCCTTGATGGGTATGGGAGGAACAATTTTTGATATGGCTGAATTTGAGCAATCTTATGCACCACCTTTTAATAGTTCCAAAGATTTAATAAACATGCTTGGTTTTATTGCTGAAAATGATATAGATGGTTTGGCTCATACAATTGATTACAGGCAAACGGAAGAAATGATTTCTAACGGAGCTTTGTTAATTGATGTTAGATCAGATGATGAGTATCAACTAGGAACAATTGAGAATGCTATGCATTTGGTCCATGGTGAAATAAGAGACCATTTAGATGAAATTCCAAAAGATAAAGATATTATCCTAATGTGTTCTATGGGTCTAAGGGGTTATATAGCAGAAAGAATTTTAGTTCAACATGGTTTTAGTAGAGTTTTCAATTTAACAGGTGGATATAAAACTTGGCATTCTATGATTTTAGATCGTGAACTTTTGAAGATGAAAGATGAAAAGGTAATTAAAATGGATAAACATGATAACAGCAATAGTAAACTAACTGAAACAGCAAAACTAGTTGTGGATGCCTGTGGATTACAATGTCCTGGTCCGATTGTGAAACTTAAAAATGAGATTGACAATTTAAAAGATGGGGAATTACTAAAAATTAGTGCAACTGACCCTGGCTTTTCTAGAGATGTAGTTTCTTGGTGTAAATTAACGGGTAACAAATTGATTTCTTCTTCTCGAGAAAAAGGTGTAAGCGAAGCTTTAATCGAAAAGGGTACAAAGGATTTGAATAATAGCATGACAGTAAATAAAAATGGAGCTTCTTTAATAGTTTTCTCAAATGATTTTGATAAAGCTTTAGCTTCTTTAGTTTTGGCTAATGGAGCCGCTGCCAGTGGAAAGAAAGTCACCATGTTCTTTACTTTCTGGGGACTATCCGTTTTGAGAAAAAAGCCTGACCACAAGGTTAAAAAAGACTTCATGGGAAAGATGTTTGGCGCTATGTTACCAAAGAATATGAATGATTTGAAACTGAGTCATATGAATTTTTCTGGAATGGGACCAAAAATGATGAAATCCAGAATGAAAAAGAAAAATGTGGATCAACTAGAAGTAATGTTCAAAACAGCACAAGAAAATGGGGTTCGCCTTGTCGCCTGTCAAATGTCTATGGATATTATGGGAATTACTGCTGAAGAACTTGTTGATGGTGCCGAAATTGGTGGAGTTGCAACCTACATGGATGCTGCTAGTGATTGTGATGTAAATCTTTTTGTTTAGAAATTACTACTTTAAATAAAAGGTTAAATATTAGGTCAAAACTTATGGTTTTATAACTATTCGTTTTGGCCTTTTTTTATGAACCTAGTATCCCAAATTTGTAAACTTAAAACAATAGATAATATCAAGTTCTCAAAGCCATAGATTTTAGACGTCTACAATATTCGCTTTAATTCTGATTATGTATCAGATAAGTTGGAAAAGTTCGGGGTATCATGGGTTACTTTGCCAAATAACTTGGGCTTGAAAAGCATCTGAAGAGAGTCCTTTGCAGGGATAATGCAAAGGTTATAATCATTATGGGTGGAATATTTCATTTACACAGAAAAGGTATTTTTTTGGT
>JBAYZQ010000029.1:0-17286 GCA_041672385.1 Sphaerochaetaceae bacterium | reverse complement strand
TAATTTCTTAGATACTTGTTATTTGTGTTTGTACTGTCCTCAGACCAGGTAAACCCACTTTCTTTTAAACATTTTTCAAAATCTTGTCTTTCAAGCTCTAAGACAGGTCTTATTATTTTCCCTCTAACAGGGTAAATTCCTCTTAGGCTAACAATAGAACTTCCCTTAATAAGGCGCATTGCTACTGTTTCCAATTGGTCCGTTCTATTATGTGCAGTAAGAATATAATCAAATCCTTGTTCTTCACAAAAATTTTCCAACTTTTTATATCTTAGAATTCTGCATGCAGCTTCTTCTCCCAAGTTTTCTTTCTTATTAAGTTTAAACACTTGGCCATCTTCAATCTCAAGAACAGTTAAAGGAACACCAATTCTATTGCAATTATTTTTATTTAATTGGATTTCCTTTTCAAGTTCTTCATTAGGTCTTATTTTATGATTAACATAAACTGCAGTAATTTGAGAAGAGGGAAATAGGGTTTTCATTAGGTAGAGTAAACAAAGTGAGTCAGCACCACCTGAAAATCCAACCACAAACTTTGAGGCTTTTGTATCAATTTCATTTTCTTTGAAAAACTTTAAAACTCCATCAAGTAATTTTTTCTCAGTTTCAGTTTTTCTTTTTTCCATTGAATTCAAACTGAACCTCCTCAAGAGTTTTCCCTTGATATAAATCTAAAACAGCTTGAAAAGCTTTTTGTTCTCCCATTTTTATGAGTTCTTTGTTTTCATTAGTTGTCTTAGACAGTACATGGTCCACGACAGTTACCCCTGCTAAAGGGCGACCTATTCCTACATATACGATAATATAATCCAAATCTCCTATTTCACTTTCAATAGAACGTAATCCTTTATGAGTACTTGGTTTTCCCCTTCTTTTAATTCGAATCATTCCAGGGTCTAAATCCATATTATCACAAACTATTACAACTTCTTTTTCAGTTCTAGAAAGAACAAAAAGGGAAGTTTCTTTGAAAATTAACCCACTATTGTTCATGTAAGTAAGGGGTTGAATTATTTTTATATAATTATTTTTCTCTTTTTTTTGAGCCTGTCTATATAAACGAAAACAGCGTTTTCGAAAGGTTATTTCTAAAAACGCCGCCATCTTTTTTGTCACTTCAAAACCTACATTATGAAGTGTCTTTTCATATTCAGGTCCTGGATTTCCAAGTCCTATCAGTAACATAATAATCTTCTATACTTCAAGGAAATCAGCGTGTTTTACAACACCTGTCAAGTAATCATCTTGATAATCCTTTAAAATACAATTGATTTCTTTCCCATCAAGAATAAGAACCAATTTATCTCCACGCAGGCTTTTTCTTAGTAAGAGGCAAAAATCTTTGTCATTCACTATTATATGCCTTGGTTCACTTTTACCATAAACTACTGCAGGCATTTTCCCCTGCTTTAATAAACGTCTTGAACCTGCACTACCGAAATCTTCTGTTCTTAGAATTGCTTTCAATTCAACCACAACATTCCTCCTACTCTCATTGAAATTTGATATTTCAATTACCATTGCAAACTGGGATGGCAGGATTCGAACCTACGATGCCGACACCAAAAACCGGAGCCTTAACCTCTTGGCTACATCCCAAAGTCAACATATAATAAAAAAAAAGGTTTGTTATGTCTAGCCCTTTTCTTTAACTTAAAAAGTTAATTATTAAAATATTTTCATTTATCCCTATAAAATCCACATTATGGGGAGTTTTTGGATAAAATTATCTAATTGTCAATCCTAAGGTAGCTGAAAATGTTCCAAGATTATTAGAAGTGTATTGTTCTACTGATTGGGACCAAGCTGTATTAGGATACTCACTAATACCTTTTGAGGTTCCTCCTAAGAATCTTAAATTGGAAAATATCTCCATCTGATTTTTTAAACGGTAACCCATCCGCAAGGAGGCATCCAAAAGTGATCCTTCAAAATCAAAGCTAGCTCCATTTATCAATGCCGATGAAGCATATGATCCAGTAATATCCAAAGATAGATTTATTCCTGAAGGAAGCTCCCATCTAGAATAGATATTTAAGGCTGGTACAAGTCCAACGTTTTGGGAAACTGTTATATTTGAGCCATCAGCTGCTTTAAAAACAATGGATGCATTTCTTATTTGCAAAGCAGCACCAACTGCTAATATTCTATTTTTATCTTCTAGCAAATCGTAAGAATAGGTTACTCGATAAAAAGGAAACCCATATTTTAAATCCATTACAGTATTTGCTGCAAAACCCCATCAATAGTTACAGCCTCTCTAAAATTTACTGTTGTGTTTATTTCCAGTGGTTGATAAAGAAAAGAAATTCTATGTTTGTCAAATAATGTAGCACCTACATTAAAACGCTGAAAAGGAAGTAAAATTTCCTGTCCACCTTGAGTTAGATAATTGAAATTTGTTCCTGAGGTCCCTATTTGAATAGTATGTCCTGTGACTGCAAAAAAACCTGACTCTGCTTCTCCAAAGAATTTTATTGGAGCATTTTCCTTATTAATTAAAGAATTATTCTCTGTAGAAAATATTGCTGTTAAAACAAAAAAAACTAATAAAGCGACGGTGATACTTCTCTTCATTTTTTACCTCCATAAAGTAATAAAATTTTTATTTCCTTACTTTATAAGGATAAACTGTCAAAATTGAGAAGTAAAGGGAACAGGCCACCAAAGATTTATATAAATCTTAACTTAAAAAGTTTATTTTATAAATATCATTATCTAATTCATTAATTTTTGTTTTATTAGTTATAAGAATCCAAGCAGCTCCACTTCCACTTAAAAAAAGAACTTCCTCTTTGTTTAAATTATTTAAGAATTTAAATTTTGGCTTTTTATTTACAAGGGAAAAATCATTTTCAAAATTCCAATCTTTAATTTCATCTTGATAAACAGAAATTAGTTTTTCTTTTGTCCAGAAAGGTTTTTTTTCAAATTTATCAAGTTCTTTAAAAGCCCAAGCAGTACTAATTTGTTTTCCTTTAGGGATTAAAACAAACCCTTTTAGGTCTTTCTTTGGTTCTATTTTTTGAATTATTTCTCCAGTTCCACCAACAATTGCTGCATTAAACCCAGAAACAAAAAAAGGTACATCACTTCCAACTTCAAGAGCTATTTTATTTAAATCATTCTTTCTATCAAAATAAGAGTTTAGTTCTTCAAGGATACAAGCAGCATCAGAACTAGGTCCACCAAGACCGGATTGAAGGGGAATATTCTTTTTTATTTTTATATTAACTTCTGCATTTATCTTATTATAAAAACACCAAATTCTAACTGCCTTTTCCATTGAATTGGTTTCATCAATTTTAAAGTCTTCCATGCCAATTATTTTAACATTAGTTTTGTCTGATTTTTTTACTTCAATTTCAAGCTCATCATATAAATCTATTTTTTGAATTAGAGAAAAAACTTCATGTAAAGAATTATCTAATATTTGACCTATTTGAAGATGCAAATTCACTTTAGCGTAGGCTTTAATCATACCAAGCTCCAAGATTTTTTAGCAGGCCTAAGGCAGTCTCTCCCCAATCACCTTTATTCGCCGAAGGATTCATTGGACTAGGATGGAGTACAAAACCAACAGTTCCTTTATAGTTTATTCTAAGGGCAATTTCATTTAACTTTTTCTCCGCATAGCGTCCAATTCCAATTAGGTAATCAAAATCCATTCTCTTGACTAAATCAGCAAGGTAATTATCACAATAATAAGACAAGGCAATTTGATCTTCTTTAGAAAGTTTATCCGGTGTGATATTTTTTCCTGTCTTTCCTCCATCAACAAAGGCTAA
The DNA here is from genome assembly GCA_041672385.1 of Sphaerochaetaceae bacterium. Classification (GTDB taxonomy): domain Bacteria; phylum Spirochaetota; class Spirochaetia; order Sphaerochaetales; family Sphaerochaetaceae; genus JBAYZQ01. Next base: position 13,495 of record JBAYZQ010000029.1, on the reverse strand, counting down.
AGGACAATAGTTCATTACACTATACTTTGAAAAAAGATCTCTACAATCAGGATAATATTTACTAAAGAAAGTCCAAACACGTTTTCCGCTAACTTCACTTCGAGGATAATCAAGACCTAAAATTTGGCGTTTTTCATGCATCTTTTCAGGCTGGAATACTTTTCCATCAATTTTGAGGTAATCTTTTGTAAAATTAACTTCACCAAAAGGAACACCTGTTTGTACCATACCAAAAGGGCCAGGGTTCATTCCTAAAAAAAGAACTTTACTTGATTTAAGTAAATATTTTTCAAGGTATTTTTTATGATTATCCCAAGCATAGTCCAATGGGTTGTAAATAAAACCATCAAAGGAAAAATTAATTGAGTCCAAATTTAAAGCAAGTTCTTTTGTTTTATTTTCAAACATTTTATTCCTCAATTGCCAAGCAGGCTTCTCTTATAGTTTCTGAAATACTTGGATGTGCAAATACTGAAGCAGCTACTTGTTTAGCAGTTATTTTATTTTCAATTAAAGCTCCTGCTGGCCAAATCATTTCACTTGAGTAGGGGCCTATCATGTGGATTCCAAGAATTACATCTGTTTTTGAATCTACTATGATTTTTACCTTCCCAGTTGATTTCTTTTCATTTTCTGCTAGAAATCTTCCATTACTTCTCATAAAAGAAATTCCACACTTAAAATCTAGGTTTTCTTTAATAGCATCTTCTTCAGTCAAGCCACAACCACTAGCTTCAGGTTGAGAATATAAAGCCCAAGGAATTGCTTTCCAATTCATCTTCTTAGTTTTGCTACCAAAAATATTATCAACTGCAATTTCAGCCATTTTAGAAGCACTATGAGCCAGTTGACTTTTACCGTTTAAGTCCCCAATTGCATAAACATTATCTTCTGAGGTTTTTAACCTATCATCAACTTTAATCCATTTCTTGAACATTTCAAGTTTTAAAACTTCTAATCCTTCTGTATTTGGTTGACGCCCACTACTTAAAAGTATTTTTGAACAATTTTCTGTTTTTTCATGATTCTTACTATCGATAAAGGTAATGTTATCTTTTCCTATTGAAGTCACTTTGCATCCTAAATGAAAAGTGACTTCTTTCATTTCCCGTCTCATTAATTTTGCTAAGTCTTTGTCCATCATAGGAAGGATTTCTTCCATCATTTCTATTACTGTTACTTTGACTTTTAACATATTGAAAAAAGAGGCAAATTCAATTCCTATAACTCCCCCACCAATAATTGTAATTGTTTCGGGTAGAACCTCAAGATTAAGTATTTCATCACTGGTCATTACATTTGGACCATCAATGCCTTCAATGTTTACAATCAAAGGTCTTGAACCTGTTGCAAGGATTAAATAATCCGTCTTATAGGTTATAGCTCCAACTTTAACTGTATTTTTATCAAGAATTTTTGCTTCTGCTTTGATTATTTCAATCTTCTGCTTTTCTAGCATTAGTTTTATTCCTGAACGCAAAGTTTCAATTGTATTGTTTTTCCATTCATTTGCTCTTAAATAATCAAAAGTGACATTCTCAGCTTTTACTCCAAACTTTTCTGAATTATTTGCAATAAAAAAGTGTTTTGCAGAATTTAAAAGACTTTTAGTTGGTATACAACCTTTATTGGTACAAACTCCACCAAGTTCTTCTTTTTCGATGATTAGAACTTTCTTACCTAATTTTCCGGCTTGAATTGCGGCTTCATATCCTGCTGGACCAGCTCCAATTACTATCAAATCAAACTTAATCATCCCATTCTCCTAAAAAAAGTACTTTTGAATTGCTTTTGCAACTCCATCTTCCATGTTACTTTCAGTAATATAATCAACAATTTTCAAAACGGGGGGAACCGAGTTTTTCATTCCAATTGAAACTCCAGCTTTTTCAAGCATTCCAATATCATTGTAATCATCTCCGATTGCCATTATTTGAGATTTTTCCACTCCATAATATCTTGAAAGATCATCAATAGCGCTTCCCTTATCAAAACCTTTTGGCATAATTTCAAAAAAGTTTGTTGAGGGATAAAAAGTCACTAAACTTTCATCTATTTCTTCTTTTCTTAACTCATTTTCAAATTGTTCAATCTTTGAATGATCAGGGTCCATAGCTAAAATTTTATTACTGTCTTTAGTTTTTAAGAAATCTTCAAACTTGCTGATAACTGGTTCACAAAAGTACAATTTAATTTTCTGATTAAAAATATAGGAATCTTTTTCTTCAATAATCCACTTTGTATCATCAAAAAATATTAAATCAATTCCAACTTTTCTCCCCACAGAAAGAATTCTTTTTGAAATATCTTTATTTAAGCGGTGTTCGTAAATTAATTCATAATCGTCATTGTAAAAACTACACCCATTATAACAGCTAACGGGACCTCTAATGTTAAGCTTTGAATAAAAATATTTCATAGCAGTAAGCATCCGACCTGAAACCAAAACAAATTTTACACCTTTTTCTTTAACTAATCGATTAATCCAATATTTATTGGTTTCACTTAAGCTTTTATCGTCCCTAACAAGGGTTCCATCAATATCACAACATACAATTTTAATATCCACAAGCACCTCACGACATGTATATTACACTGAAAAATACAAATTGAAAACCATTTATTATTATTTTTGTTTTCAATAATAATCAGAAAAATCAACATCTTTGTTATTTTGTGAAAAACTCATTTTTTTTACACAAAAATTTATTAAACCTCATTTTTATTAAAAAAAATAATAATAAAACTAATTATTTAAAAAAAACATTTACAAAATTAACAAGCTGTGATAAATTTTTAGTTGTATTTATCTAGAAGGAGATAATAATGTTAATCAACTTAAATATTAATGAAGAAGTAAGACAGAAAAATATCACACGTTGCCGTGAAAAAGGCATAGTCTTACCAACTTTCAAACAAATGAGAAATCCCGAACTTGTTCCTGAACAAATTAAAGAAGGACTTAAGAAAGAAGGCTTATGGGATGTTAATCCTCTTAACCTTTTTAGAATAACTTGGAGAAATGAGCCTAAAGATAAAGGCGGAGTTTATGGTGGTGTTAACTACATTGAAGTTCCAAAACAAATTACTGGGACAAAGGCTAGAATTTTTGCTTTAGTAGGAAAATATTTTCCTACAGGTGCTCATAAAGTAGGTGCTACTTATGGTTGTCTTGCACCAGCACTTGTTACTGGAAACTTTGATTCTCAAACACAACAAGCTGTTTGGCCATCAACTGGAAACTACTGTAGAGGCGGAGCTTATAACAGTGTTCTTTTGGGTTGTGATAGCATTGCAATTCTTCCTGAAGAAATGAGCCAAGAAAGATTTAATTGGCTTAAGTCAGTTGCAGGAGAAGTTATTTCTACTCCTGGTTGTGAATCAAATGTAAAAGAAATTTTTGATAAATGTCATGAACTTGATGCTGAAAGAGGAGAACATATAGTAATCTTTAACCAATTTGACCAATTTGGTAATTATCTTTGGCACTATTATGTTACTGGTAATGCTATTTTAGATATTCTCAAAGAAAACAACATCAAAGACGAAAACGTTAGAGGTTATGCTTCAAGTACTGGTAGTGGTGGAACTCTTGCAGCTGGTGATAAACTTAAAGAACATTATCCAAATATTATAATTTCAGCTGGTGAAGCTTTACAGTGTCCAACTTTAACAAGAAATGGATTTGGTGGACATAGAATTGAAGGTATTGGTGATAAGCACGTTCCTTGGATTCATAATGTAAAGAATACAGATGCAGTTGTTGCTATTGATGATCAGGATTGTATGGATATTTACCGTTTATTCAATGAAAGCGAAGGTTTGAAATATCTTAAAGAACAGGGTCTAACTGATCAGCAACTTGATGATCTTAAACTCTATGGTATTTCCGGTATTGGTAATGTTATTCAAGCAATTAAAATGGCTAAATATTATGAAATGGATGAAGATGATGTTATATTAACAGTTCTTACTGATTCCAGTGAAATGTATACAAGTCGTCTTGAAGAACAAACTAAAGCAAAAGGCAAATTTAACACTGAAGATGCTATCAAGACTTACTGGGCATGTTTAAGACACCAGACTATTGAAAACCTAACTGAATTAGGTTATTACGATCGTCTTCGTATTCATAACTTAAAGTACTATACTTGGGTTGAACAACAGGGTAAAACTTATGATGAAATTAATGCTCAATGGTATGACAGAGACTATTGGAAACAATTGCCACCAATGATTGACCAAATTGACGATTTAATTGATAAGTTTAACAAGGAAGTCGGCCTCCTTAAATAGATAAAATATTCTTTTTCAGCCGGGGGTTCCCGGCTGTCTTTGTATAATTTGAAAGGAAAAAACGATGAATTTTAAATATATTTGTAGTGATTGTAATAAAGAATTTGTAACGGACAAAGTAATGTACCAATGTCCTGTATGCAGTAAAAAAAATGAAAAAGGAAAATTTCAAAAGGGAAATCTAATTGTCAGACTTGATGATAAAGATCTTAAAGAAGTAGCAAAAAAAGACAAAGTCAGTATTTATGATTTTTTCCCTTATAAAATAGTTACTCCAGAAGTTTTTCCAGTTGGCCCTACTCCTTTGATGCAACCTAAACGATTAGCTGAAAAATATGGAATTAAGAATACTTTCTGTAAACTTGACAGTACTTTGCCATCGGGTTCATTTAAAGATAGAGCCAGTCAACTAATAGCTTCTCAAGCTTTATTTCATAAGCAACACAAAATAGCTCTTGCTTCAACAGGGAATGCTGGAGCAGCAATGAGTTGTGCAGGCGCTGCCTATGGTCTTGAAATAATATTGTTTGTTCCAGAAACTGCTCCTGTTAATAAACTTATGCAATCAGTTTTGTATGGTGCAACAGTTGTTCCTGTAAAGGGTACTTATGATGATGCTTTTGCACTCTCAATTGAGTACACAAAGGCTTTTGGTGGAATTAACAGAAATACTGCTTATAATCCAATGACAATTGAAGGAAAAAAGAGTGTTTCAATTGAACTTTTCGAGCAAACAGATAGAAAACTATTTGATGTAATTTATGTACCAACTGGTGATGGTTGTATTATTGCCGGTGTTTGCAAAGGACTTTTTGATTTAAAGCAAGCTCATTTAATTGACCATCTACCAAAAGTAGTTTGTTGCCAATCTTCAAAAAGTAATGCAATTGCTAAAGCTTTTGAATCTGGAGAAATGAATGATTTGCCAAATGCTAATACTAAAGCTGATTCAATTAATGTTTCCAGTCCTGCAAATGGCCGGATGGCAGTCCGTTACATAAAAGAAACCGGGGGTTGGGCAACTGTCGTTGAGGATGAAGAAATCTTTAACAGCCAATTAGAACTAGCCAAAGAAAGTGGAATATTTGTTGAACCCGCAGCAGCTTGTGCTTGGGCGGCTTTCACCAAAGATTCCGAAAAGCTTAAAAATGAATTCGGTCCAGATGTAAGAGTTTGTGTTTTATTAACTGGAACAGGTTTTAAAGATATGAAGGCCTTTGAGGGAAGAGTAAAGATTCCAGAGGCTATTGAAAATTCAAAACAAGCAGTAATTGACCGTTTTTCCTGATTTTATTAGTTTATTCTTGTCTGATTAGTGAAATTAATGTAATATCTTGGTATCTCATGTTAAGGAGATTTTTATGAGTGAAACTTTAAAATTCCTATTAATAGGGCTTGGTTGTGGAATTTTTCTTGCCTTAGTCGTCTATTTTTGGCAACTTTCAAAAAGACGTATTGACAAGAATAAATCTGAAACTGAAATTAAAAAATACAAAAATATGCTAGCTGACAGAATGGATCTTGAATCCAATGGTATAAGCAGTCTTAAAATGGAGCTAGAAAAGCTTAGGAAGGAAAATGAAAATCTTAGGATTACTAATTCCAATCTTCTTCTTAAACCAGGAAGAAAAGAAGTTCAAAGACTTCAAGTTTATCAAACTGCAATTGATCGTCTGGTCATCAACTCCCCAGGATTTGGAGCAGCTTGGCAATCCGCACTTAAAGAAAGTGAAGCCGAATTTGAACAAACTTACTCAGGAGCAAAACCTTTTTTTAAGAAGATTCTCCCTCATAAGACAAATCCTAAGCTAATTGATGAAGATGATAACAATGATTAACAAAAAAATTCAGATTAATTAAGCTAAAATATTGACTATATTAATCTGAATGTTTAAGATACCTTTGATTGCCGAAATGGTGGAATAGGTAGACACAAGGGACTTAAAATCCCTCGGCTGAATAAGCTGTACGAGTTCGATTCTCGTTTTCGGCAAAAACTGATTGCATAAAGCATTCAGTTTTTTTTTGGCTCAAATAACTTTTGAGTGGGATTTATAAGATTCAACATAGTTCATTCTTAATCATTTACATGTAAATTTGAAATTAAACTGCATTTTTTAATAAATAATTTTCAATAAACCATAAGAAAGTGTTATAATTGTTATTTGTTATCAAATTTAATTTTAAAGGACTTATATTAATGAAAAAAATTAATAAATCTGTTGGTAATTATTTTTCTAATAATTACCTTTGCCATTTCATGCAAAGAACCATTTGAATACGTAAATATTAGTAGTGTTATTTATGGAGATTATACTTATTCTGTGATAAACAGTGAAGCTTGTATTACTGAATATAATGGGAATGAAACAGTTTTAGAAATCCCTTCAAAATTGGGAGATTTTGAGGTTACAGAAATTGGTGATAAAGCATTTAGAAAGAATGATTCTTTCACATCAATAACTTTTCCTACTTCCCTTAAATCCATTGGGAGAGAGGCTTTTGCTAAATGTGATGGAATTACTTCACTTGTCATTCCTGATTCTGTTGAAACTATTTCTAACAGGGCTTTCAGTGAATGTAACAATTTATCATCAGTAAAACTTTCTGATTCTGTTGAAAATATTGGAAGTCAAGCGTTTTATAATTGTATAGGATTAACCTCTCTTGATATAGGGAACTCTGTTTCAAGTATTGGATATGAGGCTTTTTATGGATGTTCTGAACTCAATAAAGTCATTATAGGTAATTCTGTTAAGGTTATTGAATATAAAATGTTTGATAGTTGCAAAAAACTAAATTCACTTATTATAGGTAATGGAGTTGAAACTATTGGAAAAGGTGCATTTAATTGTTGTTTTGAATTAAAAGAAATCACGATACCTGATTCTGTTAAAACTATTGGAAGTGAGGCTTTTTCTTGTTGTATTAATCTTGGTACAGTGATTATAGGTAAATCTGTTGAAACTATTGGAAGTTCTGCTTTTTCTGGTTGTGTTAATGGAGTAACAGAAGGAATCGGATTAAATTCAATCATAATACCTAATTCAGTTACTAGTATTGGAGAAAAGGCTTTTTTGAATTGTGGTCTTCTCTCTTCAGTGATTATAGGAAATTCTGTTGAAACTATTGAAAATAGTACATTTGTTAATTGTCCATTATCTTCAATTTCAATACCTGATTCTGTTGAAAGTATTGGAGAAATGGCTTTTATGAATTGTCAAGATCTTTCTTTAGTGATTATTGGCAATTCTGTTGAAACCATTGGGGGTAAGGCTTTTGAGTGTTGTTCAAACCTTAATCGCCTAACTATAGAAACTGTAATCCCTCCTGTATTAGGTAACGATGTTTTTTCTGGTACATCAACTTCAGATTTTAAAATATATGTACCATCTGAATCAGTTGAAACTTATAAAAATGCTGATGGTTGGAAAGATTATAAAGATAATATTATTGCAATAGAATAATTTTTATAGCCAGTTGATAAAACTTTTCCAAATGAGTTCCTAATTGAAGAAGATTATATTTATTACAAAGTCTTTAACTGCCTTATTGTCTTACAACTAAACTTAATTTTAGTTCAATCAACAATATAAACAAATGTAACAAACTAGCCTTTCAAATCTAAAATTAATCACTTTTCCCATAAACGAAAGGATTATGATAAAAAAATATTAAAAAGCAATTTTGTGAAATTTACTACCAAAAACATAGGCAATTTTGTGAAATTCGTATATTTACTTTTATTAAAAAGATTATTTTTTGGAACAAAAAAATAATAAAATTTTCATATAAATTAGGGGTTCTTAGTTCTTCTTTTAGTAGCAATGAAGGTTCTCCATAAAAGACATTGAACTGCCGCACAATGTAGTATTAGTGTTTAAAAATTTATTATCACCAGATTCTTCAATAAAATAATCAAAAAGCTTTCTCCCAATCACTAAAACAATTTAAAAAATCATTTCCCATATCAACCTCTTTTATACTTACGTGTATAATACTTAAAAGTATAAAAGAAAAATAATAACTTATTAGACTACTCGTTCAAATAAAATAGAAACATAAGAATCTTTTATTTCATTAATCTAGAAAGAAGATAAACAAAAGGTGAATTCCAGTAAATTGTTACTTCATTGGTAGAATAACTTTGTGCATTATCAACAAAGCACTTTGCAGGCGGAGTATTAGCTAATGCTATCTTTGCATATCCATCCTCTAAAAGCTCATCAGGTCCGCCAGATAGCATTCCCGGCATAGCTTCATCTCTTGCAATAGAAGGACGGTGATGGGGATTTTTCACCTGCATTGAGCCATAGCCTGTAAGAAAACAATAACCCAAAGAGTTAGCACCAAGAAGGTAATCTAAATGAGTTTGAGCGCATTTTAAATATTTTTTATTGGGTTTTACATCATTTGCCATCAAAAGCAGCATTGCATTATTACAAATGCTCATATTTGAACCCCATTCATACTTATCAAGAGAAATTTGATAGCCATCTTTTAAACTAGAAGCAATAATAGAATCTGCTTCCAGTAATAAATCTTGCTTAATTTCAGTATAAATTGCATCATCTATTTTATCTTTTTCCAAGGAAAGATAAAGAGCATTACCATAGGCTCCCATGTCAGCCCATCCCAGTCCATCTGAGAATCTTGAATTTACATTATTTTTAATGTAATCATGATAAACATTTTTTCCGGTAGCTTTATAAAGAGCACAAGCAGCCAAATAACGCTCATCTATGTCATTTCCATCTGGATAAACTCCAGTTTCAACCCCTGTTGGATTTGAAAAAGAAAGTTTCTTGCTATTATTTAAAAAAGTCCAAGCCTTTTTGGAAGCTTCAAGACATTTATCACTAAAAGAAGCATCTTTTGCTTTATAAATCCAAGAAGCCATAGCCATAACTGCAGAAAAATCGCCTGTAGCACAGGTTGAAACAGGGGAAACATAAAGTTTTTCAGTTTCTTCTTCAGGCATTACAAAAGCTGGAAATTTAGCACAGGTAACCTTGTGGTAAACCCCGCCATCTTCTCTTTGCATTTTTAGCATCCAATCCAGTTCATACTTAACCTCGTTAAGTATATCAATATTATTATCTTCAAATATTTTTGGAGTACTTTCATAGGCAAGAAGAAGATCAATAACGGCCTTAGCCCCTGGGACAACGTACCTTCCATAATCACCTGCATCATGCCAACCACCGGTAACATCAATATAATCATAGGTACCATGAATTCTTGCTTTTTCAGTATGACAAGCTACATGGGCAAAATTTCCTGCATTTTCTTGATTAAGATCCATTCCACAACGCTGTAAATAGAACATTTTAAAACTTGAAGCAAGCGCCTTATCATAAACCGTATCACCTATTTTAAAAGAATAACTTTTATTATTAGCATCTTCAGTTTCAATATGATAAATTCCTTCTTTCTTAAAAGAAGAGAAATCACCTAAACTGGTATACTCACCTGCCTCATAATTCTCAATTGTTCTTTTTATTTTTCCAGAAAATACTTTTTCACCCTTTTCATCTATTAGAAAAAACATTTTATCCGTACAATTTCTAAAATATGCAGTTTTGTCATCATTAACTAAAAAACCCAGTTGATTAATGTTTATTGAAGGACCTACCATTTTTTTCTCCACCACCTCATTCAGTAATACCAGTTTAACATCAGATAAGCTTACAGTCACGGGAGTTTTAAAGTTAGTTCCAACTTTTCCCATATTAAATGCTAACCTTGGAGCAACATCAGTTTCTTCATTCATCACAAAATCAACAGTGTATTGCTTTTCATTTTCATCTAAAGTAAAGGCTTTTTTTTCGTAAGCATGATAATCTCCACCATTAAGCTGTAAACAAACTTCAATATCTTTTAACTGAGTACTTGAAGCTACGAAAGTAAGAATGTAATGTCCCCCATGAATAAGGCGAAACCCATCATAAAAAAACTGAAATCCATGTTCAACATTTCCAGTTGAATTTATTGTCAAATCAACTCTTTTATAAAGATAGGAAATATTACCGCTTCCACCCTCAAAATAGGATCCCCAGTTTTTGGAAGAATCAGAAAAGTCTCCATTTAAAAGAAAGTTTATTCCTACTTTAAGATAATCAGAAGCGTCATCAGTTTTACCATTAGTAAGTGCATCAATATCATTTTGTGTTAAATTTATAGTTTCAGGATTACCCATTGAGTTGCAAGACAAAACTAACAGTGTTAAAGCTAAAACCAAAACTAACTTAAAAAATGATTTCATTATTTACCCCTTTACACTTCCAAGAGTAACACCCTGGATAATAAATCTTGACAAAAATAAGTAGACTAGAAGTAAAGGAAGAATTGCAACACAAATAAGCATGTACACTTTTCCCAAATCAAATTTCATGTAATCAGCGCTTCTAAGTTGAGCAATCAATATAGGAATTGTCTTTTTATTCTTTGAATTTATAACTAAAGCAGGAATAAAATAATTATTCCAATTAGAAACAAAACTAAAAATTGCTTGTAAGGCTAAAGCTGGTTTTAAAATAGGAACAACAATTTTGTTGAAAGTATAAAACTCATTTGAACCATCAACTCTTGCAGCCTCAACGACTTCAAAAGGAAGAACACTTTGCATGTATTGAATCATAAAAAACACAATTGCTGGAGCTGCTGCAGCTGGAACAATCAATGGGAAAAAAGTATCCATCAAATTCCATCTAGCCATTAGTTTTAAAAATCCAAGAGCAGAAACTTGAACTGGAACCATCATAACCATCATTATAAAACTAAATGCAAATTTCTTTAATTTAAAATTATACATATAAATTCCAAAAGCAGTCATAGAAGAAACGTAAATAGCAAGAAAAGAAGCACTAGTTGAAATAAATACACTATTTATAAGTGCCCTAAAAATTGGAATATTGGGATCAGAAAATAAATTTTCAGCATTTCTAACAAAAGCATTCCCAAATAAAAGAGTAAACCCTTTTTGAATTTCTGAATTAAGCCTTGTCGCATTTATAATCAAAATAACAAAAGGGAAAAGACACATAAGACTTAAAAGTATTAGCACGAGGTAGCAAAAGAATCTAGAAATTCCAAGGCCCTTTTTATATTTATCACTAATTGATATAAGTTTTTTACTCATAATTATCTTTTGCCTCCTGTAATTGAATTTTCCTTCATAAGAGACTTATAAACGAAAACACCCAAAAAGGCAGTTACAATGAAAATTAAAACAGACAAAGCACCGGCCACTCCATAGTTTTTACTTGCAAGGTGGTTATTTAAATACATAATCAAAGTTTCTGTAGTTCTATCAGGAGTTCCTTTACCATTTGTTAGAATTTGTGGAACATCAAACATTTGGATTCCACCAATCATTGAGGTTATTAGCGTGTAAACAAAAATTGGTTTTAAAAGTGGTAGAGTTACTTTAAAGAAAGTCTTTGTAGACGAGGCTCCATCAATATAGGCTGCATCAAAAAGACTTTGATCAATACCCATAATTCCGGCCATAAGCAATAGCGTTGTATTTCCAAACCACATCAAAAAGTTCATCATTTCAATTAAACCACGAGTGGTGTCTGTTCTTGTCATAAATCTTATGGGCTCTTGAATAAGGTTCATTGAAATTAACATTTGATTCATCGGTCCTGCATCAGAAAAAAGAGTAAAAAATAACATTGCAAAAGCACTTGCCATAATCAAATTTGGCATATAAATTACAGTTTTAAAAAACTGTTGAAATTTCAATTTAAGGCGGTTACTAGTAAACCAAACCGCAAATAATAAAGCAATCAATAGTTGAGGTAAAAACCCTACTATCCAAATTATAAACGTATTCATAGCAAAACGAGGGACTTCCGTTTCATAGATAACCTTGTGATAATTAGCCCAACCGATAAAATTTGGTCCTACTTCCATAAGTCCTATTCTATAATTCTCAAAAAAACTAAAATAGAAAGTTGAAAGCAACGGTATCAAAGAAAATAATATGTAAACTACAAAAAAAGGTAAAATAAAAAAATACCCCCAACGGGAATAACTAACTGATTTTCGTCTTTTTATTTTCTCTTCTTTTACTAAATTTGTTTCATTCATTTTTTACCTCAATATATTTGGAGCAAGATTTTTAGTCTTGCTCCAAAACATTACATTCTTTAACTATTTATTTAGTTAAGTTAGGATATCTTTCAATTACTGCTGTATAGAAATTTTCATAGGCTTTAGCCTTAGTTACATTTCCATTGAAATAATCAGCGAAAGCTGCCTGAATAGTTTCAGTCATACCTTGATCATAAGGTCCCATTGTACTCCTATCAATCGAAGTTGCTGAATCAAGGAACATTGAAATATGATTCTGTCCACCTAAGAAGGTGTTTTTGTAATCACTCTTTGCTACTTCTTCCATTGCAGAAACATTGTTTGTAAAATCACCCATGTCTTGTGCAATTGCAACCAAAGTATCTTTATCACAAGTCATTGTGTATAAAAGACTCTTTGCTAGTTCAATATTATCAGTTCCTTCAGCAACACAAATCCAGGTTCCACCCCAACTGAAGCCCTGAGGTCCCATGCAAAGTCCCCAATCTCCATAACTTCCGTTTCCAATTTGTTTTGGTCCTGCTGCATCTGCTAAACAAGCTGGTGCAAGACAGAAATCAACAAACCAACCTGGCCCAAAGTAACCAAGTACTTTTCCATCTAAAGCAGCTCCACCCCATGATTCTGCTGACCAAAGGTTAGCTTTGTTGTTATAACCTTTTTCAGTATATGTCTTAGTCTGGGTTATCCACTCTTCAATTGAATCAGAAATATTTATCTTGCCATTCGCATCAACCCAAGGGGTTTTTGCGTTATCACTAAATACTCTAAATGCATCATCATAACCACTCAACATGAAATAACCTTTAGCTTTTGCTGCTTTAGCAGTTGCATCAAATTTTTCCCAGCTGTCAAGAGCCATTTGAACTTTAGCAGGATCATCAGTTCCAAGAACATCTTTTGCAATTGAACGACGATAAATAAATCCACCAGGACAAGACTGCCATGAAAGACCTTTAAGTTTTCCATCAGAAGAAGTCATTATATCTTTTGTGTATTGATACATATTGGAAACATCTGCGTCTGTTAATCCAACATCATTAATAACATCAAGAGCATAATTAGTGTTAACATACTTCAAGGCATAATCTGCTTCAAC
>JBAYZQ010000028.1:0-17962 GCA_041672385.1 Sphaerochaetaceae bacterium | reverse complement strand
TGCAGCAACATCTGCGGCGTTTTGTTCGGCTATACCTACATTTATCTGTTGATTAGGATATTTTTCGGAAAAGGGAACTGTTTTACAGGATTTTCCAATGTCTGCATCTACTACGTAAATATTAGGATTATTTTCTGCTAATTCAAGCAATGCTTCGCCATAGGCTTCTCTGGTTGCCCTTCCTAGTCTTAATTTCAGCATGATAGGCCTCCTTCAATTTCTTTCATTGCTTGAGCGTATTGCTCATCATTTGGGGCCATTCCATGCCATTTGACAACATTTTCCATAAATGAAACACCTTTCCCCTTAACAGTATTTGCGACAATAGCCCTTGGCCCATCATATTTACTTACTCTAATTTTATCAAAAGCATCTGTTATTTCTTTCATATTATGTCCGTTGATTTCATAGGTCTCAAGTCCAAAACTTTCAAACTTTTTTACCATATTTCGTACCGGCATTATAAATTCAACAGTATTATCATTTTGAATTCCATTTTTATCTAAAATTACAGTTAAATTACTTAATTTATATTTACTTGCTGTTTCTAAGGCTTCCCAAATTTGTCCTTCTTGGCTTTCCCCATCTCCAATTAGACTAAAAACTCTACCTTTTAATCCTAGACGTTTTCCAGCAATTGCCATTCCAACTGCACATGATAGACCTTGGCCTAAAGAACCGGTTGATATTTCAATACCTGGACAAACTTTCATATCCGGATGTCCTTGTAAAATGGACCCTTCTTTTCTAAGTGTGTAAATTTCCTTGTAGGGAAAATATCCTCTAAGCGCCAGACATGAATACAAAACTGGACACACATGTCCTTTTGAAAGGACAAATTTATCTCTGTCTTTCCATTTAGGATTTTCTGGTTTTATGTCAAGTTCATCAAAGTATAGAGCTGCCATAATATCCGAAGCTGAAAGCGATCCGCCTGGATGTCCTGATTTTGCTTCATGAATCATTGTCAGTACAGTTTTACGAATTTCTTTGGCTTTCTCTGTAAGAAAGTCGACATCGTTATTTTGTCTCACATTAACCCTCCTCAATAAAGAATACAAAATTCAATTTTTTTTCTAAATTTATACTAACACACTATTTTTAGTTTGTCATTATAAAAATTATGTATACAGAATTTTTATACTTGACATTTGCAATTTTCTGATTAGACTATAATAAACAATAGGTATAGGAGACAAAAATGAAAATTGTAGTACTAGACGGTTTTACTGAAAATCCAGGAGATTTAAGCTGGCAGCCATTAAAACAACTCGGAGATCTTACAGTTTATGATAGAACTGAAGAAAAAGATATTATTTCAAGAGTTAATGATGCTGAGATTGTAATTACAAATAAAGTTCCAATTACGAAAAAGACTTTTGAAAAATGTAACAATATAAAATATGTAGGACTCCTTGCTACAGGTTATAATGTTGTTGACACTGAAGAAGCCAAGAAAAGGGCAATACTCGTTTGTAATATACCAACTTATGGAACATCGGCAGTAAGTCAATTTGTAATTGCACTCTTACTGGAAATTTGTCATCACATTGGCCATCATAATGAAGCTGTGCATGAAGGAAGATGGGAAAATAATAAGGACTGGTGTTTCTGGGATTATCCTCTTATGGAACTTATGGGAAAAACCATTGGAATTATAGGATTTGGAAGAATTGGAAGAGCAACCGGAGAAATTGCAAAAAGTTTTAATATGAATGTAATAGCCTTTGATTCTTATCCTTGTGAAGAAGGGAAAAAGATTGGCAAATATGTTGATCTTGATACCTTGTATAAAACAAGTGATATAATTGCTCTTCATTGTCCATTGTTCCCTTCAACCGAGGGAATGATAAATAAAGAAAGTATCAATAAAATGAAAGATGGCGTTATAATATTAAACAATTCAAGAGGACCTCTTATTGTTGAACAAGATTTAGCAGATGCATTAAATTCTGGAAAAGTATACGCAGCTGGATGTGATGTGGTATCAACAGAACCAATAAAAAAGGATAATCCACTCTTAAAAGCAAAAAACTGTATTATAACTCCTCATATAAGCTGGGCTCCAAAAGAAAGTCGACAAAGGCTTATGGATATTGCAGTGGAAAATGTGAAAGCTTTTATAGAGGGTAAACCAATTAATGTAGTTAACAAGTAAATTTTCTTACATTTAATGATTAAAAAAGGTCGCCAGAAATGGCGGCCTTAGTAAAAAGAAGTAAAAAATTAAAAAATCTAACAGGAATAAAGATGTTTTTCGATGAAAGCCCAGACTTTCATAAAGTCAGGATCATTTCGGACTTTTTCAAAACCATCTGCTTCCATTTTATTTATTATTTGTTCCATTTTTGAAGTAAAATTATTATTTGCTTCAAAAACTTTTACAATATTCCATCTTGTAGGGGAGGTATCACTAGTAAGATAATCATCGTAACCATATTTTTTCAAATAATAAACAAATTCAAGATTCTCAATTATGTGTTTCGATCCGCAGAAATAATCCCAGTCCCATTTACCGTCGTTGTCATTAATATGAACATAATAAGGAACGTTACAGCTATGTAAAAGAGAAATTTCTTCAGCAGGATTCCCACCACCATACATGGAATGGCCAAAGTCCATCGTAACTCCAAGTCCTTCTTTACCAATTTCTTTAATAAGGATTATTGTTTTAGCAGCATTTTCCAAAAAGCATTTACCTCTGATTTCACTAGGTTTGTACTCAATAAAAAGTTTTATTTCAGGTTTATAATCAGCAGCTTCGGAAAAAGTTTCTTTTAAACGATTCCAGTTATCTTCATAATCAGCTTGGAAGGCAAATTCATAGCCATCTCCTAAAGGACAACAAGTAACTTTATCAGATCCAACACCCTCAGCAAAATCTTTTGCTTCTTTTATAAATCTGACTGCTTTTTCTCTTACTTTTTTATCCGGACTTGTAAGACCTCCGTTTACAAATTCAGGTTCTGCTTTTACATTTACGTTGATTGCAGAAATTTTAAGGTTATATTTTTGCATTAAATTTTTAGTTTCTTCTATGTTGTTTACTTCATAGGGATAAACACATTCTAATGCTTCAATTCCGTCAATCCTACTGGCTATTTCAAATTTTTCAGCCAGAGTTTTGGGAGAGTTGTATTCATTGAATCTATCTTTTGATTTTCCAAGAAACGATGAAATAACTGAAAATTTCATAAAAAACTCCTTTTATTTGTATCCCAAAGATTTTAAATAATTTAAACCTTCAGAATAATCATTATCTACATTCTTTTGATTTGAATTTATTTCTAAATCAAAAGTTCCATTATAACCACTTTCTTTTAAGGCTTTTAAAAGAAGCTTCCAATCTATTGAACCTCTTCCAGGAGGTAGTGAGAGGTTTTTTTCACCAAAATTATCTTTAAGATGAGTTGAATAAATTTTACCTTTTAACTTTTGAGGAATCAGTGACAAAATTTCTCCACTACAATTGGCATGTCCTGTATCAAAATTATAACCAAGGTTGTCAATTTCTATCTTTTCAATTAGTCGAAGGAAGCCATCTACTCCACCTACAAGAGAATGAGGTAGAATTTCCAAAGCAATTTGTAAATTAAAGTTTTCAGCTATTTCACAATAACGTTTTATGCGATTGAAAAAGGCCTTTTCAATGGTAGGAAAATCACCAGTTGAAGTGAAACTTCCAATTGGAAGAATTAAGGTATTAACATTTTCAAACTTTTTTACAATAGAGCAAACTCTTTGAAATTGAGTATATCCATCATCTGAGAACAAGCTTTGGCTTGTCTCGAAGTAATGAATTAAGAAATGTGAAACAAATGCACTCATAGAAATATTTAAATTTTGTGAAACTTCTAAAAGCTCTGATGCTTGGTTTTCCCATTCTTTTAGTTTGTTTTCATAAAAAATTTCACCTTGATAAGACGAAAAGCCTAAATTTTTCAAGTTTTCTAGACCTTTTTTATAGTCATCAACTGAAAAATCAGTGCTGAAAGATGAAAAGAAAAAAGAAGGCGACACTCCAACCATAAATACTCCTAAAAAAATTCTGTATTCAAAATTTAATTAATCTTAAATCCAATTTTCTTATCTGTCAACCGAAACTTAAAATTTTTTATTCAGAATTTTCTTGATATTTTCTTAATAATAAGTAAAATGAACTATAACATTATGAAATACGAAAAAGATTTTTTTGATGACTTAAGCACAAAAGCCTATAAGAGGCTAAAAAGAATGATTATCTCAGGCGATTTGAAACCAGGTACAAAGTTGGTGCAGGAAGAATTAGCAGAGAAACTTGGAGTTTCTAGAACTCCACTTCTTCAGGCTATTTCCAGACTAGCTAGCGACCAACTGGTTGTAACAAAGCCTAGGCGGGGAGCTTATGTTAGGTCTTTTACAATTGAGGATAAACTACAAATTTTTGACATAAGAGGTAAAATTGAACCTTTAGGAGCAGAAGAGGCAGCCTTAAATATTGAGGAAGAAGAACTTGAAGATCTTCGTTCTTTACTCAAAGATATGAAAACTTCGATTGAAGATGGAGATAGAAAAGAGTATTGTGAATTAGATTATCTTTTCCATCTTTTAATTGAGAAAGCTTCCAAAAATAGATTCATAAGTGAAATTCTTGACAGATATACCCCAATAGTAAATAGTGAATTTATGTTGAAATCACCTGAAATATCTTACGCAGAGCATTGCGAAATATTTAATGCTTTGAAGACTAGAGATCCAGAAAGGGCCAGAAACCTTATGTTTTCTCATGTTAACGGAGGATCAAAGAAAAAGTTAAAAACTCTTTTGGAGGAAGATAAAAATGATAAATAAAATAGAGAATAAAGCCATTAGGCAGTATGTTTACGAAAATTTAATAGAAATGTTAGCCAATGGTGAATTTCCTTTAGGACAGAAAATAAACAAACAAAAAATTGCCAATGACTTTGATGTCAGTCAGACTCCAGTTAATGATGCATTGAATAAACTTGTGGGTGAGGAGTATTTAGTTGAAATTCCTCGCAAGGGTTATTTTATAAGAGAAATTAATACTCAAGAGTATGCAGACATGTTTGAAATGCGTGCTGGTCTTGAAGGTATTTCAATAAGACTTTGCTGTGAAAGCGCAACTGATGAAGAAATCCAAATCCTGGCTCATTCTTTCGATGGTTTTTCGAATCCGATGGATAAGGAAGAAACTGAACGTTACACTAAAGCTGATCGAAATTTTCACCGTAATATTATTAACTTTGCTGGAAATCCGATGATTCAAAAGGCTATGAAACAAACTAGATTTATAAGTCGAACTTACCAAAAAGGTTTAATGAAACCAATTTCTAATTCATTAGCTGAACATAAACAGATTATTTCTGCTCTTATTTTAAGAGATGGGAGCAAAGCTGCAGAAGCTACTATTGCACATTTGCTAAATTCTAGAGATCGAATTTTGAGCAATCTGGTACAACTAGAACGAAAATAAAAAATAAGATTATATTAGATAAAGAAATATACAAGAAAAACCCATTTTTTCTTGTATATTTTTTACAATTATTATTAAAAAAAATGCGAATATTGAAAAATTTTCCTTGACTTCTCGTGAAACCATGTTATAAAGATATTGTATACAAAATCAAATAAGAGGAGATTTATATGAAAAAAGTATTAGCATTTATTTTTATTTTGGCGTTAGTCGTCGGTGCTGTTTTTGCCGAAGCTCAACAAGAGTATCCCGCACGTGATATAAATGATATTATTACCTGGGGTGCTGGTGGTGGAACAGATACTTGTAACCGTATTATTATGCAGGCAATGGGTGATGCTCTTGGTGTAAATATTAACTGTAACAACGTTACAGGAGGAAGTGGGGTTGTAGGACTTGCTGCAGCTTATGATAAACCAGCAGATGGTTATACTCTTTGTGGTCTTTCAGAATCAAATACTACCGCAGCTGTAAGAGGCTGGGATCAAACAATGGCAGTTTGGGATTTCTTTATTGTTGGTGGCTCACCTGATGTACTTTCAGTAACTCCAGATAGTCCTTACAAAACTCTTCAGGAACTTGTAGAAGCATCAAAGAAAGCTCCTAATAAGATTAAAGCTGGTGCAGCTGGATCTGGTTCAATACACCATTTGAATCTTCTTGCTTTCCAGGATGGTTCTGGATCAAAATTAGCTTTTATTCCATATGAAGGTTCAGCACCTTCACAGAATGCAGCAATGACAGGTGAAATAACAGTTATTATTACATCAGCAGCAGAACAAGCAGAACTTATTAAAGCCGGCAAACTCCGCCCACTTGCAATGATGACTCCTGATGGATTCGCAATTGATGCTATCAAGATTGGATCTTCATTTGATGTTTATCCAGAACTTAAGAACTATCTTCCTCTTGGTCAGCAAATTGGATTTGCAGTAAGAAAAGATACAGACCCTGCTATTAAGGCTAAACTTGTAGATGCTTTTAAAGCGGCTATGAAAGTAAAGGCAGTTCAGGAATTTGGAAGTAAGAATTACTATAATTTAAGTGGTGCTTGTGGGGAAGAAGCAAACGCAATTTTCAAGAAACTTGAAAGTAAATTTTCTTATACGTTGTTTAATTTAAATGCAACAAAGATTGATCCAGCAACACTTGGTATTCAAAAATAGTTTTCTATTTTTTCAACCCGTCGCTTTATTTAGCGACGGGTTTATTAGGATAAAATTTTATATGAATGAAAATGATAAAAATAAAGATATGAGAGGAGCGGATATTGTAATAGGTATCCTCTTTATGCTTTTGGGAGTAGGAATTTTGATTGTCTCCTTCCAAATGCCACTTAAGGCTTCTTATGGAGGTGTTCAGGGTGTATGGTATGTTTCACCAGCCCTTTTACCAATTATAATAGGAGCCACGATGATTTTGCTTTCAATTTCCATTTTAATTTATGGAATCAAACAAGGTGGTTTGGATCTTCTGAAAGCAAGTATAGCAAAAAGAAAGAAAGAAGCTTTTTTCAATGATGATACAGTAAGGATGCTTGCCACCTTAGTGCCTCTAATTGCCTTAGTATTTATAAATATGCCAATGATTGATTTTCCAATTTCAATAGCAATTTATTTGATGTTTACAATTGGGGTCTTTTATTCGGAGAAAATGGAAATAATTAGAAAAGGTCTTGCAGTTTATTCTATTATGACTGCATTGAATTTAATAATCAGAGTATTCGCTCTTAATAAGATTTTAGATGGAATGTTCATTTTTACAACTGATATTCTTGCACTTGTTGAACTAATTTATCTTATTTTCTTTATTAGAAAATTAATGTTCAACGTAGATGGAGAAAAGGTTGAAATGAAAATGAGGTTCAAAAAATCCCTAAGGGTTTCTTGGATTACTCCTTTAGTTATTACAGCCATTTTCCGTTTTGGCTTAAGGGTTCCAATGCCAAAAGAGGGTTTCATAATGAATTTTATGTATCTAATATATTATGCAATTAAGTAAGGGAGGAAGACAAAATGAATGTTGAAAGTCAGTTTTTAATTTTTTTCTCCCAATTGGGATCTATAATTACACATCCAACTCAAGTGCTCTTACTTTTTGGATGTACCTTAATGGGAATTATTTTTGGAGCTCTTCCTGGTTTAACTGCAACTTTAGGAGTTGCTCTTCTTACAACTTTAACCTATGGAATGGATATGAATGTAGCCATGATTGCTCTAATGGCGATTTACGTTGGTGCTGTTTACGGAGGATCTTTTTCTGCTATTACAATTAATATTCCGGGCACTGCTGCTTCTGCAGCTACTGCTATGGAAGGTTATCCAATGGCAAAGAAAGGTCTTGCCGGTAAGGCATTAGGACTTACTACTACTGCTAGTGCGATAGGAACCTGTATAAGTATTATATTTGTAGTTGTTTTTATTCCACTTATTTCAAAGCTTTCTATGCAGTTTACTTCTTTTGAATATTTTCTACTTGCCTTTTTTGGAATATTAATAAGTGGAAGTATTTCCTGTCCTGATACTGTTCAAAAAGGATGGCTTGCGGGTTTCTTTGGGTTATTTTTAGCTATGGTCGGTTGCGATGAATTACAAATTTATCCTCGTTTTGCTTTTGGTTCAAATAATCTTGAGGCTGGAGTAGAGGTTGTTCCGGTATTAATTGGTGCTTTTGGTATTCCTCAAATAATTCAAGTTCTGAAAGAACAACAGAGACCACCTAAGGCTGCTAAACTCGATAAAATTATTCCTTCTTGGTCTGTTATAGGAAAGAATCTTAAACATATTGTTCGTAGTGCTTTAATCGGAGTTGGAATTGGTGCAGTTCCTGGAATTGGTGAAGATATTGCAGCTTGGGTTTCTTATGGAACGGCTAAAAACACTTCTAAGCATCCTGAGCTTTATGGAACTGGAATAGAAGAAGGTATAATTGCCACTGAAGTTGCAAATAATGCTTGTATTGGTGGAGCTATGATTCCTCTGCTTTCGATGGGGATTCCTGGAAGTCCACCGGCTGCAATGTTACTTGGTGCTCTCTATCTTCATGGCGTTGCTCCTGGACCTATGTTAAGTATTACTAGACCTGGGTTTATTACTCAAATTGCCGCAATTTTGCTTCTAGCATCTTGTGCTATGTGGATTTGTGGTATTTTCTTGGCTCCAAAAGTAGTAAAATTATTACAGATACCCCCACAGCTTTTCATGCCTGTAGTGGGTGTTTTATGTATTATTGGTTCTTATGCTCTTGGTCTTAAGATTTTCAATTTATACCTTATGATTCCAATGGGAATTATTACCTACTATCTTACTAAGTATGGGTTCCCAGTTCCTCCGCTTGTAATAGGAGTAATCCTAGGCAAGATGGCAGACTCAAATTTGAGGCGAGGTCTTCTCGTTTCGGAGGGTAGTTTAAAACCAATGTTTACAAGACCTGTATGTCTTATTTTACTTTTTGTAATAATTTTTACTTTTGTAACAGGAACGCAGAGTTATAAAAATTTTAAAGCTCGAAGAAAACAAAAAGATTAGTCTTAAGTTTATTTATTTCAGACCGTCAATTTGGCGGTCATTTTTTTTTGCTTATATTATTAATATTTAGGCTATGAAAGTTCATAAAATTCATATAAAAAAACATAATTTCTTGACAAAGATAATTTCTAAGTTAACTATTAGTGATATACAAATTTTTTGCTAATAAGTGTAATTAAGGTTGATAGGTATTTATTATTATATGGAATTGCTCATATTAAAACTGAAATAGGAAATGGAGCTGTTGTATGCCTTTGTAATGTAGTTTTACACATTGATAAGAAAAACTGGTTTATACCAGCTTGGTTGATATGATTAGAGAAATTTGAAATAGATAAGTTTGATTGATTTAGTTATTATTTAAGCAGTGACCATCCGTATCTTTGAGAAAGTTAATGTATTTTGATGCCCAAAATACTATTTTGATTTACAATCTAAAACATTTAGAAAATTTCAAGATATTTTTCTTAGTAAGTGTACTACTCACATTATGGACATTTAACTTAGCAGGAAACCTAATGCAAAACCTTTTGCTAAATTTCTTGATTTATTCTATTATTGTGAATTGGATGAATTCTTATCCGAGGAAAATATTAAATGGAAACACACCTTTTGAAGCTTTGTAAGAAGAAGTTAAACTCTTTTATCCTAATTTAACATTCCTGAAAGCGATTTAATGAAAAAAACTAATAAATTTAATAAATATGATGGATATTTAATTTTGCAGGAAACCTAATGCAAAACAATTTGCTAATTTTCTTGCTTTATTCTATTACTGTGATAAAATACTAATAAAGGGGAAAGCAAAACCATCATGACTGTTCCAAAAATCTATAATAATCAAAGTGAAATCAATCATTGGGGAATAAGACGGCAAGAAATATTCAGACTTTTTGAGGACTATGAATATGGGAAAATTCCAGATATCAAGTTTGATGATGTAAGGCTTTTTCATAATGGCCATCTTGAAATAAAAGACGGGTATATCTTGGATACATTCGGGCTGGTCTTCTTTAAGGACAAGAAATACTACGGATTGCAGTATGAAATGTTTTATAAGGAAGGCTTAAAGAATGCGTCGCCTTCAATTCTCCAGATTAATCCTTTCAGCATATCTCCGATTGGTTACATGCTACAGATAAATCAGAAGAATATGTCGGAAATATTCCCGGTGAAAATGATTGCTGATTCCGGATTCATTGCGGTCAACTGCTGTGTGGATAAGATTTGTCCTGATGATGAAAATACATACAAATATGGGATAATGCAAATTGAACCCGCCAAAGGTCCTGCTGGTTGGTCAGCAATAAGTGTCTGGGCTTGGGCTACAAGCAGAATAATAGATCAGCTCGTCGAAAATCCACTTTTTGATTCAAGCAGAATAACTGTATACGGATGCTCACGTGCTGGAAAAACAGCTTTATGGTGCGGCGCTTCTGATCTTCGGATTAAGGCGGTATATGCTGCGGTCAGCGGTTGTTGCGGAGCTGCCATGCATCGCGGAAAAACCGGTGAAACAATCGAGAAAATTACTTCTGCTTTTCCTCATTGGTCATGCGAAAAGTTCAAAGAATTCATTAATAAGGAAGAAGAACTTCCAATGGATCAGCATATGCTTCTTTCTCTTATTGCTCCAAGACCACTTTACATTTCAAGTGCAAGTCTTGATAGCTGGTCTCATCCTGAAAAGGAATTCGAATCATGTGTCCGCGTAAGCGTTCTTTATGAAGCTATGGGTAAAGCAGGACTATCCTCAAAGCAGTTTCCGGTCCCAGATTCACCGATTAAAGGAGGTGATATTCAATATCACCTCCGTGCTGGTGAGCATGGATGTCGAATATATGACTGGGAACAGGTTATCCCCTTCTTGAAACGTGAATTGTCAATTAATTAACCAAAAAGAAAGGATTACCCTTTCAAAAATAGAATATAAAGGAGAAGGAAAATGAAAAAACTTAGTGTGTTATTGCTAATCGTAATTATGGCCATTACCTGTGTTTTCGCTACAGGAGACAATGAAAAAACCGCTACTGTAAAGCAACTGGATTTTTTCTGGTGGTCAGATGGCCAGGAGGGAGTTGCGATGCAGGCCTTGATTGATGAGTATGAGCAAATGCATTCAGACATCAAAATCAACCTTATTGAGGTCCCATTTGCAGATGTGCAAAATAAAATAATGATGTCTGTTGCCGGAGGCGAAGCTCCTGCTCTTACAAGAACAACAGAAGGTATCAGTAACCAGCTTTATGAAGCTTTCGTTGATTTCGGTGAATACACTGATGGTGAAGCACTTAAGAGCCATTTTGTTTCTTCCATTGAGTCATATTATGTGAAGAATGATAAAATTATTTCTGTCCCATCCGATGTAACAGCAAATGGTCTGATCGTTAACAAAACCATGTTTGATAAAGCCGGAGTCACCCTTCCTTCAGGACCGGATGATATTTGGACCTGGGATGAATTCAAGAAAGCGTTGATAAAAGTTAAAGCCGCAAATAACCTTGAATATGCAATTGCAATAGACAATGCATCACATAGATGGTCTACGATACTCTACGAATTCGGCGGAAGTTTTGCAAATAAAAATGGTGGAAATTTCACATCCGATAATAGCATCAGATGTATTGAATATACCAAGGCATTAGCTGATGAAGGTCTGTTCAATGCATCTACATGGATTACTTTTGAGGATGCAGGAATCCTTTTCAGGAGTCAGCTTGTTGCCGCACAAATCTGTGGAACATGGTGCCTTGAGCCATACCATAATAACATAACTGAATTTGAATGGTGTGCAACATATATGCCTGTTGATGTTAAAAGATCTTCCACGCCTGGCGGAAAGCAATTTGCTGTTCTTCAAGATTCCGGCGTAGAACAGGAAGCTGTCGACTTTGTCCTTTGGGCTACTGAAAAAGAACAGAATCAAAGATATTGCGAGCAGTCTCTTTTTGTATCCCCACGGCTTGACTGTGCAGAACTTAAATACCCATACCGCTCTTCTGATTTCGCAGTATTTGCCAATGAACTTGCAAATACCGGAAATGAAGGAGCTTTCGACTGGGGATATCCTGGTCTTTCTGCTGCTTTTGGAGTGGACGTGACATATGATTTTCCGAAGGTGCTTAGTGGAAAAATGACCGTGATGGATTTTGCGGAGAAAATTAACAAAGATATTAATGACTTCATGGGTAAGTAATCTTTGTTTTAATTTTTTAACATGCTTTTTCCCAGAACTGCCATGTTCTGGGAAATATTATAAATAGGTCGATTTATGAAAAAGAAAATTTCTATATATCCAACAGAACAGAAGGTTTTCCCGTACCTTCTTATACTTCCAAATTTTCTGATTTTTACTATCTTCATAATAATACCTTTTTGCTATGGTATTGTTATGTCGTTCACCAATTGGAAGGGTATTGGGGCAATCAATTTCACCGGGATTGAAAACTACATCAGAATTTTCAGCGATTCGGAGTATTGGGATTCAATATTTCGAACACTGAAATATGCTCTAATATACCTGCCAATTGCAATAATTGTTCCTCTTTTTTTTGCGACACAGCTTGTAAAGAAAATAAGATTCAGAGGAATATACCGTACACTTTTCTTCTGGCCCTCAATGATTTCTCCAATTGTTATTGGAATCAGTTTTCGGTTTATTTTTGGGAACTCTACCGGATGCATAAATTATTTAGTTCAAATCCTTGGTTTCTCAAAATTAAACCTGATGACAAGCAATGCAGGAGCTATATTTGTTCTTATTCTTGCTTCGGTATGGTGCGGAACTGGAGGGACCATGATTATCTTCATGTCAGGGCTGGAAAACATATCAACAGTATATTATGAAGCGGCTGAAATTGACGGGGCAACTTCGCGTAAAAAGTTTTTTTACATTACGCTCCCTCTTCTAAAACCTACGATGTTTCTAGTTTTTATTACCGGCATCATTACTGTCTTTAAGACCTTTGCATTAACTATGCAATTGACCCAAGGGGGACCAGGAGATGCCACAAAATACGTAGTTCAGAATATTTATGATACAGCTTTCTCCAAAGCACAACTTGGCTATGCTTGTACACAATCACTCATTTTGACTTTGATCATTGCAACCTTTACAGTATTTCAATTTAAAATTAACAAAGGAGGGGCTATTAATGACAATTAGTCCGGTTTTAAAAAGACAGCGAAGAAAAGTATCCTTTTCAGTTTATTTACTTCTGACAGTTCTAGGCCTTTTTTACCTTTTTCCAATAATCTGGGTGTTTTTATCCTCTTTTAAAGGCTATATCGAGCTATTTGAATATCCACCAAAATTTCTGCCGAAAAGCTTTTATCCTATAAATTACATTGAATCATTTGTAAAAGGGGACTGGGTTAGATATTTCACTAACACTTTTCTTGTTACAGCAGTTTCGACATTGATTTGCGTAGTAATAAGTGAAATGGGTGGCTATGCCTTTGCAAAATACAATTTTAAAGGAAGAAATTTCCTTTTTATTCTTTTTATATCTACACTCATGCTTCCACTTGAAGTACTTATGATTCCCATTTTCATCGTCATAAAAAAGGTGGGCATGTATGATTCTCTATGGGGGCTGATAATCCCTTCTGCAGCAACACCTTTTGGGATCTTTCTTATTCGTCAGTTCTATCTTTCAATTCCTAATGAATATATTGATTCTGCCCGTATTGACGGAGCTCATGAATGGCAAATTTTTCTCCGAATCATGGTGCCTTTAGGAAAATCAATAATGGCATGTCTGGCAATATTCTCCGCTCTTTGGCGTTGGAATGATTATCTTTGGCCCCTTCTTGTAATAAGAAACGATAATAATTACACACTTCAGCTTGCATTGGCTAATTTCTCAGGTCAGTATAACATTCAATGGCAAACAATTATTGCTATGATGGTTTTATCTATGTTGCCTCTGCTAATAATCTTTCTTTTTTTTCAGAAGCAGATAGTTGATGGTATGGCTATGTCAGGTTTGAAGGGGTAAGACTATCCGTTACTTTCTTGTTAAACAAATAAAAATACTAAGAAGAAATATCATAATTTTTAATATGGATGTATTCTATGAAAATTAAATCAGGACATGTTGAAACAACCAAAAGAAATAACTGAGGGCTTTTGTGTAAAACGGAAAATGGAAAAATTGAGATATTGTTCTATAATCCTAGAATATCAATTAAATTAAGAGGTAAAAAATGAAAACATATTTAAAGAATTTAAGTAATATTCAAATAAAAAAGACTGAAGTGTTTTTATCTTGTGATACTGGTAGTATTTGTATAAAGATTATAACTCCTTCCATAATACATATTGATTACATTTTTAAAGAAATTAAAATAAAAGAGCAATCTAAAAAAGCAAGCTGTTTTATTAGTGAGCCCCTTTCTTTATTAAAGCAGGAAACTCAATTTTCCGTTGAAGAAGAAAAAAATGATTTTTGTTTATTTATAAATAAAATAAAAGTAGTTATTAATAAAGCTACTGCAAGAATTTCAATTTATAAAAATGGTATATTAGAGCATGGTGGAGTTATGGGAGATACCGATACTGTTATTCCAAGCTATCAATTAAGAGTTCTTCAAGCTAATAATAATAGCAGTATAATTGGTAAATTTAACTTTGCTTTAGAAAAAGATGATGAATTTTATGGTCTTGGGGATAAGACTGGAATTCCTAATAAAGCAGGCAAAGAACTTAAGTTTTTTAACCGAGATAGTCTAGGCTATGAAGCTGCTAATAATGACCCACTTTATAAATCTATACCATTCTTTATTAAAGCAAATTCTAAAATTGGTAAGCTATGTGGTTTGCTTTTTGATGAACCCTTAATTGATAATATGAATTTTGGAAAAGAGAGTAGACTTTATTATTCAGTAACTACTGAAGATGGTCCATTTTCTTATTATTACCTAGATGGAGAAAGCTCAGAGGAAATTATAAATAATTATTATATAATTACTGGGAAACCTGCGCTTCCACCTTTATTTACTTTTGGATTTTTAGGTTCAAGTATGAACTATGTAGAAGAAGAGGATGCACAACAGAGAATATTAGATTATTTTAAAAAAACAGAAGAGGAAGGAATCCCTTGCGAGGGGATGTTTGTTTCCTCTGGTTATTTAAAGCAACCAAATGGAAAGCGTTATTCTTTTATTTGGAATAAGAAAAAGTTTTTAGATCCAAAAGGTTTTATTGAAAGCTTGGCTACTAGAGGTTATAAACTGGGTATGAACATTAAACCTGGAATTCTTACAACTCATCCTTGGTATAAGGAATTAGCCGAAAAAGGTTATTTTATTAAAGATAGCGATGGAAAACCTTATGCTGAATTCTACTGGGGAGGTAGTGCTTCTTTTATTGATTTTAATAACGAAAAGGCCTGTAATTGGTGGAAAACACAGTTAAAAGAACAGCTTTTAGATTATGGTTGTGCGGGGATTTGGAATGATAATAATGAATTTGAGATAGAGGATATTGGAGTTCCTTCTTATAATATTAAATCAATAATGCCAATGTTAATGCAAAAAGCTTCTTATGAGATTTGCAAAGAGAATAAACCTAAACAGAGGCCTTGGATTAGTAGTCGTAGTGGTTATGCTGGTATGCAGCGTTATGCTCGGACTTGGTCAGGTGATAATTGTAGTAATTGGGAAACGCTACGTTACAATCAATATATGGGTGTTGGCTTTGGCTTATCAGGAATTCCCTATTATGGTCATGATTTAGGTGGTTTTTTCGGGGATCGACCAGAGGAAGAACTTTTAATCAGAAGTGCAGAATCAGCAGTACTTCAACCAAGGTTTGTAATTCATTCTTGGAGAATAAATGGGGATCCAACCGAACCTTGGACTTATCAAAATAGCAAACAAAAAATAAAAGACTTAATTAAAGAGCATTATCGTTTTATGCCTTATATATATAACACAGCAATTTCTGGTTTAATGGATAGAAATTTACATTTGACTTTTCCTAGAGATTCTAGACTCAAGGGAGATGAAATAGATAGTATGTTTGGTCCTTCGATTTTAAAGGTTCTGGTAGTAAGTAAGGGAATTAGAGAAAGAAAAGTTTATCTTCCAAAGGGACAAGATTGGTTTAATGGAAATACTGGGGAAAAGTTTAAAGGTGGATGTGAGTTAAATATGGAAACCCCTCTTGGACAATTTAATTGGTTTGCAAAAGAAGGTAGTGTAATTCCTATTTCTAAAGTAGCCAAAAAATTAAAAACAGCTCTTTTTGATGAACTGGAGCTCAGGATATTTCCTGGAATAGCTACTAGTTTGTATTTTGAGGATGATGGGATAACTGAGATAAGCGAGGGGAAATACAATCTTTATAAATTAGAATTAAATGAGAAGGAATTTTGTGTTACTAAAACAAAAAAGGGGATTTCTTCAAAAGAAAGAACCTTTACGGTTACTAACGAAAAAGGTGAAAAAATTCGAAGTTTTGATCCCGATAAATTAGAGTTAAATAAAAAAATAATTGTTAATTTAGTATAAATGGGTTATTATTTTAAGGGGAGTTTTAATGAAGGATTCTATTACCATTTTAGATGTTGCAAATTATGCAGGGGTTTCTCCTGCTACTGTAACTCATACTTTAAATGGAAAACGTCCGGTAAAAAAAACCACTAAAGAAAAAGTTCTTTCGGCTATTAAAGAACTAGGCTATGTTCCTTCATGGAATGCTTCTAAATTAAAATCAGGCAAGTCTGGAATTATTGGTTGTCTTGCAATTGATATCACACAAGTCTTTGTTAGTAAGCTTATTAAGGGTATAGAGTCTGCTTTAGGGCATCAATATTCGTTGCTCTTTGTTTCTGCGGTGGAATTTAATGGTGATTTAGTTGCTGCTTATAATTCTCTTAAAGCACATAACGTTGAAGGAATGCTTATATGTTATCATATTCCCGAAGGTGATAATATTCTTAGTGATATTGTTCCTTTTTGTCCTACTGTATGTTTGAATATGGCAATACCTGGATTTGAATCAATAGTACTTGATAATGTTTCTGGTGGTTTTATGGCTGCAGATTATTTGGTAAGTTGTGGAGTTAGACATCCAGCAATAATCTGTGGACCTGAGACAAGATATTCAACAATTGATAGGCTTGAAGGATTTTCAAAAAGAATGGAAAAGTTGGGTATTTCTTTGAATAAAGAGAATATAAACTTTGGTGAATTTGATGCCGAACATGGCTTTGAAGCTGCAAAAAAAATGTTTGTCAAAGATAAGAAAATTGATGGTATTTTTTGTGAGAATGACTATCTTGCAGCAGGTGCTATTAATGCAGTTAAATCTTTGGGAATGGAAGTTCCTTCTGATGTTAAAATAATTGGGTTTGATAATAGAGATTTCTCATCTTTCTGGTCACCTTCTATTTCAACTTTTGAAATACCTCTTCATGATATGGGGATGCTTGGTATGATCAAACTTAAAGAAAAAATTGAAAATAAAAATAGTATTCAAGTTTCCAAAATTCAATTACAACCAAAAATTATTATAAGAGATAGTACTTCATTTGAAGTGGAGTAGATTGCCCTTTATTTGTTACCAATAATAAAGTTAGAAAATGTAAATTATTTTCTTGACAAATGCAATGACGGGGTTTAGTATAAATATTGTCATTGAGTGTACGTTAACACAAAATTATATGACATAGTTTTGAATAAACAACTACCACTTAAAATGACAAAAATACTGGAGGGCACAATCTTAAGATTGTGTAAATTTTTGGGAGGAATCACATGAAAAAATTAGCAATTGTTTTATTGGTATTAGTAATTGCACTTTCTTGTGTCTTTGCACAAGGACAGGAGGAGAGTGGAAAAGTTAAACAAACAGTTATTGGAGTATCAATCTGGAGTTCAACAGATACATTGGGAAGTCAATGTAAACGTATTTTGGATGCTGCGGGTGATGCATTAGGAGTAAAGGTTATTT
>JBAYZQ010000027.1:0-18246 GCA_041672385.1 Sphaerochaetaceae bacterium | reverse complement strand
GAGAAGAAGCAAATATGAAAACCAAATATAATTACGTAGAAGAAATTAATTTTTTTAGTCTTGTTAATACTATCAGTGTTAAATATAAAGAACTTGTTGCTTTAAGAAACTGGAAGCAAGAAGATAGTGGAGTTACTTATTTTAATCTTGCAGAGCAAGCAAAATCAATTGCTTTTGACCTAATAAAAAAGGGGGTTAAACCAGGAGACAGAGTAGCAATTTTAGGGGAAAGTTGTTCAATGTGGGGAAGAGCTTATCTTGGGATAGTTTTAGCAGGTGCTGTAGCTGTTCCAATACTTCCAAATTTTACCGAAGATGAAGTTCAAAAAATTTTACAGCATAGTCAAGCTAACGTAATTTTTGTAAATAGTGTCAATGCGGTGAAAATCCATAGTATTTCGTCTAGCTTAATTGTATTTAGACTTGATGACCTGTTTTATATACCAAGAAAATTAAAATGGGAGAAAAATTCACGTTCTTTTATGGAATTACATGGAAAAGATACAAAAAATACAAAATTAAATAAATCTGATTTAAGTATAATTAAATCTAGGAAAAGAACGAAAGATGACCTAGCCTCAATAATTTATACCAGTGGTACAACGGGGCAATCTAAAGGTGTAATGCTAACTCATGGTAATTTAATAATAAATGCTGATTTAAGTGCTAAATCATATGTAAAAATCAAGCCAGGTTATAGAATGCTTTCTATTCTTCCTTTAAGTCATGTTTATGAATTTACAATAGGATTTATTGTTGGTTTAATTACAGGATGTGAAATAGTTTATCTTAATCAACCTCCAGTTTCTAGCGCTCTAATGCCAGCAATGAAAGAAGTAAAACCAAATATAATGCTTACTGTTCCTATCTTGATTGAAAAGGTTTTTAGAAGAGCTGTTCTTCCAAAAATTAAAAGTGAATCAACCCTTGGGCGTCTATATAATAATCCAATAACTCAACCTCTTGTTTGTCTTTTAATCGGATCCAAATTGAAAAAAACTTTTGGTGGCCAACTTAAATTTTTTGGTATAGGAGGGGCTCCTTTAGATATTGAGACTGAAAATTTCTTAATTAAAGCTCATTTTCCATATGCTAAAGGATATGGACTTACAGAAACTTCTCCAATGATTGCGGGTTGTGGCCCTAATAATCATCGTTCAGATTGTGTGGGACTAATAATGAATAATTTGGAAGTAAAAATAAGTGATGAAGGAGAAGTCTTGGTGAAAGGACCTTCTATAATGAAAGGTTATTATAGAAATCCTGAACTAACGGCAGAATCTTTTACAGAGGATGGATTCTTAAAAACAGGAGACCTTGGAGAACTTACTAAAGGAAAATTTCTTGCATTGAAGGGAAGATGCAAAAATATGATTTTAGGACCAAATGGAGAAAATATTTATCCTGAGAATATAGAAAGTATCATAAATAATCAGGAGTATGTTGAAGAAAGTCTTGTGATTTCAAATGGGAATGGTGAATTATTTGCAATGATTAAAATTGATATTGAAGCAATTGCAAAGAACTTTACTGTGGACATTGAACAGGCACAGACAAAAGCCCATGAAATTCTTTTAAAAATTCATATGGATAGTAACAAACAATTAAACTCTTTTAGTAAAGTAAAGAAAGTAGAAATACACCAAGAACCCTTTGTGCGAACTCCAACTGAAAAAATCAAAAGATACCTTTATCAAGAAAGACATATCTCTTAAATTTAGGCAGTGGTGCTTGACGTAATATTTGTTTGGTACTATCATTTTAAGCAACTTATTTTGAGGAGAAAGAAATGGCTTATAGAATTACAGACGCATGTGTTGCTTGTGGTACTTGTCAGAGCGAATGTCCTGTTGGGGCAATCGAAGAAGGCGATATCTACAAAATCAACCAGGATCTTTGTGCTGGTTGTGGTACATGTGCAGAAGTTTGTCCAATTTCAGCTATTGTTGAAGAATAGGATTTACTAATAAAAAAAGGCAGTCTTAGGGCTGCCTTTTTTAGCAAAGGGGGGTACCGGTTTTGAATCAAAGTATTTATGTTGGAAGTTTGTTAATTATAATTGCTATTGTATATTTTTTTGGAGTATTGTTTTTTCGAGATCGTTTTTTATTCATAAGGAATTTGATTCTATCAATAATTGCAGGTTTGACAGTTGGGATTTTTGTTTCAGGGCCAATTATTACTGAAAATTTTCAAAATTACTTTAAGCTTTTATTTAGTCCTGTACAGGGAATTGATATTCCTTACTTAGCAGGAGTTTTAAGTTCTTTTGTTTTGATATTGTTATCACTGTTTGTCTTTAAGCGAGGTTCTCTTAGTTTTAAGATTTATTCTTTATTTTTATCTTGTTTTTTAATTATGCTTATTTTTATTTTATTAAACGGTCCCTTGGATAATAAGAGTATGCTTCTTTATTTTGGTTTACCAACACTGGTTTTTTCTCTTTTAGAGAAATTTGTTTTTGATTACATATGTATTTTGGAATCCTCTATTGTTTTTGCTATCTTAGTCATGACTGCCTTAAAATCTTTAAACTTAATTTCTTCACTAATATTTTTATTTTTGACTTTTGTTATTGGCTTTTTATTGGCTCTTTCAATAAATATAATAAAAATTACAAGGAAGGAGGCTTCTAATGAATGATATCAACCCAGCGGATTTAGGAAAAGAAATGGGAACTGTAAGCGTTTCACAAATTACTTCCATTATAAAAAATACTCTTGAAAGTTGTTTTGTAAACTTGACAGTTACTGGGGAGATTTCAGGATTTAAAAAAGCTACTAGTGGTCATATATACTTCACTTTGAAGGATGAAAATGCCTGTATAAGTTGTGTGCTTTGGCGTACAAAAGCCTTTGGACTGGATTTTGTTCCAAAAAATGGTGATAAGGTTGTTGTTCATGGGAATGTTTCAGTTTATGAAGCTAGAGGAACCTATCAAATTGTTTGCTCAAGCTTAAAGCTTTGCGGAATTGGAGATATTCTTGCAATGCTTGAGAAGCGGAAGAGGGAATATGAAAAAGAAGGATTATTTGATGAGAATAGAAAGAAAGCAATTCCTTCAAGACCAAAGAAAATTGTAATTATTACCAGTGGAACAGGGGCAGCTCTTCATGACATTATGAACGTTCTAAAAAGAAGGAATGCTGGAATTGATTTGCTTGTACTTCCGGCTGCTGTTCAGGGAAACAATTCTTCTAAAGAAATTGTTTTTAGAATTCAAGAGGCAAATGAATTTCTTCTTGGTGATGTTATAATTGTTGGACGTGGAGGAGGTAGTCTTGAAGACTTACTTTCTTTTAGCGAAGATAATGTGGTTCGAGCGATTAGTGAAAGTGAAATTCCGATTATCAGTGCAGTAGGACATGAAATTGACTGGGCTTTGTCAGATTATGTAGCTGATTTGAGGGCCCCAACACCATCGGCAGCAGCTGAAATGGTTTGTCGAGAAAGCATTGAAGAAAAGGATAAAGCTTTGAAATTAACAAAAGCAATTATTTCTTCAATTAATTCTAAGCTTATGGAAGAAAAACTTAGATTTTCTAATTGCAATATTTCTTTTTCTCATTATATTGTAGATAATCGCTTGTCAAATGCTAGAATGAGAAATGAAAGTTATATTGAGAGTTGGAGAACTTTGGTTCTTAGGCGATTTGATTTACAAAAAGCCTCTTTCAGCAGAATCAAAACAGAACTTGAAGCCCTTTCCCCACAAAAAATTCTTGACAGAGGCTTTAGTATTGTTACGGATGAAAATAAAAATGTAATTAGTAATTCAAAAATGCTATCAAAAGGAGCTGGATTTGAAATTCAGTTTGCGAAAGGCCGAATTAAGGCTGTTTGTAAGGGAGTTGAATAATGGAATTTGAAGATAAAATGAAAAGAATGGAAGAAATCAACGATATTTTGAAAAATCAGAGTACAAGTTTGAAAGATTCTGTAAAACTCTTTGAAGAAGGAATGAAACTATCTAAAGAAGTTGGCAAAGAACTTGATCGAATTGAAAGAAAAATAGAAATTGTAACAACCCCTCCAGGAGAAGGCTTAACTAATGGTGGAGTAGACATTCAGGATTTTGAAGAAGAAAAATAGTTTAGTCAAAAGTTGGAAAATCAATTGAAACGGGGCCATATTCTGGGATAAAAAGTTTGCTACAGGAAAAATTCAAAGTTGTCAAAGGAGATTCTTGTTTTTCGCTGTAAAGAAGGTCTCCTTTTATTGGATGACCCATCCAAGCTAAATGACATCGAATTTGGTGCCTAAAGCCCTTTGAAATTTGACAAAGTACCTCATCTTCTGAAATCGATTTTATCATAGTATCATAAGTGTTTTGGGTTGCATTTTTTTCTGTTGAAGCTAATGCAGGTCTAACCTCCGATCGATTTTTTCCAAAAGCTCTAAAATAACTTGAAATACAGATTTTTCCTTCTTTAAGACTATAAGGACATTCAGGCCAAGAGTTTTCACTGTGTCCAAGGGAAGATAGTTTTGCATAATATTCTTTAAAGAATTTTCCTTCATGTTGTTGATGTTTTATGAAATCAAAAAAAGCTTGTGTCTTTGCAATTAAAACAAGTCCTTGAGTTGCAGTATCCAACCGGTGAAGAACTCCACCTTCCCAAGGATGAAAACCTTTGACATTTAATATCTCAGGATTATCTTTTGCAACTAATTCAAGTAAAGTAGTTTTACTTTTTGTTTTCAAGGGAACGGTAGGAAGTTCAGAGGGCTTGAAAACTACAAGAAAATCTGTAGTTTCCTTAATGATTTGTATATCCATTCTTAAACTATAAACTAAATTTTATTTTTTGACTATATAATTTCTTTTGGATTATGTTATAATAAGTTCATGCAAACAATACCTATAAACACTTATAATTCTCCTGCTGTAGTGTTGGAGCTTATCTATCAAATAAAGATTAAAGATGCTATGACTAAAAATCTTATAACTGTCGACGAAAATACCTCTTTAAGACAAATTCAGAATTTAATGAAAGAAAAATTGCTCACTGGAATTCCAATCGTGAATGGAAAACATCTTCTTGGGATAATCAGTGTAGATGATATTATTCAAGCTTTGGACTTTGGTTATATTGAGGATATTGCTTCTAAGCATATGACAAAAAATTTGATTGTACTTGAAGATGATATGCCCATAAGTTTTGCTATTTCTTATTTTGATAGGTTTAAATTTCATAGATTTCCAGTTCTTAATAAAAACAAAGAACTAGTGGGAATGATTACCAATAGAGATATTACCAATTCTTTACTTATGGAATTGAATAAAGCTGTCGCCAATCTAGAAAAAGAGCAAGCATTTAATGTTGATAAAAAAATAATAAATCAGGTACAAAGTTTTACTGTAAAAAAGCATGATTTTGAAGAAGCTGGATATGCTTCAACTCAAGTAAAAAAATTCTTGAAAAAATCAGGTTTTCCTGCGAAAATAATAAGAAGAGCAGCCATTGCTTGTTATGAATTAGAAATGAATATTGTTGTTCACTCTGAAGGTGGTGAGATTATTGCTGAATTTAGTCCTGAGGAACTTGTTATTACGGCCAATGACTGTGGGCCTGGCATAAAAGATATAAATCTTGCCTTGCAAAAAGGTTGGTCAACAGCTGATGAATGGATTAGATCTTTAGGATTTGGAGCTGGTATGGGGCTTCCAAATGTTCAAAGTGTAAGTGATGATTTTTCAATAACTAGTAGTAGAGAAGGAACTTGTGTTATTTCAACAATAAAGTTGACTAAACAATTAGACAAGGAGGTTTAAATTGTTGACAGTAGAGGGGTTGTGTGAATTAAAAGGCTATAAATGTGCCCTCCTGGGAAATGCAGAAGATGAAGTAACTAATTGCTATACAGGAGACCTTTTAAGTGATGTAATGGGGAATGCGGAGGAAGGTAGTGTTCTTATAACAATTCAGGCTCATAAGAATACTATTGCAGTAGCATCTTTAGTAGGAATAAGAGCTGTCGTATTATGTAATGGAAGGACAAGCCCTGAAGATATGCGAAAGGCTGCTAAAGATGAAGGTGTAACAATTATAGAAACCAAGGATAATCAATTTTCTGCTTCTTGGAAAATTGCTGGACTTCTTGGCTTAAAATAATGTTTGTAAAGGTTGATTTACATAACCATTCTTGTCTTTCACCCTGTGGTGATGATGAAATGACTCCTGGAATGTTGGCTTTTGAAGCAATGGAAAAGGGCATTAAGTTCTTAGGACTTACAGACCATAATTGTGGTAGAAATCTTCCAGCCTTTGAAAAGGTGTGTAAAATTTGCAATATTATTCCAGTTCTTGGAATAGAGGTTAACACAGTAGAAGATGTTCACGTACTTTGTTTTTTTAAAGATTTAAAAGAAGCAATGGATTTTAGTTCTTTTATTGAACGACTTCTTCCACCGATTTTAAACCTTCCTAGAATGTTTGGTAATCAATTAATAATTAATGAAGAAGAAGAAAATACAGGGACTTTCAAATGGAATTTGATTGGAACTTGTGGAATAGGCTTTGATGATTTGATTGAAGAAGTCAATTCTAGATCAGGAATAGTTATCCCCGCCCATATTGATCGCTTTGCTAACAGTGTTATTTCTTCGTTAGGATTTCTACCCAATTTAAGCTATACAGCAGTTGAATGCTTAAAAATACCCTGTGAATATGAAACTTATGAAAATACAATAATTCAAGGAAGTGATGCACATATGCTTAACCAAGTAGGAAGACGATATTGTAGTTTAGATGTTAAAACCTTAGATTTTGAAGGTCTAAGAAATGCACTTGAAAGTGGTCAGGTAAAATATAGAAGAGAATTTTAGTATAACTGGTTTTCTAAATGAAATACTTTCACATAGGTTTCATCTAAATAAGGAAGAGGAGTTGTTCTACAATAATTTTCTGCTTCCTTTAAAGCTTTATAAATATTAGAAGTCAACATAGGAGTAAGGAAGTCTATGATATTGTAGTCATATTGCTCAAAAGTGGTAGATTTTATGAAAGCTTTGGTTTCTAAATAAGCATTATATTGTTTTTTTATTCGTGTATAGGAAGTTAAATCCATTGTTTGAGTAAGAGTATTATAGATTAAAGTTTCTATTTCGCTATTATATTGTTGTTGAAGCAAGGAGGTAATTGTTAGAGTTGAATTTTCAACTGTAAGGGCGGTTGGATTCTCAATTTTTAGTTCCTTGAAATAACCTCCAATGGTGCTTAGAATGCTATCTAAATTATCTTTAAGATATTGTCTTGCATTACTGTCCCATTCATTAAGCATATAATCAAGTCCTGGAATTTCTGATTCCTGAGAAAAAAGAATAGGGTTTGTTGAAGGATAAAAGGTAAGTCCATCCAAGGTAGAATTCATCAGTGTCGAATAGGCTTGGTTTACTGTTAAGTCTTTAAGTATATTGATTGCTTTGAGGGTGTCTTCTAAACTGGTGCCTTTTGTAGATACGCAGGATGTTAGAAAAATTATAAAGATTATCAAAACAATAAAAACAAATTTTCTAGGTTTCATTATCTTATTATATCAGAGGTAAGAGGAATTTAAAATAATATAATTAAAATTGAATAAGAAAATGTTGAATAAAGAGATAAAGGTGACTAAAGTATGGCTCTATGGATAATGAAAATGAATTATTAAAAGGACCTTTGAAAAAGGTTATAATGAAAATGGCAATGCCTACAATGCTAAGTTTTTCTTTC
Organism: Sphaerochaetaceae bacterium; assembly: GCA_041672385.1. GTDB lineage: Bacteria > Spirochaetota > Spirochaetia > Sphaerochaetales > Sphaerochaetaceae > JBAYZQ01. The sequence goes on along the minus strand of JBAYZQ010000027.1, from coordinate 10,531 downwards.
CAGGCTTTTTATGATATTGTAGATATGATATTTATTGGACAGATTTCTCCTTCTGCTGTGGCTTCAATTACACTTTTTTTAACATATTTTTGGTTTGTTGAGGTTTTTAATGAAATAATAGGTAGCTCAAGTGTTTCAATGATTAGCCAATATTTTGGTTCAGGTAACAAGAATAAAACTACCTTGGTTTGTGAACAGACTTTGATTTTAAAATTTCTTCTAGCAATTATAGGTTCAGTTTTAATGTTTTTTACCTTGAAACCAGTTTTTAACTGGTTTAGTAATGATCCTCAAGTGGTTTCTTTTGGACTAGATTATGGGTATATAAGAGTCCTTTTTATTCCAATCTTTTTTAGTTCTTACAGTGTTAATACCATTTTCAGATGTACTGGAGATACAAAAACTCCAATGAAAATACTTATCATAAGTGCTCTGATTAATGTTGTTTTAGATCCGGTTTTAATGTTTGATAAAATACCTCTTATTGGCTTAAAAGGCTTTGGACTTGGAATGAAAGGAGCTGCTTGGGCTACAGTTATTTCCATTTCTTTTTCATTTGTTGTTGGTTTAACTCTACTTCTAGCAGGTAAGGCCCCAATAAAAATAAAATGGCAAAAACTATTTTCTATTAACTGGGAAATTGATAGAAAGCTACTACTGGTGGGACTTCCTTTTGGTTTAAACCTTTGTTTAAGGAATATTTTTAATTTTGTTTTTATGAAAATTTTAGCAAATTATGGAACCGCAGCTTTGGCTATTGTTGGAGTTTCCTTGAGAATTTATGGTTTTGCCATGATGCCCCAAGTTGGATTTCAATCAGGTAGCGGAATAATAATTGGGCATTGCTTAGGATCTGGAGATGAAGAAAGGAGTGTAGATTGCGTAAAAATTGGACGATTGTTTTGTCTTGGTTTTTGTGCTTTTTTCTCTTTAATAATGTTTATATTTTCTCGTCAAATTCTAAGTATATTTATTCCAGGTCAAGAAATACTTGCTTCTGATATCCTTTTAATAAAACTTTTTAGTCTTAGTATTTTAGTTACTGCTTGGGGAACTGGTTATAGTGCTGCTTTTACTGGAAGCGGATTTTTAAAGCCAATTATGTATTCCTTGTTAATTAGTCAATTTGTTTTTATGCTTCCTTTCTGTGTAATTGTATATTTCTTTAAGCTTCCAGTTAGTGTTCTTTGGTTTGTTTTTTTGCTTGGAGATTCAACTGAAGTTTTTTTTCGGTATTACTATTATAAACAGATGAGATGGATAAAAAGTAGAGTCTAAATGTGAATATTTATGTAGTTTAATAAGTGAAAAAAAATTATTATTGACTTTAAATTTGTAAGTACGTAAATTAGTATATAAACTTTTAAGTTTTAGGAGGAATTATGGAATATCCACAACAAAATGTATATACAAAATCAAAACAGAGGACTAACAGTCTTTTAAGAAATATTTATCTTTGGATGAGTTTAGCACTTGTTCTAACTGCAACTGTTTCTTATTCAGTGGCTCATAATACTCAACTGTTACAGTTCTTTTTTTCAAATAGTGTAGTTTTAATATTGTTGATTATTGCACAATTTGCTTGTGTTATCTTTTTAAGCTCTAGGCTCCAACACATGAGTGTTACAGCCTGTATTGCTACTTTTGCTCTTTATTCTGTTTTAACTGGTGTAACACTTTCAAGTATTTTTATTGTTTATACACGAGCAAGCATAACAAATGCTTTTTTCTCAGCCGCACTTATGTTTGGTGGCATGAGTTTATATGCAATGACTACAAAAAAAGATTTAAGTAGCTGGCGAAGTTATCTTGTAATGGGACTATGGGGAATAATAATTGCCTCTGTTCTAAATATTTTCTTAAAATCTTCTGCTTTTTATTATATGATTAGTTACATTGGAGTTGTCTTGTTCTTAGGATTGACTGCTTATGATACACAAAAACTTTTACGAATTGGTAATAATATTGATGGAATAGGTGAAGAGAATTACATAAAGCTTTCAATTTATGGTGCTTTGACCTTGTACCTTGATTTCATTAATTTATTTTTATTTCTTTTAAGGATTTTTGGTAGAGGAAGCAAGAATTAAGTGTTAGACTAAATTTATGTCAAATTTATTTGAAAATGCTAGTAAGAAAGACTTAAAGAACCAACCTCTTGCTTATAGGATGAGTCCTAGAAATCTTGATGAATATATTGGTCAATCTCATATTGTTGGGCAAGGGCGGTTATTGCGGAGGGCTATTCAAGCAGACCGCCTTTCTTCAGTTATTTTCTATGGACCTCCAGGAACAGGAAAAACTGCTCTTGCTCGAGTAATTGCAAATACAACTAAAAGTCATTTTGCTTCCATTAATGCTGTCTTAAGCGGAGTTCCAATTCTTCGTCAAGAAATTGATAAAGCCAAGGAAAGATTAGATCTTTATGGGATAAGAACTATACTTTTTGTTGATGAAGTTCATCGTTGGAATAAAAGTCAGCAGGATGCTCTTCTTCCTTGGGTTGAAAATGGGACTTTTATTTTGATAGGAGCTACCACCGAAAACCCTTTTTTTGAAGTTAATGCAGCTCTAGTTAGCCGGTCTAGGATTTTTCAATTAAAAAGTCTTACAAAAGAGGATCTTTATAAAATTGCTTTTCAGGCAATAAAAGATGAAAATCGGGGTTATGGAAAGTATGAAATAGAGTTTGAAGAGAATAGTCTGGAACATTTAGTTGAAGTAGCAAGTGGAGATGCTCGAAGTTTGTTAAATGCTTTAGAATTAGCAATTGAGACTTCAGACAAAAAAGAAAGACCTGACAAAAAGCCCTATATATATATTGATAAGGACACTGCGGAGCAATCTATACAGCAAAAAGCTGTCCTTTATGATAAGGAAGGTGATTACCATTTTGACGTAATCAGTGCTTTTATAAAATCAATCAGAGGAAGCGACCCAGATGCTGCTTTATACTGGTTGGCTAAAATGGTTCATGCAGGTGAAGACCCTAAATTTATATTTCGCCGAATGATGATAAGTGCAACCGAAGATGTCGGTTTAGCAGATCCTCAGGCAATAGTTGTGGTAACCAGTGATGCAAATGCTTTCAATATGATAGGACTTCCAGAAGGAAGATTCCATTTAGCCCATGCGGCTTTGTATCTTGCAGTTGCTCCAAAAAGTAATAGTACTTTAGGTTTCTTTGATGCTTTGAAAACTGTGGAAGAGGATGCTTTAGCTGAAGTTCCAAATCATCTTAGAGATGCAAGTCGTGATGCAAAGAGTTTTGGCCATGGAAAAGGCTATATGTATCCCCATGCCTACAAGGATCATTGGGTGGCTCAACAGTACCTCCCCAATTCTCTTCAAGGTAAAATATTCTATAATTGTGGTTCTACAGGATTTGAAAGGAAAATTAGTGAGGAAGTTTCCAAAAAAAGGGAAATACAACTTGAAGCTAATAACCAAGATAACTTTGTAGAAAATTTGACCTTTTCTTTTGATGATAATACCCGAATGGCTTGGATTAATCGAACTGTGACCGAACGCAGTGAGTTGCTGGAAGAATTAAGGAATGAAGTTTTTTCCATTTTGCAATTTTCTAGAAACGATAGAGTCCTAGTTTTAAATGCAGGTTTTGGTCTTTTTGTTTTTGCCTCCTATAGAAGAACCCCGGAAGGTTTAGTTGTAGCTCAAGTAAATACCAAAGAGCAATTTGAACACCTTCAACACTACAATGGAAATTTGGAAGAAATTGATAAAATTAAGATAATCAAGGATTTAAATGAATTAGATGAAGATTTACGTTTTGAAAGAATTATTGTAAGAAATTCCTTTTCAAGCTTTTTTGAGGATCCTAAAAAGTTGGAGAATTTAATTTTACTAATGGGTAAGAATTCTCAGCTTCTTCTAGTGGATACTATTGCTCAAGAAGGAACAAGACTTTCAGATTTAGTAGAAACCTTAGATTTAAAAAAAGCCCTTAAGAAAGCTGAGAGTTTTATTTATAATAAGGAAAATCAAAAGAACAGTATTTTAAAGTGGGACGCAGAGGATATGAAGGATACTTTATCTATTCTTGCAGCAAATAAAAGTGGAATTAGTTTTGATCTAAAACTAAAGTCCTACAAAGAAAAACGTTACGCTAGTGAAGAAGATATTAAAAGATGGGTGATAAAATCCTATTATCCAATTATAGAAGAAAAAAATATCTTTGATTGTTCTGAAGAAGGGTTGATAAAAGATTTGGTGGAATTGTTAGCAGACAAAGTCTTGATTTGGAATCATAGAATAGCTTTTGTTAATATCCTTCTAAGTTAAAGGAAAAATGAATTTTGTCTCTAATTTATTTGATAAGTGTTGACAAATTTCAAACTTTCGTTCATATTAAGCAACGTTGAAACATACTGATGTTTTTGATAAAGCTTCATGGTGGAAGTAGTTCAATGGTAGAGCACCAGATTGTGGATCTGGTTGTTGCGGGTTCGAGCCCCGTCTTCCACCCTAGATTTGGATTGCGCTTGTAGCTCAACTGGATAGAGTGCTGGACTTCGAATCCATAGGTTGCAGGTTCGAGTCCTGTCGGGCGCATACACATCTAAGTATTTCAATATTTGGGCTGCTAGCTCAGTTGGTAGAGCAACAGACTCTTAATCTGTGGGTCAAAGGTTCGAATCCTTTGCAGCTCAATAGATGCCTTCCAATAGAAGGCATTTTTTTGCGGGAATGGTGAAATTGGCAGACACGCTAGACTTAGGATCTAGTGCCCTAGGCATGGGGGTTCAAGTCCCCCTTCCCGCATTTTTTTTATTTTTTAATAACAATTGTATTATTTTCATAATTTTGATAGAGTTCAATCATATTTTTTAGAAGGACTTAATCATTTCTCTTTAAGCTAAATTATCTGATTCCTTTTATTATCAACGAGGTTATTTTTTAGATGGAAGTTGCACAAATTACTGGTTTTCAAATCATACAACTTATAGTAATGATGGCTGTGGGTTTTATAGGTTTTAAAACTAAAATAATTACAAAAGAAGGTAATAAACTTCTTTCAAAGATGATTCTATATATTTTTACTCCCGTTGTGCTTTTTGTTTCCTATCAAAAACCCTTTTCTATGCAGTTGTTAAGTGATTTAGGGGTTTGTTTTTTACTTTCAATTTTGATTTTTGTTGTATCGTTTATTTTTGTATATTTTACAATTGTAAAAAAACATGGAAAAAATTTTGAAATTGAAGAAATTGAGGTTGTTTTTACTAATTGTGGATTTGTGGGAATTCCTTTAGCAGCAGCTTTGTTTGGTGATTATGGAATTCTCTATGTTACCTCTTTTATAACAATATTTAATTTAGTTTTGTGGACTTATGGAATTTCAATTTTTTCGGGAAAGTTTGGTAAGAAACAATTTTTTAAGGCTTTTATAAATCCTTGTCTAATAGCTGTTTTTTTAGGCTTTCTTTTTTTTATTTTTCAAATAAAACTTCCAAAAATATTGTTGTCTCCACTGCAAAGTGTTTCAAATTCTTATGTACCTCTGGCCATGATAATTATTGGATGTAGTTTAGGCCAAGCTTCTTTTGCTGATCTTTTTAAAAACAAAAGAGTATTCCTTATTTCTTTTTATAGACTTATTGCTGTTCCTGTAATTTATATTATTATCTGCATACCTTTAAGAGGCTTGGTAAATCAAGATATTCTATTAGTCATGTATATTGCAGCTTTATGCCCAGCGGCTGCTACAGGCCCAATGTTTTCAGAGATTTTTGACAAAGATACAGCTTATGCTTCAAGTATTGTGTGTTTAACCACCATTTTTAGTGCTATAACAATTCCAGCAATAATGTATTTACAGAGTATGATTTAGTTGAGCTTTCCTGTGATAAAAACTGCTCATTATGAATATCTTGAAGTTCTTGATCGATTTCAGAAAGTTTTGTTGCACATCTTTTTAACTTTTTTATTGTTTTCTCATCCAACCCATTTTTATTTTTGTATTTTAACTCGTGTTCCAAGCTTGCCCAAGTATCCATGGCAATAGTACGAATTTGAATTTCAACTGGGACGTGTTCAACAGAATTTGTTAAATACACAGGAGTTTCAATAATCAAATGCAAAGCCTTATAACCACTTTCCTTTGGATGAAGTATATAATCTTTTTCTTTTAATAAAGTAATATCTTCTTGTTTAAGAAGTTGCTTTGAAATTGAGTATACGTCTTCCTTGTAGTTGCAGATAACTCTGATTCCGGCAATATCTGTAATATTGTCTTTCCAACTATCTGAAAATGACAAATTTTTTCTAAGTGCTTTTTGAATTATACTTTCAGGAGTTTTTATTCTGCTTTCTATATGGTGAATTGGGTTATAATCATTCTTGACTTTAAAGTCATTGTCCAAAATTTCCAATTTTGTATTTATTTGTTGAATTGCGGATTTGTAAAGATACATATTCTCTACAAATAATTGAACCTTCTCTTCCCAGTCAGTATCTACACCGATACTGTCAAGAGTGGTGTTGGGAATAATTTCTTTTTTAATCATTAAACCTTACCTTAACTAAAATATAAGTCACATTCCTTGCGCCGTCAACTTTTAATTTGTGAAGTTCTCATGAAGTTAGGAAAAGAGGTTAGTAGCTTTTTACTTTTGCCGGTGTAATTGTCAATTTGGTGCTCTTTAATTTTATCAAGCTTGAGAAATAGTCTAACTAGACTAAAATAAAAAAGTCAGGCCGGACAATATTTATTAAGGAGCTTTTTTATGAAAGAAGAAAGTAAACAAAGAGCCGAAGAAAAAAAGAAACTTAGGCTAGGATTTATTGTAATGTTTATTTCTGTGGCGTTTATTTTGACGGGACTATTAACTTGTTTGTCATGTAATTTAAATCCTGGAAATAAAGGATTGGATCAAAGTGAAATTTCGGAGCAAACTTATTTCTGGGAAAATTTGATGCTATCATCAACTTGGGAACCTCAAATTGCTGCAGGAAATAATGGTATTCCAACCTTTTATTTTGAACCGTTGAATTTAGAAATTGGTAGTGATTTCATTAATATCGACAAGTTGTCAGTGAAGTTTATTGATAGTGATGGTTGTTGTGTTGAAAATGCACAAATAAGTGTTGTTGGTAATGAAGGAGAAATCTTACTTTCTGATGGAAATAAGTATAACTTAAAGTTTTCTACCAATCCCGATGGAAGTGAACCTGTTATTACAATATCCTTTGAAAAAGATATTTATTATAGCTTATCGGTTAAATGAACTTTGACGAATTTAGGATTCTTATAACCTTTTATTTTATTTGAAACAAAACTATTGAGGTTATTCATCTTTAATGTTAAACCATAAAAACATTGGAGATGTGAATGCTATTAACAGAAGGGTCTATAAGTAAGAAAATCATTAAATTTGCTTTACCGGTTTTCTGGGGTAACCTTTTTCAACAACTTTATCATATCGTTGATTCTTTGATATTAGGTAATTTTGTAGGAAAAGAAGCTCTTGCAGCTGTCAGTGCTTCAGGACCGGTAATATTCTTGCTGGTTGGTCTCTTTGGAGGTATTTTTGTAGGTGCAGGAGTTGTAATTTCAAAACTGTATGGAGCTGGAGATGAAAAAAAAGTTTCTTTAGCAGTTCATACTTCGGTACTTTTTGGAATTATTTGCGGAGTAGTGATGCTTGTTTTAGGCTCCTTCCTTTCTCCATATATTCTGGTTTGGATTCATACTCCAGATGATGTAATGGATCTTTCACTGATTTATTTTAAAATTTTCTTTCAAGGTATAATTTTTATTGTTTTGTACAACACCTTAAGTGGAATTTTCCAAGCTGTTGGTGATTCTCGTCATCCTTTGTACTATTTAATGGTATCTTCAGTTTTAAATGTTGTTTTGGACCTTCTCTTTGTAGTTTCTTTTAACTGGGGAATTGCTGGAGCGGCAATAGCAACTGTAATTTCACAGGCTGTAAGTGTAATACTAGCTTTGATAAGATTACTTAGAGTTGATGATGTTTATCGACTTCAAATCAAAAAATTAAAAATCGACCCATTATTATTAAAACAGATTTTATATCTTGGAATTCCAAGTGGTATACAAAACTCTGTAATAGCTTTGGCTAATGTTTTTGTTCAAGCAAGTATTAATGTTTTTGATACTGTTGCTATAGCCGGAGCTGGAGCAAGCAGTAGAATTGAGGGTTTTGTTTTCATTCCGATTACAAGTTTCGTTCTTGCTATGACTACTTTTATAGGCCAAAATTTAGGGGCTAGAGAATTTGATCGTGCTAAGAAAGGAGCCAAATTTGGAATTATTACCGTCGTTATTTTAGCAGAGTTAATTGGAATTCTCAACTTTTTGTTAGCTCCAAAATTGATTGCTCTTTTCAATCAAGATCCAGGTGTAATTGCGGTTGGTACCCAAAAAGCTAGGATAGTAGCATTTTTCTATTGTTTCTTGGCTTGTTCTCATTGTATAGCGGCAATTTTAAGAGGTGCAGGAAAACCTATTGTTCCAATGATGGTTATGCTTTTATGTTGGTGTGTAATTCGTGTTAGTTATATTAAAATAATTACTCATTATATTTTCGAAATTAATGTTGTTTTCTGGGCTTATCCAATTACTTGGTGTTTGAGTACTATTATTTTTATAATCTATTACAGAAAAAGCGATTGGGTCCATAATTTTCAGAATTCAAAATATTTAGCTTAAGTTAAAAAATTTTACAATTAGTATTTTTTTTAAATTAGTTTTTTATTTTTAACTTATATAATTTTAGCAATTGATTATACTTAAAACCTTATAAATAGCTTTTATTTGACGTAAAGGCAATTATTTTCTGTTTTTTTATTGACACTAATTAAGCAAGTTATTAGAATAATGTTTAAAAAATGTATAAATATGCAAAATATGAATAACAGGAATAAAGAGGATAAATATGAGCAAAGTAATTGATTGGAAGAATATTGGCTTTTCTTACAAACCTATTGAAAAAAGATTTGTAGCCGTTTGCAAGAATGGTGTTTGGAGTGAAGGTGAACTGACTAGTGATTCAAACATTGTTCTTAATGAGTGTGCTGGTGTTTTTCAATATGCACAAACTTGTTTTGAAGGCTTGAAAGCTAAAAGATCTAAATCTGGTAAACTTGTAACCTTTCGACCAGAAATGAATGCCAAGCGTATGATTAATACCTGTAAAAGACTTTGCATACCACCACTTCCTGAAACATTATTTTTAAAAGCTGTAGATGAAGTTGTAAAAGCTAATGCTGATTTTGTCCCACCTTATGGGACTGGTGCTTCTTTATATTTAAGGCCTTTTATTTATGGATCTTCCCCTGTTATTGGAGTAATTCCCTCTTCGGAGTTTACCTTTAGATTGTTTGGAACAATAGTTGGATCCTATTTCAAGGGTGGCTTGAAACCAATTAAATTAATGGTAAGTGATTATGATAGAGCTGCACCTTGTGGAACTGGAAATGTTAAAGCTGGACTAAACTATGCAATGAGCATGTATGCAGGTCAGTTGGCTCATAGCCTTGGATATGATGAAAACATGTATCTTGATTCTAAAACTCGTACTTTTGTTGAAGAAACTGGTGGGGCTAACTTTTTGTTTGTAACGAAAGAAGGTTCTGTTGTAACTCCAAAAAGTGATACAATTCTTCCATCAATTACCCGATCTTCGTTGATTACAGTAGCTCGCGATTTGTTAAATTTGGAAATTGAAGAAAGGCCTGTAGCTTTCGAAGAAGTTAAAGATTTTGCAGAGTGCGCCCTTTGTGGAACAGCAGCTGTTATTAGTCCTGTTGGAATGGTTCACTCTAAAGACAACGACATTTACTTCCCAAATGGTATGGAGAATCCTGGTCCAATAACCCAAAAATTATTTGATACTTTAACAAGTATTCAAATGCAGGAGATAGAAGCTCCTGAGGGTTGGATTAGAGAATGTAAGTAATTTTACTAAAATTTATACTTGCTTTTAAAAATCTCACATAATATAATGATTTTTGACTCCGAGTCTTTGAACCTAAGGGTAGTCTAAGGTTTTTAGACCGAAATCCATTTTATGGGTTTTTAGGGTTTTACTGAAAACGGTAAAGCCTTCCGTGTTTGAAAAGGAGGAAAAATCACCTGTATTTTTACTGGTGTTTTTCTGCGTACGGTTTTATTTCTTTTTCTACGGAAGACTTAATATTTGGAGATATTTGTGGAAAAAGAATCTAAGGCAACATTTTCTATTATTATCCTTTCTTTGATAATTGTCTTACTGTTTACAATGATTTTTTCTTTTGGACTAGGTCGTTATAAAATCAGCATAGGTACTATTATCAAAATTTTACTTTCTAAAATCATTAATATAAAACAGGATTGGAAACTAGAGGTCGAATTGGTTTTGTTTGGAATAAGACTTCCTAGAATACTGATTGCAGTTTTAGTTGGGATGGGCTTATCGATTTCAGGATGTGTTTATCAAGGAGTTTTTCAGAACCCCATGGCTTCTCCAAATGTTCTTGGAACTTCTTCAGCCTCTGCTTTTGGTGCTGT
>JBAYZQ010000026.1:0-19342 GCA_041672385.1 Sphaerochaetaceae bacterium | reverse complement strand
TTTGATGATTATCCAAATAACAAAAACTTCTGTATTGATGGTTTGGTTTTTCCAGATTTAACTCCAAGTCCAGGTTTAATTGAATACAAACAAGTAATTTGTCCAGTAAAAATAGTAAAAAAGAAAGAATCTTACTTTGTTACTAATGCATATAATATGATTAATCTTTCTCACATAGGCATTAAATACACAGTTACTGAGAATGGTTTTGTAATAAAGGAAAAAAAGATTAGCTTTGATAATCAAATAAAACCAGGCCAATCAACTTTGCTTTCCCTAGGAAGTTTTGAATGTAAAGAAAATGCAGATTACCACTTAAATTTCTTTGTTTATCATAATAAATGGGCAAATTCTCTTCCTTCTGGTTTCAATATTGGTTCTTATCAATTTGAATTAAAGAAAGGTTATAAGTTTAAAAACTCTTCAGAAATTACCCAAAACTTAATTGTTGATGAAGAAGATTTTTTGTTAAAAATTCAAAAGAAGAATGTTGAAATTATTTTTAATAAAGTAGAAGGAAAGCTAATCTCAATCAAAAAAGACGGTCAAGATTTGCTGTTAAAACCACTTAATCTTGAATTCTACCGCCCTGTAATAGATAATCATGCCCTTTATTATAAGGAAAATTGGGAAGATAAATATTTAGATATCCTTCAAGAACATGTAAAAGACGTTGTATTTAATTACAATGATAATGAGTTTACATTTTTAGTTAAAAGCATAATTGCTCCTCCAGTATTTTCTTTTGGGTTTAATTGTGAATATACCTATAAAGTAAAACAAAATGGTGAAATTAATGTTTCTTTAAAGGGAGAACCTTTTGGAAAATTTGAACCATTTTTACCAAAAATAGGATCTTCTATGGGAATTTCAAAAAAATTTTCACAAATTAAGTGGTATGGAAGAGGAGAAGGAGAATCTTACCAAGACAGCAAGTCTTCTTCTTTGATTATGAGATATCAAAGACAAATCGATTCTTTGTTTACTCCTTATATTTATCCTCAAGATAATGGTAATCATATGGACACCAAAGAAATGACCTTGTCAGGAAACCTACCGTCTATTACCATTTATTCAAATGAAGGAATAAATTTCAGTATCTGGCCATATAATAGAAAAACCATTGATAAGGCAAAACATACTAATGAATTAATTGAAGATGATTATTATACTTTAAATTTAGATTATTCTCTTACAGGTCTTGGTAGTAATAGTTGTGGACCTTTAGTAGATGAAAAGTACCAAGTAAAACATAAACCTTTCTCTTATGGATTCACTCTTGTATTATAAATTAAATATTTTTTAATAGTTTATCTAGATGGACCACTATAGCAATCAATGTTCAATTTTCTTAGTCTTTCAATCAGGATTTCTTTTCTTTTCTCAAAGGAATTGAAATCCTGACTGTTCCAAAGTTTTTCAGCTAAGATAGAAAGTCTAGGATACATCATATATTCACATTGTTTAGAAAAATAAACTTTTTCTGTCCAAAGATTCCCTTGACCTCCAATAACAAGATTCTTATCCTTCTTTTCTATTTCTTTTATTGGATTATATTTTGAAACTTTTTCTATGGTGGAAACTTCTAAATTCCCTGATTCTTCTGGGGCATCAGTGTGATAAAAATTAAGGTAACAACCGTCTTCCAATGAACAATTAATAATTTTGTGTCCTGATTTTATTGCCTTTTGTACTGCTTTATTATTTCTCCATACCATGACAATCATTTCTTCAGGAATGGAGTATTTAATGTTGTAATCAAGAATTTCATCCCAGCCAATTGGAATTTTTTTATATTCATCAACAATTATTCTACTTATTCGTGTTGTAAAATATGTCTGAAATTCATGGAAAGAATCTAAGCCTAATTCTTTAAGTTTTCTATTGCATTTCGGACAATTTTCCCAGGAATCTATTTGACATTCATCCCCTCCAATATGGATATAGCGAGAAGGAAATAATTTTGTAATATAATCCAAAATCTTGCGAAAGAAATCATAGAATTCTTCATTTCCTATACATATTGTTTCATTAAACACTCCCCATTGTTCCCTAACAAAATGACCTTCTTTTTTGCAGGCAAACTCTGGGTAGGCTGTTAAAAGAGCTCCAGAATGTCCTGGTAAGTCAATCTCAGGAATAACCTCAATGTAACGCTTAGAAGCATATTCAATGACTGTTTTTATTTCTAATTCGTTGTAAAAATGATAATCCCAAACTTCTTCTTGATAATTAAGTGATTTTCTTCTAGCACCAATTTGTGTTAATTTTTCAAATTCCGGAATAGCTATTCTCCAACCTTGATCATCTGTAAGATGCCAATGAAAATAGTTAAGATGATGTATCGACGCAATATCAATAAGTTTTAGTATTTCTTTAACTGTGACAAAATGTCTACTACAGTCCAACATAAACCCTCTATAAGAGTACGCAGGAAAGTCCTTTATTTCACAACAAGGAATCAAACCATTTCCAGATATATAAAGTTGACGAAGTGTTTGGATTCCGTGAAAAGCACCTTTTTTAGTTGAAGCCTGTATTAAAATAACATCTTCTTTTACCAAAAGTAAATATTCTTCTTCTTTAAGATCTTTATTCACATTAATCTTAATAAATGAATTAATTTCTTTTTTTAGTTTAAATTCTTCTTGTAATAAAACATTTAAATCTGAAAAAGTGGGTGAAATGGTATAATTTAGATTATCTATTAACCTAACAAAGCCATTGTTATCTTTTATTTCTACCGGTAAAGGCATAAGAACTTCTGAGGCTTTATGTAAATTGCAAACATTCATACAATACAATCTAAATTTGGTTTTACTGTTTGTCAAGATAATAACCCTTTTGGTTAGTTTTTGCTTGTTATTTTTTATGTTTAAAAATATTTTTATTATATCAAAAGGAATTTTTTGTAATAGTCATAAGTGAATTATAACCAGTCCCAAAAGTACCTATTAGAATTTTGTTTTATTAATCAAACCTATTTTCTCAGCAATTGGACTAAAAAACTATGGACCTATTGGTTGTCTTTCACCCCTATTCCATCTCAATAGTACTTCTGCAGCATTTATTGAATTATTCTTGATTTTTATTAACAGGTTTACTGGTCGTACTGCATAAGGTTTTTCAATTAATCTATTTATTTTTTCCTATTTTGGTGTTATCTTAAAAAATTAGTTACTTTGCAGGGAGATTTTATGTCAGATTTAGTAAAAAGATACAAAAAATTTATTGACAATGGAAAAACAGAACGTGAATGTATAAATCAAACAATTGTTTTAGCTGAGGAAAAAGGATACAAAGATATTTTCTCGATTAAGGCTCCTTTAAAAGCCGGAGACAAAGTTTATTACAATCAAATGGGGAAATCGATTATTCTTTTCCACTTAGGAACAGAAGAACTTGAGAAAGGAATGAATATTCTTGGAGCTCATGTTGATTCACCAAGACTTGATATCAAACAGAATCCACTTTATGAAAAGAATGAGCTTGTTTATTTAGATACTCATTACTATGGTGGAATTAAGAAATTCCAGTGGGTTACCCTTCCACTTGCACTACATGGAGTTGTTTGCAAAAAAGATGGGACAACAGTAAACATAGTTGTTGGAGAAGATGACGATGATCCTGTTTTCTATTTTTCTGATATACTCCCACACCTTGGACAAGAACAAGCAAAAGAAGTTTCTGGAAGTTTTATTCATGGAGAAGATCTTGACCTTCTAGTAGGACTTGCTCCTTTTAAGAAAGAAGCTGAAGATAGTGATGAAAAGAAGAAAAATGTTGGGAAAAAAGCCATCCTTAAACTTTTAAATGATAAATATGGCATTGAAGAAGATGATTTTCTTTCAGCTGAACTTGAAGTAGTTCCTGCTGGAAAAAGTCACGATGTTGGCTTTGATCGTTCAATGATTCTTGGCTATGGCCATGATGATAGATGTGGCACTTTTACTTCTCTTGATGCATTTCTTGAAGGCAAAACAGAAGGTAGAACTTCAGTTTGTATTCTTATTGATAAAGAAGAAATAGGTTCTGTTGGTGCAACAGGTATGGATTCAAATTTCTTTGAAAATGCAGTTAGTGAATTGCTTTCAGCCACAGAAAAGTTTGATGCTTTAATACTTCGTAGATGTTTAAAAAATAGCATGATGCTCACAAATGATTTATCCCCAGCTTTGGATCCTTTATTTTCAAGTCTGTTTGAAGAAAAAAATTCTGCAAAACTCGGTCATGGTGTTGTTTTCAATAAATTCACTGGCTATGGAGGAAAAACCGGATGTAATGATGCAAACCCTGAGTTTTTTGCTAAAATTAGGAATTTACTCGATAAAGCTGGCGTCAATTTCCAAACAGCTGAATTTGGTAAGGTAGATTACGGCTATGGTGGAACAATTGCAATGTACTTTGCAAAATACAATATGAATGTAATTGACAGTGGAGTTGGCGTATTAGCCATGCATGCACCTTGGGAAATAATTTCTAGTTATGACCTTCAAAGTGCAAAAGACTGTTATAAAGCATTCCTTACTTTAAAATAATTTTAATAAATTTATTTTAACTTAGTAAAAAAACCTTTTTTAACTGGATATTCCAATTGAAAGAGGTTTTTATTTTTATAATTTCAAACACTAATAAAATTTCTTCCCCTTCAAAGATGGGAGTGAAGCCATTTTCTTGAGCGTTACATTAAATACAAGGATGAGTATACAGTAACCAGAGAGCTTGAGTATCCAACTTTCAAGATGCTCAAACGATGGCGGGAGCTATTCGATATTATCAGGAAAGTCTGTTGTACAATATACAAACAAGCAAAAAATGGACGCTGTTTTGTCAGTAGCATCTAGAGAAAAACGACAAAATAACTTAAAACAGAGATAGAAGCACCTGCAGCCCAGTACAGTCGATGTCAAAGAAAGGTAGTTCGCCTGACAACTCTGTATGTGAGGTTTTTTTGGCAGAATGAAGAATGAGATGTTCTATAACCGTTCATGGCTTGGAGTATCTCTTGAAGATTTCTTTACCCAGATTGATGACTATATCTATTGGTATAGCGAAAAACGTATCAAAATGTCTTTGGGAGGAAGTAACCACCCTCCCTTACAAGATACTTTTTGATTAGTTTTTGCTTAACATAGCATAATCATTTTTTAGTTTTATTATTGTAATACATTTATGAAAACCTACTTGATAAAAGTATTAATAGTTGTTGATTTTTATCCCCTTTCATCAAAAAAAGTAGAAAGAAACTCTTAAAACTTAATTAACTGCAGGACCTCTTCCTCCATTCAAAAGGGGTCATACCAATATCTTTAGTAAATTGTCTATTAAAACTTGTAAGACTGTTGAACCCACAATCAAAGGCAATATCAACAATCTTTCTATTTGAGCCTACTAGAAGGCTCATTGCTCTTTTAATGTAAATTTTCATTTGAAATGATTTTGGAGAAAGATTGGTTTGTTCAACAAAAAGTTTTCTAAGATATGAAACAGAAATATTACAACGCTTCGCAATCTCTGAAATACTTAATTGGTACTCAGAAAATGACATCATTATATCAATTGCTTCTCTTACTCTGGAGTCAAGAGTTATACAATTATTACTTATAATTTCTTCTCTCCCAATTTCACTATTTTTATACTCTCTATTGGATAAATTTATAAAAGATTCAAGATATCCATGAATTATTCCTTCATAACCCAATTGTTTATTTTTCAATTCATCAAGTATAAATATCAATAAAGAATGCATATCCGGATTATTCAATTTATTTCTGACTAATTTCATATTTCTAGGTAATTTAATAGAAGACCAATCTTCGGGACGAAAAGAAAGAAAGGCCCATAAATCTTCCGATTTAGAGTCACTTTGTGCTCTATGCATAATTTCAGGACCAATAACAAAAACATCGCCAGGTTTATAAGAATATATTTCTTTATTTAGAACAAAAATACCGAAACCCTTTATACATATTCCTACTTCAAAAATATCATGATAATGTAAAGATGAAATTGAATCTCGGGAAACTTGAAAATAATGAAAATCTAAGGGAAAAGTCTCACTTAATATTATTGAATTGTAACAATAATTTATTTTATTAATTTTTTTTCTGATATCCATTTATTACCCTATCAATTCAATACATTTCATATACATACGTGGAATATGGAATGGACCTTTATACATATTTCCCTTAATGTTTGTTGCAATTGTTCCATCCCTATGTAAATAACCAAACCATTCACCAAATTCATTATCTACAAATCTTTTTTGAATATATTCGTTTACCAAAAGAAATTTATCAAAGTGTTCAGAGTCTTTTGTTATCTTATATGCCATCAATTCAGCTATTGCTATCTCGCACTGTGGCCACCAAAACTTCATATCCTGATGATAATCTGAAAGGTCTTTCCCAAGTGCATCACGGTATTGAATTATTCCTCCTCCGTATTCATAATCCCAACCTTTATCCCACATCCATTTTAAAATTTTTAAGCCCAAATTAATCATTTTGGAATCATTTCTTACCATTCCTTCATTCATAATAAACCAAGCACCTTCTATGGAATGACCAGGATTGATAAGTCTTCCCTCAAAATGATCTGATTGAAAGGATCCATCCATTCCACACTGTTCAAGTACTACTTCAAGATCATCTTTTACAAAAAAGTTAGTAATTTCTGAAAGGCATTCATCAATTTCAGTATTTATCCAATTCTTTTCTTCAGGAAATGATTTCCTCAATTCACTCAGTACATTAATTAGAATCATTGGATTACTAAAAGATTTAGAATCTCTTTGAAATTTAGGAATTAACAATCCTTTCGTATTTTTTAATTTCTTTATGAATTTAAATAGGTCCAGAGCTTGTTTTTTATAAATTGAATTATGGGTAATTTCGGCATAGGAAGATAGACCTATTACTGCAAAAGCTTCACTAAAAAAATAACGAATTCTTTTGATAATTGGTTTGCCATCTTCTGAAACTCGGAAAAACATTCGTCCATCTTGATCAAAGCAATTTTGAGTTAAAAATTTGGCAATAGAATTGGCGAATTCTAAATATTCTAAATTTCCATATTTCTTGTAGGCTTCTGAGAAAACCCAAAGAGCTCGTCCTTGAAACCAAACAGATTTATCGGTATCAAGAATTAAACCCTCTCTATCCAAGGCGGTATAGATTCCACCATTATTCTTATCCCAGCCATATTTTATCCAGAAATCTAATTCACCCTCAAGTAATTGCTTTTCGTACAATTTTTTAATTTCTTTTAACTGTGTATCTTTATTCATTATAAACCTTACTTAATATTAAATTTAATTTCAAAAAGTCTATGCCAAGGAAAGCTGATATCAAAATCAAACAATTCTTTGTTATCAAAATTTATAATTGATAAGTTTTTTTTAAGCTCCACTGTAACATATTCTGCCAATTTTTGCTCTTGACCATTTAAATTAAAATAATCTCCTCCATTATCTATTGCAAGCTGTAAAGCTTTTTGTCTTATATCTGCCATGTAAATCCAATCTTCAAGAATTCGCATTTCAACAAATTTGCTCTCTTTTTTATTATTTTTTATCATAGCATGTGCAATACATGTTCCACCAGCATTAGCTGCAGTATTCCATCCTGCATAAGAAAAAAGTTTATTCAGAAAATTATTTTGATTAATAAATTCCATTAGTGCCTTATCTGCACCATTTCCCATTGCCAAATCAGCTAAGGCTATAGGCTTTTTATCTGAATATTTTTGCATAAAATTAAAAAATTCAGGAAGACAGCGTTCACTATAATAGGAAGAATCAAGATCAGATTGATCCAAAGAAGCTTCTGCCATCCTTTCTCCTCCAATAGTTGGTGAATTGACCATAAGTATAAAATCAGAATCTTCCACAGAAGGACAAGAAAAACCACCTGCAGCGGAAATTAACCATTTTAAATTTTCTCCCAATGGCCTATCTTCATATTTTGGAATAATAAAAGGGCCATTGATTGAACTAAATTTAAGAAAGACTCCAGGAACTTTCCCTCTTGAAAAATTAACAGCTCTAGCAAGAAGGATTAAACCAACTTCATCCGCACCTGAATAAGTATAGATTTTATTTGTAAGTTGTTCTTTCAAACATTGGAAACGTAATTGTCGTTGCTCAATTGCCGCCCATCCAAATTCTCCACAATCATCCAAAGGAATGACCAAAAAATCAATAATTCCATTCTTAAGCAAAGTCATCGACATGGTATTCACTTTTTGATTTACTCTTCTTCTTTGTAGAAATTCCTCAATAACCTCTTTTGGTAGTTCTTTTATTTTGATAATATATTCTTCTTTTTCTTCTTTAGTAATTGTGTCACGAATAATTTTATCTTTTAATACTCCAATTTTAAATAATTCTTCCCCATATTTAGCATAATAGTCAGGTTCTTCTTCTGAAGAATTGTAGGAAGGAGCCCTCATTATGAGATTATAAGCAAAAATTTTTATAGCTGGGTATTTTTGTTTTGCTTCTACCAGAACCGAAATTCTTTTTTTACATGTACTAGTATCAAGATAATGAAGACGAGATGGGACAATCCCACCATAAACAAGCATATCTATAGAAACTATTCCATATTCACATTTTCCAATATTTTCTAAAAACCATTTTTCAATTGCTTGAACATTTCCAGGTTCTTTCTTATTCCCAAGAATTTCTGTTGGAGGAATTATCAATTCAATATCATTCGCTTCCTGACATACTAGTTGTGGAAAATCATAATTACATGGCCTTTCATCCAAAGGAAGCAATAGAATTTTTGTCATTTTTTACCTCTTTATTAATAAGTGTAGTTTTTGCATTCTTTTTGCAACTGTGGATAATTTATTTTCATAAAAACTCCCCATAGTCGTATGTAATGTATCATTAAAAGGTTCTACCCATTCAGAAGAAATACTATTACCAAAATATGCACCTAAAATAGACCCACAAGTACAGGCAAAACTATCAGTATCGTTTCCTTGAGCAACTTGAAGAGCGATACCTTCTTCTGCACTTTTTGAATATTTTAAAGTGTTCATTATTTCTCCGATTTCTTGAACTATCTGCCCTGCAGAATACTCAATAAACCTTTCATGAATAGCTTTATAGCCATTCTCAAATGAATCCGATTCTTTAACAAGTTCTAATGCCTCTGACATTTGGAAGAAAAATCTACTTTTCTGAGGAATATATTTTAGTGCTGTTTCAAAAATTTCATTCCAACTTTTTGCAACAAAAGCAACCGCAATAGCAGCAGCAACAAACATTCCAGAATATAATCCGGTTTTTCTATGCGTTAAAGAAACATCCTTATAAGCTAGTTTTGCAGCAAGCATAGGATTACCTGGACAGGCATATCCATAGGCATCAACCCTAATAAGCCCACCACATAATTCTTTACCTCCATTAAAACTATTTGCAAATGATTCAATGTTTGTTTTAACATCTGGAAAAATGGAAGCTAATCCCGCCTTAATTAATATAGCTCTTTCCGGGCCCCAGCAAGTATATATAGGAAGATTTTCAATCCAAAGTTGTGTAATATTTTCATAAGTGAAATTTACTCCATATTTTTCAAGTAAAAGCATCCCACAAATAGAATAAGTAATGTCATCATCAGGAGCTACAAAAGAAATATTACCACGCGTAGTTTCTTTCCAACTAACATTACGCCTTCCCCATGCCAAAAGAAAATCTTCACTAAAATATCCTTTTATAGGCCACTCGCCAACTTCTATTGCCGCTTTTTTTATATCCCACAATGTACCAAAGGGCGCCTCTTCAAGTGGTTTACCTAAAATACAACCACAAACTGAAGCAAGAAAACCTGATTCAACTTTCTGATTTATTTCTTCTTCTGAAATTATTCCAATAGGCTCTAAGTTCATATCACAAGAACATTCTTTTAAAATCTCAAGGTAGCCATCAGGCTCTCTATAGGGCCAAGATGAAGAAATTTTAGAATTCTCAACCTTTTCTGCATATGCAAATATTTTATTGAAATCTAATTCTTTTTCACTCTCTAATTCTTTAAGAAAGTTTTTTATTTCATAGCCTTCTTTTATTTTATCAGAAATTTCAGCTTTAAGACTTCTTACCAAAAACTCTTTTGTTAACATTAAATCTTTTCCTTATTTTAAATCTTTAAAATTGTTCAGGCTTTGGTTATCCAAAACCTGAACATTGTTATCAAATCCAAATTAGATTTTGGAATTAATTTCATCTACCACTTCATCAATTTTTGATTTATTTTCAGTAATGAATGAATTCCACTCTTCGTCCAAATTACCATCAGAGAGAACCATGTTTGTTATTATATCATCAATTCTCAATGGAAAGCTCAGCTTTTTTTCACCATCAAATAAATTGATTTCGTAATTTGGTTCAACTAAATCCATATTTAATTCTTTTACTTGGAACATTTTAATAGCTTCTTCTCTTGCTTCAGAAGGAAGGGAAGGATCTCTTGCAGACCAATCATCAGGCAGTACGCCTTTAGTAGAGAAGAAATCAGCTGATGGGTATAAATCTGCTATTGGAAGGAAATTTCCATTTTTATCCTTATCTCTAGTAATCTCTAAATTCCCGTCTTTCAACACATAATCTTTTCCTTCAATTCCACAATTTATAAGTCTCTGTCCCTCTTCAGTACAAGTATAGTCCAAAATACTCAAAATTCTATCCATTTTTTCATCAGAAATATCTGGATTAAATAATAATCCTGACCAATAATTTAAAATATCAGGGGCTCCATGATATTTTCCATCAGGACCAACAACAGTAACTAATCCAATTGCATCAGAAGCATTTAAATCAGGGTTAGCAGTTCCAAAGGCTTTTAATCGTTCATTAACATTTGCAGCAGAAGCACCATCAAAGAAAATCCCAGCTATGCCATTATCAAACTTTTCATAATGTTCCTTTCCTTTGTAAGCATAATAATCTGAATCAATTATACCAGATTCATAGTACTTCTTAAGTTCTTTAATACCTTGAAGGGTCGAATCCTCTGTCCCCCCCCAAATATAACTATTTGAAGCTGCTTTGTGAAAAGTATCATAGTAAGTATTAAAACTTCTTACAAATAAAGAATCAATATTTGATGGTGGAGCTGAAATACCAATTGTCTTTCCTTCCCCATTTTTTCCAGGATCTTGTTCAATAAAAGCCGTAGCTAATTTTGCGAGTTCTTCAATGGTGATTTTATCTCCAACTTCAATTCCCACTGTTTTAGCCCAATCTTTTCTATAATAAACTACTTTTGGATCAATTATTATGTCAGTAGTTTTTGTTGGAGGATTAAGATAAATAACATTTGGAATCATATAGAGTTTGTTATCTTCATTCTTATTCTTTAAGTAATTTGCAATCCCAGTTTTATCCATTTCTTTGGCTAAATTTGGATATTTTGTCTCTAAATCATCTGGAAGAGCTTTTATCAATCCCTGATTAGAAAATGAATTATAATCTTTTAAATTAAAATCCCAAAATAACATATCCGGCATATCTCCAGAAATTATCCATAACCTATCCCTTTCACTCCAAGTTTCCCATGTAATGTTAAAAAGATCATATTCAAAGTTAAACTTGTCATCAAATGCTTTGTAAACAGCATCATCCATAAAACTTACTTGCTCTGGGAGATTAATAGATGATGCAGAAAATTTTATTCTTTTTGAATATGCATTTTCTGAATCATTATTATCCATTACCTTGCCTTCTGAAGGAAGGACTTGTTCTTGACTACCTTTTTTGCAAGAAACGATAGTTACCATAAGTAATACCACAATTAAAACTAACAAGAATTTTACTTGTTTCTTCATTTTTTCCTCCTATAATTCAATTGTTTATTTAAACATTTGAATTATTTTTCTTATTAAAATAAAAGAAATGAATTATTTCTTCTATTATTTTTTATCCTTTCACTGCTCCAACAATCATTCCTTTCATAAAAAATTTTTGCATAAAAGGATAAACAATCATTACCGGAGTCATAGTTAATACGATTGCAGCCATTTTTAAACTCAATGAATAATAAGTTTTTTCGACAGATACCATTCGAGTTGACATAGCATCTAAAGTGGTAAATACAATATTTCTCAACATTACTTGTATTGTCCACTTTGAAGAATCTCTTATCATAAGCATGACATTAAACCATTCATTCCATTTATCAACTGCAAAAAATAAGAGAACTGTTGCCATAATAGGAATGGTTAAAGGTAAGATTATTTTAAAGAAGACTGCAAAATCATTTGCACCATCAATTTTGGCAGATTCTTCAAGTTCAATAGGGATAGTTTTAAAATAATTTCGTATCAATATAGAATAAAATGTATTTCCAGCTCCAAGAAAAACTATTCCTAATAACCTATTTGTCAGATTTAATGCCTTCATTAATAAATAAAGTGGTATTAATCCTCCACTAAAATACATTGTAAAAAGAATAACAAATACATATACTTTTTTTCCTGGAAAATTACGACGTGACATTGCATATCCGGTAGAAACAGAAACAATCATACTAATTGGAAGGCCAAATAATAAAAGAAAAAAAGTGTTTTTATATCCTAAAAGAAAACTGGTTACATTAATCAAATATTCATAAGCACTAAAAGTCACTTCTTTGGGAAACAACATTAAAGGATTTTTTGCAAATTCTTTTTGAGTTGAAATTGATGCAAGAAAAGTATTATAAAATGGGAAAATGCATATAATGCCTGCAATTGCCAGAAAAATATATATTGCTATTCTAAAGCCATTAGTTTTTTTTAATGTGTTTTTCACTTATTCCTCCTAGAATAATCCTTCTTCCCCAAGCATCTTTGCAAGTCTATCAAAAGAAAATAATAAAATAAAATTTACCAACGATTTAAACAAACCTACTGCTGTACTAAAACCAAAATCTCCTGCAGTCTGAAAAGTAATTCTATATATATAAGTATCTAAAACGTCAGAAACATTAATTACTGTTGGATTATACATATTGAAAATTTGATCAAATCCGGCATTCATTGTATTTCCAATCGCAAGCAGTAGCATAATTGTAATTACGGATTTTAAAGAAGGCAGAGTTACATACAACATCCTTTGAAAGCCATTTGCACCATCAATAAATGCTGCTTCATATAATTCAGGGGGTATTGCTGAAATAGCAGCTAGATAAATAATACTTGTCCAGCCTCCTGTTTTCCAAATACTAGAAATGTACAAAAGGGGACGAAACAATTCTTTTTTTGCCAAAAATTGTTCTTTATTATTTCCAAAAAAAAGTAAAATATTATTAATAACCCCATCACTTCCAAGCATATTCAAAACTATACTTGCAATTACAACCCAAGATAAAAAAAAGGGAAAGGTAAATATAGTTTGAAGAGTTTTTTTGAATTTACCATCCTGAAGTTCGTTTAACAAAAGTGCCAAAATTATTGGGACTGGGAATTCAATTAAAAGCCTTCCAAAGCTGATAACTATAGTATTCTTTAAGGCTGTAAAGAATTCTGCAGATTCAAATAATTTCCGATAGTGTTTTAAACCCACAAAAGCACTTCCAAGAATTCCTTTTGAGGCGTTATAATCTTTAAAAGCAAGTATCAATCCATACATCGGTCCATAACAAAATATGAAATACCAAGATAAAGATATTGCTACAAAAACATAAACACTTTTATTCTTTTTAAAAAAACTGACACTTGATTGATTTATTTTCTGCATCGAATTATTTTCTCTTTTTTCTTTTTTATTCTATTATAAATGCTAAAAGATATAATTCTTTGCAGATTAGCTTAGGATATAAGCAGTTTCGCTTATGTTTATAAATATTTTTCCAGGTCAAAAGTTTTATAGAATTCTTCAAATTCATTTAGAAGCAAGGGTTTGCTAAAAAAATAACCTTGAATCATATCACATCCTAGTTCTTTTTGGTATTTGAGTAATTACTCAAAGAAGATTAAAATAATACTCATTTGAAACTATGAATAATGAGTACTTCATATAAAATTAGTAATTTATAAATAATTTTAAGCTTTCTTTATTTACCGCAAATAAAGTCAATGTTAGACTTAAGGGGAAACTAATGTTATTTGGGGGAGGCATTTAATGATAAAGTGGGGAATAATGGGATCAGGAAACATTGCAAACAGCTTTGTAAAGGGACTTCAAGTAATAGAAGAAGCAGATCTTTATGCTGTAGCTTCAAAATCGAAAGGAAAAGGCGAAGCCTTTGCAGAAAAATACCAAATTAAAAAAGTTTATAACTCTTATGAAGAACTAGCAAAAGACCCTGAAGTTGATGTTATTTATATTTCAACTATTAACAGCCTTCATGAAGCTTGTATTGATCTTGCTATTGATAATCACAAATCAGTTCTTTGTGAAAAACCACTTTCACTTGATGCTGATACCTGTAAAAGACTTTGTAAAAAAGCTGAAAATAATAAAGTTTTTCTAATGGAAGCTTTTTGGACAAAATTTCTTCCAAGTTACCAAAAGGCAAAACAATTAGTAGAAAATGGTAAAATTGGAGAAATCCAAAACATTAAATCAAGTTTTTGTTTTAAAGCTGATCCTAAAACTTGTATAAGGCATTTAACAAAAAATCTAGGAGGAGGAATACTATTTGATGTAGGAATTTATGGACTTGAATTAGCCTGCGATCTTTTTGGTGAAAATCCAATAAGAATGATACACTTAACTTCAAAAGGAAATGCTGAAGTTGATACAGACTCCTCAATAATACTTAACTTCGGAAGTGGAAGAAATGCTAATTTGCACTTTAGTTTTAATTTTGATCAAAAACAAGATTTATATATTCATGGAACCAAAGGAACAATAAAAATGCCTTCTTTTTGGAATGGAACTAAAGTTTTTCATTATGATGATGATGATAAAAAAAAGAGCGTTTATGAATTTCCTTTTAAAGGAAATGGATATGAATATGAAGCCTTGGAAGTAATAAAATGCTTAAAAGAAAAAGCTTTAGAATCTTCAATAATGAGCCATGAAAGAAGCATTACTATTGCTTGTTTAATTGATGAAGCTAGAAAGATAAACTCCTAATACAAATTTGATATTACATACAATAGAATTAAATATAATTAATTCTATTAAATAATTTGCAATAGAATTAAACGTATTTAATTCTGATTTACTTAATTAACTTCACGTTGTATAATATAAAGCAAGGAAGAAAAATGGATAATGTAAAAAGAGAAGTATATTTAAAAAGACTTAGGCCCTTTTACAATTCTGAAATGATAAAAGTTATTACAGGAATGCGCCGAGCGGGTAAATCTGTTTTAATGTTGCAAATTATTGAAGAATTAAAAGAGCAAGGTATATCAAAAGATAATATTATTTATATCAATCTAGAAAATTTTGAAAATAGAAAATTACTTCAAGATGTAGAGCTTTTTAAATATATCAAGGATAAGCTAATAAACAAGAAGAAATATTTTATATTCATTGATGAAATTCAAAATGTAAAAGGATTTGAAAGGGTAATTAATTCTTTTAGATCCACTAATAATTGTAGCATCTTTATTACAGGCTCTAATTCAACTTTATTGTCCGGAGAATTAGCCACTTTGTTAAGTGGTAGAATAGTAAATTTTAATATATTGCCATTTAAATTTAGCGAATTCCTTGAATTTAATAAAAAAAGTAAAAAATCAAAAGATCAGTTATTAGAAGAATATTTTAAATGGGGTGGAATTCCACTTGTTTGTAAAATAGCTGAAGATAGTAAATATAACGTGTTAGAAAGTATTTATTCAACAATTGTTTTAAGAGATATTATTAATAGAACAAATACTAAGAGTGTTATTAGCTTAGAAAAAGTAATTGATTTTTTAATTGCTAATTCAGCAAAAACAATATCCGGAACAAATATTTCAAAAGTTTTAAATAGTAATGGTTTTAAAGTTTCTACGCCTAGTGTGTATGAATACATTAATAATATTGTTAATTCTTGTATTATCGATAAAGTTCCAAGATATGATATAAGAGGCAAAAAAATATTGTCTTTTGAAGAAAAGGTTTATGTTAAAGATTTGGGTTTTTTTAATTTAAAAAAAGATAAAATTTCAAAAGAAGCTGGAGCCTTAGTTGAAACAGTTATTTATAATGAACTAATTGCACGTGGTTATAAAATTTATGTTGGTAAAACTTATAAAGGTGAAGTAGATTTTATTGTTGAAAACAAAGATGAAAGATTTTATATTCAAGCCTGTTATTTGTTAAGTGATGAAAAAATTGTCCAAAGAGAATTTGGAGCATATAATAATATTAAAAACAATTATCCAAAATACGTAATTAGTATGGATAAAATATTAATTAATAGAGATGGAATAATTCATAAAAACCTAATTGAATTTTTGTTGGAAATTGATAAAAGCTAATTGGTTAAATCTTTTCTTAACTAAATTAATATAAGACCTCTTCATAGCATCATCTAAAAAGGAAGTGTTTATTTTATTAATTATTTTATCATAATTTTTTTCATATTGATTAAAGATATTCCTTATTTGAGTATTGGACAATTCATATTTTTTAGCTAAATTTATGAAATTCTCTTTTTTTAGATTACTCTTTTTACCTTCCAATGTTAAAGCAAGTTCTTCTAAATCATTGGTTAAGATTATAGTATTCAATAAGTCATAAGCTGGAGAAAGAATATATTTTCCATTCTTTTTATAAATTGAAAAATTCTTTAAATGCATGTCACTATTTCCCACAATAAAACTAAATAAAATAATATCAAAAAGCTTAAAATAATCTAGTCCTATATTTGAGGAATACTTTGATAGAATTTTTCCTACCTGCTCATAGGAAGAGTGATATTTATCTTCTGTTAGATTTCCCCCTAATTGACAAAAATCTTCCATTGGAATTTTATTTTTGCCTTCACGATCAATCCTCTTGGTAATATATGCTAATGAATTGTTATTTAGTCTTATAAGAGCAAAAGGGACCGTTTCTACTTTACAAAGGTTAGCCAAATGCATGGTTAACCATTCATTTTCTGGTAAATTTTCATATTGATTGGAGATAGGTTTTAAAATATAACCACTAGGATAATCAACAATAGTTAATCTGCTAGTTTTACCTTCTTTCTTTAAATGAAGAGAAATTTTCTTTTGTACTCCTGGCACTATTGATTGGTTTTTAGGAGAATCAAGAAAGAGATTAGAAAATTCTTCAACATTTATAATTGGAAGACTTTCTATTCCAAAAAATTTCTTGATACATTTTTTGTGCCAATCAACTTCACCTTTTTCAAGTTTCTTTCCACAACACAAACAAACATCATTCATATTTTTTTACCTTTACATTACCAATGCAATCTTCACAGCAAGCTAGAAGTAGTCCCATTCTATCAGAGGGATTCAGTTTCCAATTTTGAACCAATATATTTAACATCCATCCTTCTGGGATTAACCCATCGAAGAAAGAAAAGAACACTTTTGATTTATAAGGAAGTTCTCTAACAGGAAGAGTTAAAGATACTGGATGATCTTTGTATTTAAGGTAATCCTTGTCGTAGATAAAAGAGTAATATCCATCATCTTCCTCTACTAATAAACCAGCATTAACTTCATCAACATAAACTTTAGCTTTCCTCATTGTCTTCTTTCCTCAACTTAACAGGAGCTGCTTCCATTCCAAACATATTTAAGGCTTTGTTTACTTTATCGAGTCTTACCGTTGGTTTTCCTTGTTCTAAATCTCTAATAAATCTTAATCCAAGTCCAGAGAATTGAGCAAAGTCTTTTTGAGTAAGCCCTCTATTCTTTCTTTCTTTCTTAATAAAATTTCCAATTATTGAACCTTTCATATAACCCTCAATAAGACTATATTATACTATAAAGGGTATAACATCAACAAAATATTTAAATTTATACCTTAATGGGTATATTTTTACAAATATAAGAAATATTATATCATAAAGGGTATAATAGTAAAACAAGTAAGCCTTAATTGTGTGTTAACCTTCAGTTTTTCTCCAATTAATAAAAAATAAATTTCTATTCTATTGAATTTTCTTTAAGGTTGAGTATAATGTAGCTAACTAAACCTTCCTAGGCTAGAGTATTTATTTACTTCCTCAAATAGGAAGGTATTTTTTATGTAATTCTTTTTTAGAATTACATATATTATTAGTAATCACTCATTGACTTATATTAAAAACATGTTATATTTTAATTAATTAAGCCCACTTAGGCTAGAGTAATTTTTGTTACTTCCTCAAACAGGTGGGTGTTTTTCTAGGGGAAAAATGTCACAAAAAAATAACAACTCTATGAAAAAACCTTATAATAAGCCTTGGATTTCTGTAGATCAACAATTAGAATTATTGAAAAATCGAAAATTAATTATTAATAATGAACAAAAAGCAAAAAAATATTTACTGAACTTAAATTATTATCGTTTAAGTGGATATTGGTATAAAAAACAAGATTCTAATGACTTTTTTTTAGATAAAACAACTTTTAAATCTATTATAAATGAATACTATTTTGATAAAGAACTAAGAAAAATTCTTTTTAATGTTATTGAAACAATAGAAATTTCTTTTAGAACATCTATTGCTTATTATATGTCAGAATATCTTACTCCTTTTCCCATAGTAGAAAATAATTACTTGCTTTTTACAAAAGCTAGCCAAATGAAAAAAATGATCAAAACGATAACTTTATAAAATTAAAAAGAAAGTTATCCGAAGAAGTACAAAACTCTAGATTAAAATTTATTAAACATTTTTCTGAAAATTATTCTCAAGCTCTTCCTCCTCTTTGGATGCTTGTAGAAATTACAACATTTGGAACTTTATCAAAAATTTATAGCTTAAATAATAATAGTTTAGTAAAAAAAGCAATAGCTAAAAATTATCATATCAATACTCACCAAATTTTTTCTTCTTGGCTTTGGATTCTTTCTATAATTAGAAATAAATGTGCTCATCATGCTAAAATTTGGGATGAAGATTACACTTTAAAACATTTAATCCCTAACAATTTGCCAAAGAAATATAAAGAATGCTTCAATAAAGAAACAAAGAAAATTTATTCACTATTGATAATAATTGATTATTTGGTTTCAATAATTGATCCAGAAAATAAATGGAAAGAAAAATTAAAAGATTTAATTGAAAGATATGAAATAGATGTAAACCAAATGGGTTTTGATAAAAATTGGAAAGAAGATTCATTTTTTAATTGCTAAATCATTATCCCCTTAATATTGTTCAAAGATTTTTTTTATAAAATTATTTTTATACTCTTTTGAATATTGGAAAATATTTCTCCTAATAATAAATATAGGGATTAT
>JBAYZQ010000025.1:0-19680 GCA_041672385.1 Sphaerochaetaceae bacterium | reverse complement strand
AAAACGTAAACGAGGAAGACCTAAAAAACAGTAAGCAAAGATTTAAATGCAATTTCTCAATTAATTAAACATATAGTTCAAAGAATTGGGAAATTATTAGTTAATATATTAAAATTAAAAAATTCAAAACAATGGATTCATGATAAAATGTTCAAGTTGATCAATTTGAAAGTCACGTTCACCAAGAGCTGCTTTCACCACATCTCCAATAGAAATAATTCCAATTACTTTGTTATCCACAATTACTGGTAAATGGCGAAATCGTCCTGTGGTCATAAGTTGGAAACAATCATCCAAGCTTTGATGCGGTTTAACATAGGTAACCCCCTTAGTCATAACTTCTAAAATCTTCACCAAAGAGGTATCATGATGTACTATCTTTCTTGAAAAATACCTAACGATATCACGTTCAGAAAGAATCCCCTTAACAGCTCCTTGATCGTCCATTACAAGCAATGCTCCAATTTTATGTTCGGCCATATCAAGTAGTGCATGAGAGAGAGTATCATCCGGTTTAATGCTAAATACAGTAGTTCCCTTTTGGTCGAGAATAGATTGTACATTTGCCATAAATTTCTCCTTTTTTAATAAAACAAACAGTCTCCTAGTAAAAGGTTAGCTCAACATAGAGTTATTTGCAAGGAAATTATGGCAAAATTAAACTATATAGAAAAATTGTTAATTTAGAGGTAAACCCATTCTTTATTTCCTAGATAATTCTAGCAAATATCAAACCCATGGAAGCTTCACTCAATAATTCGAATTTAAATCTTTGTAGTATATAAAGACAAATTCTTCAAGCACTACTATAAAAGCTAAATAAGATTGCTATATTAAAATAAATAATATACTATTAAACAATAGTAAAAAGGAGCTATCTTATGGCAAAGAAAAGTTTTATTCAAGAATTTAAGGCTTTCATATCTCGTGGAAATGTAATGGATTTAGCAGTTGGCATCATCATTGGGACAGCTTTCACGGCAATTATAAAATCCCTAGTAAAGGATATTATTATGCCATTTGTTGGCCTAGTTCTTGGTGGAGTTAATTTTACAAACCTACAAATAGTATTACGTAAAGCAACAGAGGCTAGACCAGAATTAGCTCTTACCTATGGGACATTTATTCAAGCAGTAATTGATTTCTTATTGATAGCTTTTGTTGTTTTTCTCATTATTCGTAACATAAATAAACTCAGTGCTAAAAAAGCAAAGGAAGAGGCACCTAAACCAGAACCAGTAACTCCAGCAGATATTGTTTTACTAACTGAAATAAGAGATTTACTTAAGGAAGGAAAAAAATAATGAAAAAAAATTTTATTGTTAGTGGAATTATGAGAAAAGCACTTTTAATGGTATTTGTTCTTTGTTTTTGTGTGTTCTCTACGTTTGCCTCCAAAAGTTGGTTTGGAATTGAAGGATTCACTACCAGAAGTGAAGAGACTAGAATTTATAATCTATTGGGTATAGATTTTTCCGAAGATAGTACGGCAACGGTTATGGGTATTGCTGTCTCAGGTACTCTATTTCCAAACCAAGAGTCACCTTTGGGAATAGGTTATCAAATAGGGGCTGGCAAAATTATCGAAGCCACACAAGGTTCTTCGCAAGAAGATGTTTCAGATTACCCATTGACTTGGAGGGGATCTCTTTCTATTCAATATGGTGCAACTTTTACTGAACAACTTTCAATGGAGTTGGGAGTGGGAGGTTTATATGAATCGATGACAAGAGGAGCTGACAGCAACAACCCCGAGGTTATTGTCGAGTATAACATGCTCAGTTTCATCGCTAATACCAAATTGTTGTTGAAAATGTCAGATTCTCTCGCCATTCTTGGAGGCTTAAGTGTTTCAACTCCCTTAAGTAGCGAAACAACAGTTACCAGTGGAAGCATTTCATATGGTTCTTACATAAACGTCATTGGATATACAATTCTTGGACAACTTGGATTAGCTCTTTCCTTATAGTCTAAGATTTCAAAGCTTATTAACCATGGTTATGATTTAAAATTTTAACCATAAATTCAGAATTATCTAAATCTTTTTCAAGAAAATTCAAAGACAATAATGTATTCTAGTTTTCTTTTGTTAATAAAATTTATTTTTATAGAACTTATATTAATAAATCTATTGGTAATTGTTTGCCTAATAATTACTCTAGTTTTGTCGTGTAAAAATCCACTTGAAAACGAAGATATTGATTATTCTTACTCCGTAACAAAAAATGAATTTACTATTACTGGATATGATGGTAATGATGCTAAAATAACTATCCCTCCTACTCTGGGTTCAAATGTTTTTGATAACAATACAGAGAGTTTTAAATTTATGTACCCTCTTCAAGTGTTCAAAATTATATAGCTGTTGATGGTTGGTCTGATTATTCAGATTATATTTATAGTTTAGATAGTTTAGAAGAATAGTAATTTTATAATAATAAACTAAATATTAATTAACAAGAATTGGAAACATAATTTTCAGTTCTTGTTAAATTTTTTATTTAATTAAAAATTCAAAGACTTCTTTTTTAATCTTATTGACAGCTTTTTAAAATAGTATTAAGGTCTCTTTAATTAATTTAATTTTAAACTATTTATTTTTAAATTACTTAGTTTTAACTTGGAGAAAACTTATGGATAATAATACTGCAAAACAAGTCCAATATAATCTTAGAAATCTTGGTGTTTTACTTCCACACCTATTTAAAAAATTAATTACTAATACAATATTAAATTGTTCTTGTATAGCCTTTAATGAAACACAAGCAATGACTCTTTTGGCATTAACAAAACATAATCCCGCAACAATGGGAGAAATTCACCACCATTCACGCCTTACAAAAGGTGCTTTAACTCAAGTAATTGATTCATTTGAAGAAAAAGGGATTATTGAACGTACTCGTAACAAACAAGATCGAAGAACAGTACAAGTAACATTAACAGAAAAAGGCCAGGAACTTGGGAAAAAGATTGAGAAAGAAATGACTAATCAATTGGGTCTCTTATTAGATAAAATCGATGAAGAAAAAAGAAATGAGCTTATTACCTCTTTGGTAACTTCTGCTACAATTCTTGAGGAAATAGAAAATATAAATGATTAAACAATTAAACAAAAAAGAATTTATGGGAATAGAACCCATTGGACCATTATTATGGAGATTATCTGCACCTGCAATGATAGGAATGTTGGCAAATGCACTTTATAACTTGGTTGATACTATTTTTATTGGACAAGGTGTCGGTTCAATGGCTATTGCTGGAGTAAGCATAGTCTTTCCTATACAGATGATAATTAGTGCTTTTGCAATGATGTTCGGTGTTGGAGCTGCTTCCATCCTTTCCCTTAGACTTGGTGAAAGAGATGAAGAAGGAGCAACCAGAGCCGCAGGAAATGCAATGGTAATGGCAGTAATAATGGGAGCTATAATTACAATAGTTGGTCTAATATTTTTAACTCCCTCATTAGAATTTTTTGGAGCCTCTTCTGGTATAATAGATTATTCTAGAGATTATATTTCCATTGTTTATTTGGGTGCAATATTTACTTCTTTCTCAATTGTTTGTAACAATTTAATTAGAGCCGAAGGGAACGCTAAACAATCAATGAAAATAATGCTAGTTGGTACCATTGCAAATATTATTATGGACCCTATTTTCATTTTTGTTTTCCACATGGGAGTTAAAGGTGCCGCTCTTGCTACTGCAATATCTCCTGCCCTTTCTTCAATTGTTGCTCTAAGATATTTCATTACTGGAAAAAGTATTTTACACTTCTCTCGTTCTGCCTTCATGCTTAAATTTAAAATGGTCAAAAACACTATGCTTTTAGGTACAAGTAGTTTTATAAGGCAAATTGGAGGTAGTATTGTAGCAATCTTAGTAAACAACCTCCTTGGAAAATACAGTGGTGATAATGCTATTGCAGCATATGGAATGATTAACAAGCTTACAATATTTTTCTTAATGCCAATGTTTGGTATAGTCCAGGGTTTCCAACCTATTGCAGGGTTTAACTACGGGGCACAAAAATACAAACGTGTAAGGGAAGTAATGAAAATTACTGCAATTGTATGTAGTCTTTACGGTTTAACTATTTCTCTAATAAATATATCTTTTGCAAGAACTCTTCTAAGTATTTTTGGAAGTGATGAAGCAGTACTTAGTTTGGCAATTCCAGCTTTAAGAATGCTTATGAGTACAATGGTATTAATTGGTATCCAAGTAACTGGATCTACTTATTTCCAATCAATCGGAGCAAGTGCACAGGCGATTTTCTTTGGTTTATCAAGACAGTTCATAGTTCTTATTCCAGCTCTTTTGATTTTACCACAATTTATTGGACTTAATGGAATATGGCTAAGTTTGCCACTATCAGATTTATTAGCAACTGTCCTCACAGCAATTGGTACTATTTTAGCACTAAGAAAACTTCCAAAAGAAGATAGACTTGTACCTGTTTTAAATACCTAAATTCCAACACAAGCTAAATTTAATAAAATCATCTTATACTTTAGGAGAATACTTTTATTTAAAGTATTTTTCTAATCTTTGATGCACTAAAGTTTCAATCTCTTCTATTGCACTAATAGCTTTTGATTTTTTTATTCCAATTTTATAAGAGAGCATTAGCAAATCTTTTTTCCCAGGATTAATACCATTACCATTCACAGTCGTAGCATGTTGACCACTAATAGAATTGCTATAAGTTAGATCATAAGCTGGTGATAATCTCCATGCCCCTCCTTCACAAAGGAAAGCAAAATTATTTGAGTGATCATCACGATTATGAGAAAAAACATTAAAGCAAGCCCTTTTAAACAACTGAAAACTCTCTGGTTCTGATTTAGTAAGAAATTGAGTTAACTTTAACAATGAAAGATAATCTAGCGAAGGAACAGTATGTGATACCTGTAAAAGACCACTAGAGCTTACCATATGGATTCTTTTTCCATTCTTTCGATCAAATCTTTTTGTTCCAAAATAACCTGCACAATTCTTAGATTCAAAAAGTTTTGTTTCAGAAATTTCAATTCCACACTCCTTTGCACAAAGAGAATAGTCATATTCTTCTTCACCTATTTCAAAATTATCAAAAGATGAAGGGAATTTAATTATCCACTCTTCATTATTTATTGTTGCGTTTATTTTAGGCCCAGCGCCTCCACTGGAACCTCCCATTATAAATAGAGAATCTAAAGTTTCATTAGTAAACGAAGAATCCAAAACTGTTTGACAAGAAGTATTCAATTTATCTAAATCAGGAAAAGAATTATACCCATCAAAACTATTGGAAGGCTTGTATTCTAAAGCTCCCTTAGAACTAGAATTTAAAAATGATAAACAAGAAAGAGGATTAATACTTGAAAAATCAATTCCCTCTTTTCGTAAAAATCTATCAACTAATAACTGGCCCCAACCATCCGGCAAACTGTCATTAAAAACTCCAAAAAGTCCTTTAAAAGGTTCATATTCTGCAATAAAAACTTGCTTTGTTAACGGAAGATTTGTTGGACAAATTGAAAACCCATTTTTAATAAAATCATTATCATATTGAAAGGCTATACGAAAACGATCAAATAATGCCAATTCCCCTACCTTTTGAGAGTTCAAGTAGACTTCCACTTCACTAAGATTTTGTTCTATTTCTTTCATACTTTATAACCTCCTCAATTGAAGCAAATTCTTTTTGTCTGCCAAGAGCAATAGAAATTTTTATTAGAGAAAGTAATGAAATATTTCCCGAAGCTTCAAAACGCCTAATTGAGCCAAAACTTACACCCGACTTTTCAGCGAGTTTCTTCTGAGATATTTTCTTTACTCTTCGAATGGATTTTATTCGATTTGCTAAATCAAGTTCAATTTCAACAGGAGTTTTTATTTCATTTAATTCATTACTATTCATAGTTAATATATCAACACTTATAATCTAAATTAGCAAGTTTTGTTTAATATATTAGCACTAAAAATATTTTGTATCTCTCTCACTTTTATTATTATATCAGAATTGTCTTTAAACTTTTTCAATATGTAAGATTATCTTTGAGTAAGATTCTCATATTTCATCCCTATCTCTCAAATCCAAATATAACAAAACCTCCTAATTTATCAATGATTAGGAGGTTTTATTAATTACTAATGGCATTTAATGTATTTAAAGAGCTATTTATCATTTTTTTATTTTTTGAATTGTAACTTTTTTCCTAAATTCACTTGGAAGCATTACTTTCCTTGAAAGAAAATTTCTAGTAAAAGTTCTATCATTATTATAGCCAACAGAAATTGCAATATCTAATATAGTATTATCAGTATTAAGTAAAAGACGACAAGCTTCATTTATTCTAACTTCATTTAAAAAATCAGAAAAGTTCTTCTCTACTTGATATAACAATATTCTATTTAAGTATTTCTCGCTAACTCCTAACTCTTTGGAAACATCCGTCACATTAAGATCCTCAGCGTAATTACGGTAAATATAATTTACAGCAGTATAGGCCATTTTACTTTCTTTGATTTTACAAATTTTACTAACATTTTGATAAGTTTTTCTGTATTCAGTTAGATTCATTCCAATTCTAGCATTAAATACTTTTGAAATGTGAGCAGAATCAAAATAACCAAGCATTTGTGAAAGTTCTTCCACGGTGAAATCAGTATAAAGCAAAAAACTCGCAGCTCTATAAATTTTCATTTCATGACAAAGTTTTGCAAGAGTTAGACCAGTCAAATCCTTAATAAAACGACTAATATCCTTTTCTTCGACAAAAAAATGCTGAGAAAGTGATTTTAACGTAATCTTTTCACTTAAATGAGAAAAAATGAATAAAAGAATATCATTTGGAGTATTTTCAGATAACGAAGGTTCATGAATACGTGAAAATAAAATCATAAGATATACAATATGATTAATTACACAAATTGATCCAAAATTAGGATTTTCTTCTTTCAAACAAACACTTTCAAGTCCAATTTCTTCTCTTAAATCTTCGAAAACTCCAAGAATTTTTTCGGTCTGTTGTTTATCACCTTTTGCTGAAGCAGAAACTGAAAAACTTTTTATTATATCAACTGGGAGGTTTTCCGCATTATAGTAAGATTTTAAAAGACGAATAACCATTTCAAAATTATAGATGAGAAGATAATATTGTAAGGGAATCTTAACTTCAATTACCTCTGAAATTTCCCAAGGAAGAATGGCTACCAAAACACCTTTTTCAAGTTTATAATTTTTTCCATGAATTCTAATGGTCCCCTCGCCTTTTCTAACAAAAAGAAATCTTGCTTCTTGATGTATCAATGGAGTGGTTTTATCTTCTATAACTTCTGTATCCAAACTAAAAAGTTTATTAGTTGTCCATTTTGACTTTCTAGGATTTTGAAGTTTTACTCTTTCTGTCATAAGCTTTACCTTTGATTTTATGCTACATCTTTTCTTTATAACTGTCCATATAACAGACAATATTGATTTTTTTTGTTGTATATTTTTTATCAAATATATTTACTTAATTTTTATTTTTCTTTAAATTTCAGCCATTTTGAAAATAAATATAATAAAATTTGCAAAAAATAATACAATTAATTAATATGTGAATGTCGTGAATCCTGACATAAGATAAGATACAGTAAGCTTGATGAAATAGTTTTATTAGGAGAATAGAATGCCAATAAATTTAAGCGGACGAAGTTTTCTAAAACTTCTTGATTTTAAAACAACTGATTTACGTTATTTACTTGACCTTTCAAAGAATTTTAAGAATTTAAAACGAGCAGGTACGCCTCATAAATATCTTGAAGGTAAAAATATAGTTTTATTATTTGAAAAAACTTCAACAAGAACTAGATGTTCCTTTGAAGTTGCTGGAATGGACCTTGGAATGGGCGTAACCTACCTTGATCCTGGTAGCAGTCAAATGGGTAAAAAAGAAAGTATTGCTGACACTGCAAGGGTATTAGGACGGATGTATGATGCAATAGAATATAGAGGCTATAATCAATCCATTGTTGAAGAACTTGCTAAGTTTTCTGGAGTACCAGTATTTAATGGACTTACAGACCAGTTTCATCCAACTCAAATGCTAGCCGATATGCTTACCATTGAAGAAAAACTTGGAAAGCTTAAAGGAATAAATTTTACCTACATGGGAGATGCAAGAAATAATATGGGCAACTCTCTTATGGTTGCTTGTGCAATGTTAGGCCTTAATTTTACAGCTTGTGCCCCAAAAGAGTTATTTCCTTCAAAAGAATTGATTGAAACTTGTCAAAATATTGCAAAAGAAAATCATTGTACAGTAACTTTAACTGAAGATGTAAAGAAAGGAACCACAAATGCCGATGTAATTTATACTGATATTTGGGTTTCAATGGGAGAACCAGATGAGGTATGGGAAGAAAGAATTAAGCTACTTACTCCTTATCAAGTTAATGCAAAAGCAATGGCAAATGCAAAACCAGAAGCAATTTTCATGCATTGTTTGCCTTCTTTCCATGATACAAAAACTGTAGTAGGAGCAAAGATTGCTGAAAAATTCAAAATCAATCAAATGGAAGTTACTGATGAAGTTTTTGAAGGACCTAAGTCAGTTGTGTTTGATGAAGCTGAAAATCGAATGCATACAATTAAAGCTATGATGTACGCAATGTTAAAATAGGAAGAAAAGAAAATGAAATTTCAACTACCAAAGTATCATGAACCTGATTTTACCAAGCCATTATTTGTAGATGCCCCCAATGCAAAACTTAAGGAAGTTACTCTAGATGGGGTGGCTCCTAATAATTTTCATTCCACCTCTATGTACCCTGAGTATTTTAAAATAAACGGAAAATGGCTTTTAGCAGAAGAGTCAAGAATGGATTCTTCTGTAGTTCTTTCTGAAGATGGAAAGCTAATGGTAGTTGAAAACAGAAATCTGGAAAAAGGCCAAAAGGTTATAATTGGACGAACTGAAAAAGCTGAAGAAGGAATTTACATGTGGTGTCATGGATTCGAAGCAAAAGCTCAAAGCAAACTAGATGATCAATTCGTCTTTCGCCAAGGGCGAAGTAGAGAAACCTCTTATTCTAAAGATTATGATAAATTAATTAGCCTATTAAAATATGAAAAAGCCAATGAGGGATATGTTGTTTGGGTTATGGGACCTGCTTTTTCCTTTGATGCAAAGGCCCGTTCAACAATGCAAGCTCTTGTTGAGAATGGCTATTGCCAAGCTTTAATGGCAGGCAATGCACTTGCAACTCATGATTTAGAAGGTGCCTATTTTCATACAGCCTTAGGTCAAGATATTTATACCCAAGAATCACAACCTAATGGTCATTATAATCATCTAGATGTTGATAACAAAGTTAGAGAAGCAGGTTCAATACCCGCTTTTATTGAAAATGAAAAAATAGACAATGGAATTATTTACAGTTGTGTTAAGAACAATATTCCAATTGTTCTTACTTCATCAATAAGAGACGATGGACCTTTACCAGAGGTTATTGCAGATGCTTATCAAGGACAAATGGCAATGAGGGAACAAGTCAAAAAGGCTACAACTGTTATAACTTTGGCAACAATGCTTCACACTATTGCTACGGGAAATATGACCCCATCATTTAGAAAACAAAAAGACGGAGTTATTAGGCCATTATATTTTTATTCAATTGATGCTGATGAATTTGTAGTTAACAAATTAATTGATAGAGGATCTTTAAGTGCTACAACCATGGTAACAAACGTTCAGGATTTCATTACAAAAGTTGCCTCAGGTTTAAATGTAATTTAATTTCCTAAGGGGATTATAAAATGGATGTTTTTAAAATTAGCTTATTTTTGAATATCGCCTTTTCCTCTAAACCTTCTTTAAAAGAGAAACTTAAGAAAAGTACAAAGCTAGATTATAAACCTAAAAAGAGCCCAGAAGTTTTTATATTTCTGACTCTTTTTATTTTATTTTTTGTTGTAGTTGGAAATAAAATGGGTGGTGTTAATTTGATGAATACCATAATGAATACTGCCTATCAACTCTTAATAAAAACAGTCTTCTATATAATGGCAATTGCTGTATTAGCCGGTGCTGTTTCAGGTTTATTTTCAGAATTCGGAGTAGTTTGTTTACTTGATAGAATACTTTCTCCCCTAATGAAACCACTATATGGACTTCCAGGAGCTTCCGTCTTAGGAATAATTGCTCCTTATCTTTCAGATAATCCAGCAGTTTTAACTCTGGCAGATGATAAAGAATTTAGGCATTGTTTTCGTAGATATCAATTACCTGGACTTACCGAAATTGGAACAAGTTTTGGTATGGGATTAATAATAACTGCTTTTATGATTGGCTTAAAATCTCCTGAAAATGAAAATTTCATTCAAGCCGCATTAATTGGGAATCTTGGAGCATTTATAGGTTCAATTTTTTGCACAAGATTATTGTTACACTATTCAAAATCAACTTATGGGACACTTGATATGTGTGATCCTGAAGAGGAAACTTCTAAATTTGATAGAACAAAATTTCGCAAAATACGTGAAGGTAATGTTGGTTCAAGATTTTTAGATTCTATGCTAACTGGCGGTAAAAGCGGAGTTGATATGGGAATGGCAATAATTCCTGGTGTAATAATAATTTGTACCTTTGTTATGATTCTTACAAAAGGACCATCTGATGGAGGAGTTTATACAGGAAGTGCTTTTGAAGGAGTAGGTTTTCTTCCCTTCTTGGGAGAAAAAATAAGTTTTATTTTAAACCCTTTGTTTGGCTTTACATCTTCCGAGTGTATTGCAGTTCCCATAACAGCAATGGGAGCAGCTGGAGCTGCGATAGGTTTAATTCCCTCACTAGTAGCCAATGGTTATGCTCATGCAAATGACATCGCAGTATTCACCGCTATGAGCATGTGTTGGAGTGGATACTTATCAACACATGTAGCAATGATGGATGCCTTAAATTGCAAAAAACTAACAGGAAAGGCAATCTTTTGTCATACCCTCGGTGGTTTAATATCAGGTATCTCTGCTCACTGGTTATTTGTTTTATTTACACTTTAACAAAAAGAACAATTGACATAATTTGTAAACTGTTTTAAATTTTTCTTAAGATTACGGGCTGTAGCGCAGGGGTTTAGCGTACATGTCTGGGGGACATGGGGTCGGCGGTTCAAATCCGCCCAGCCCGAATTTATATATCATCTGTAATTATAATTTTATTCTTTTTCGCTTGTTCCTTAAGTGTCATCAAAATTAGGTAAGAGCCAATTAAGTTTAAAATAAAATAAATATTTTAATTTTCAATACAAAATCCCAACCCTAGGCACAGACTTTTTGTTACAACCTCATAAGTTCTAAATCTAAAACTAACCCCTTAAATTTCCTTCGTAAAAAAACAGAGTATCTGTTACCTAGAAGAATTTTTATTTAATAATGAATTCATGAATTCTACAACAGTTTTATCAACTATGATATCTGCTGGAACTAAATTTCTAGTAAGGCGAAGGCCTTCCATAGTTCTACATCTACTAAGAGCTACATATGCCATCCCAGAGTCAAAAACACCACCGGTAAAATCTATTAATAATTTATCAAAAGTTTGCCCTTGGACTTTATGAATTGTAATTGCCCAAGCAAGACGTACCGGGAACTGCAATATTTGTCCAATTTCTTCTTCGCCTAATTTGTTAGTCAAAGAATCAATTTTATATCTATTAACCGACCAAAAGGTTTTATTAACAATATATAGACCAGATCTTGTTTTAATTTTTAAAGCATTTTCATTAATTTCTTCAATAATACCCAAATCTCCATTAACCCATCGTTTACCACTATCATTTTTTATAAACATAATTTGAGCTTTGGGTTTCAGATTAAGAACTAAATCTCCCGGAAACAAACTTTTCAATTTTTCTGTTGATAATTTTAATAGTTTTTCCCCTATTACATTAGCCTCAAAACTACTTGTATTACCCTCTAAATTTTCAAGTTTTATTCTATTTATTCTATTTGCAGAATCTCGAAAAGGAGTAACATGAATAAAAGAGTCTGAATTTGAAAACTCAGGATATTGCTCAATAATCATATTAAAATTGTCAATATCATCTAAATCTGCTGAGGCGTTTCGTATTTTTGACAAAAATTTTAAGTATTCAGGTTGGTTTGTTCTAAACATTTTTTTTAGAGTAATTACTTCTAATTTGCATTTTTGTAGGACTTTACTTGCAAAAAAGAAGCGGTTCTTTTGATAGGTTTTGGTATAATATTCATTAATTGCCTTATCATTTTGAATAATTGGAGGAAGTTGATATAAATCTCCAAAAAGAATTAATTGTATTCCTCCAAAAGGCCTTGGGTCTTTTCTAGCATAGCTCAACGAAGAACTTATCGCATCGAGCATATCGGGCCGAAGCATAGAAACTTCATCAATAATTATCCTATTTAATGCTTGAGCTTTATTTCTAAAAGAGGATGAATCATTAATCCAATCTAAAGGCAATATATGTAATGGCATATGAAAAAATGAATTAATTGTTTGTCCCCCAATATTTAAAGCTGCAGAACCAGTAAAACTTAAAACTGCAACATTATCTTTAAGAATTATTTTTAACAACTGTATAAGAGTACTTTTTCCAGTACCTGGATCTCCTGTAATAAAAATCACTTTTGATTTGGATTTAATAAGTTTTATTGCTTCAAGATATTCATCCGTAATTTCAATATCATCTGGAATTTCTAAAATCCCTCGTTCTCCAATTATTTGCCTTAATTGCTCCTCTTGTATTCTTAGGCGTTTTTTATTTAATTCAATTGCTTTTTCCTTGGATTCTTTCTCTTCTTTGATTTTTGATAGAATATTTTCACGCTTATTTTTCAAATAAATAGCTTCTTTTTCGGATAATAAAAACTTTGTTAATTGGAATAAATCATTAGGTATAGCCTTTTCAACTGATAACCATTGTGAATCTATTCGATATGATTTTGC
The DNA here is from genome assembly GCA_041672385.1 of Sphaerochaetaceae bacterium. Taxonomy (GTDB): domain Bacteria; phylum Spirochaetota; class Spirochaetia; order Sphaerochaetales; family Sphaerochaetaceae; genus JBAYZQ01. The sequence continues at coordinate 6,730 of JBAYZQ010000025.1, read as the reverse complement.
AATTTCTTTTCTTGTCTGAAAAGATAACGAGCTACCAAGATTTACAATTATTCTTCTTACAGAAGGTATTGCGGTAATATCTAGAATATCTTGCGTTTGGAGCCTATTATCTTGCAATAAATCTATTAACATCTCAGTAAATATTGTTTCTTCTATTTTATTATCTTGATAAAACTGAATCTGTAAAATAATTGAAGGAAGCAATTCTGAAAAATATTTTGAGTCTAAGTTTCTGATACCTCCCAACACCTCAATAATGTTTTTAGTAGAAGATAATAAAATCCAAACCATATAGGGGCATTTATTCCGAAAATCTTTCTTACGAGATTTTGATACTGTATTTTTGGAAATTTTAACTTTTTCTGAAGTGTTTATACTTATAAATTCATAATAAAAAACTCTCTTTTGTAGTTCCCCAAAAAGCAATCTCATCTCTTTTCCCCATCGCAGAATTCATCTTAATTTAGCATTAAGAAATCTTTTTCTATTCGTAGACCCTTCTGAAGGCTTTATTAGCTTTTTCCATGAAAAAAAACATTTCTCGCAAAAAAAATGTTCCTGAAAAGTATTTTATCACGCTTATCACAATTTATAAAGTTTAAATTTAAAAGAGCTAGATATATGTAAATCGAAAGGGACTTTGTCCCAAGACAATAAGATAAAGTAGTCTTTATAAAAGAAACTGCAAAAGGGAAAGATGGGATTCTTCAATTAAAACTAAGCCCAAAAGCAAACCAAAAATGGATTACTTCATTACATATTTTGGGGAATTATATCTATATAAAGGTGAAATCCCCGAAAAATTTTAATATTAATGGTGATTACGCTAGTATCAGTGCTCAAGAAAATGAAGCGAAAAAATTATTGATTACCTCAAAGAATGGTTACCAAACGTTAATACTATCTATAAACACATAATTGAGAAAAAGAAGGTTACAGAAAGACAAAGACAACAAAAAGCAGCAGAAGTTGAAATAGAAAGAAGAAAAACAATTTAAGAGTAAACTCACAACTGAAAATCTAATTTTTAATCTTAGTCCTATTTTAAATTAAGAATAGGCTTCCCCAATTTTTTTATATCTCAATCCCTATTTTAAACCATCGTTTATTATAAGCAATTTATTCATTGAAACGGGTGAATTAACTATTGAAGATTTTAATTTATTAAATATGGCTTACAACTTTTCGCTAGGTTTAATTTCAGGATGCCATATTATGTGTTATAATTTATTTGATAAAAACTATATTCTGATTTTAATATAATAAAACAAAAATAGGAGTTTCAATTATATCGTTTATAATAACAATAAATTATCAATGAAAAAATAAGGAGGAAATTAATTTATGAAAAAACAAATTACAGGATTTTGGATGTTTAGTTGCAATCCAAACATATGGGAAATTGATAAGTTTCTTGAATCTGGAATTAAAGAGGATACTTATTCTGTTTCTGAATTTCATAAAGATTGTTTCCGCCCTGGGCAATTAGGAATCATTAGAGTTGGGAAAGATTATAGGCCAAAAAAGATATTAGATGAAAGGAACAGCTTACTACCAGGAATCTATGCAATTGTAAGGGTAGTTTCATCAGCTCTTCAAAGCGTTTCAGATAAAGATAATTATTGGATAAATAAGGAGAATTCTAATACCCTTTGTTATAGAGTAAAACTTGAATATGTTTCGTCATATCTCAAAAATCCTTTGCTTATTAGTACTTTGGAAAATTCAATAGTTAAGGAAGAAGACCCTTTGATTATTGATGGCTTTCAGGGTTCTACATATCCTATATCACAAGCATCTTTCGATATAATATATGAAAATTTACAAAATACATCCTATCAACATGTACAAACAATTAAAAAAGTTGATACTCTAATTTTTGCTAAATATTTTAAGATGTTTACTGATTTAATAAATAATAATAGTAAAGAAAGGTTTGTTTCGTTTTCACAAAATGAATACTTAAAAGATAATGAAGGATATAAAGATTTTATTTTTTATCATGCAAATAGCTTATTGAATTTTAACGAATGGAAAAAAGAAGAAATTGGTACTGGAAAAATTTTAGCAAATGTTATTAAAGCTTTAGAGGTACGAGAAAATTTAGTTCCATGGCAATATGTCGATGATTTTAAAAAAAAAGAATTAGAAAAAGGTTTTCAAGCAAAATTAGAAAAAGCATTTTTTGATTTTTATACAGGGCAGAAAAGCGATAGAGAATCCTTTGAAATACTACAAAAGCTTTTATCGAACAGGTACTCTTTATTAGCTTATTTCTTTTTTATAAAAGACAAATCCCAATATTTACCAGTGAGTACAAAAAAATTAGGATATGCTTTAAACTTATTAGGAATTAAAGATTTTAGTCTTTCTGGAAATTGTTCATGGGATAATTATAATCTTTTTATTAGCTATATTAACCAGGTTCAACAGCGATTAATTGAATTTGGTGTTGAAGAAGTATCGCTTCTTAATGCTCATTCTTTTGTTTGGATTATTTCTACAATTTGCGAAAAACTAAAAGAACAACATCTTTATGACTACCAGACTGAAAATGATAGTAGAGAATACGATTCGGCTTCTCCCAATGAGCGTGAAACTATGATTATGGCACGATTAGGTCAAGGTTCCTATAGAAGATCATTGCTCGAATATTGGGGATATTGTAGTGTTACTAATTGTAGTGATAAGAAGATGTTGATTGCTTCCCACATTAAACCTTGGAGGGATTGTAATCTTAAAGAGTCAACTGATAAATATAATGGATTGTTACTTATTCCAAGTTTAGATAAGGCATTTGATTTAGGACTTATTTCATTTGATGATGATGGAAGAATTAATATTTCTCCCTTATTTGTAAAAGAAGATTATGAAAAGGTTGGAATACAAACTAAAATGAAGCTACAAAAAACGTTAAATATAAGGCAAAAACAATATTTAAAATACCATAGGGAGCATATATTTCAATCACTATAATGCTTAAATTTTCTAATGGTAATTCTTAAATAGAATTAAAGTATTTAAATATAGGATAAGATTTTTAGGGGATAAAATGAAAAACAATATTTTTATTTTTTTACTATTATTGGTTTTACCATTAGCGCTATATTCTAATGATATTTTTACAATTGCAGAAAGTGGTACTGTTGAAGAAATGCAAAAGGCAATCAAATCTGGAGCTGATGTAAATGCTAGAAATGAAGATGGAATAAGTCCTTCAATACTTGCTTTAAAAAATTCTGATAATCCACAAGTTCTTTCTGCTCTCCTTAATGCTGGAGCTAATTTGGATGTTAATTTTATATTGGAAGAAAAAGAAACTTTATTGATGTCAGCTATAAAAAGCAGCTCCTATTCTAAATTTATTTCTCTACTTATTGGTGCTGAAGAGGATGTAAATGCTAAAGTTGAAAAAGAACAAATTCTTGCTGTTCCCGATAAAACTCCCTACCAAATCCAATTTGAACAAGCAGAAACCGCTTATTTAGTTGTAGATTCAACGTATAAAAGAATTAAACTGTTATTTGAGGTGAAAGCATCAACTCAGAAAATTCTTGAGGAAATTAAAGGACTACGAGATGTTTATGAAACACAAATGGACTTGGCAAAAATTCAAATGGATTATGCAAAAGAAAACTCCAATGAAAAGCTTTCAACACTAGTTGATACTGGAGTTATAAACTTTGACACAGGAACCTCAGTTTACCCTGATAGTAATCCTGATTTTAGTGGTCAAACTGCAACTGATCTTGAGCAGTCTTTAGGTAAGAAATATCAAAAACAAGTGGTATGGACAAATTACACTTGTAAAGATAGTGATATTTTGGAAAAGATTGCTCTTAATAATGGTATAAGTCTTTCCACTCTTCTTTCTGTAAATAAAATTAAAAATTTAGATGCCATTTCCGTTGGAACAGTCTTAAGAGTTCCAGATAGGGATGGTTCAATCTATGTTGTAAAAAAAGATAACAGGCTTGGAACAATTGTTCAGAAATTAGATTTAAGTATAACATGGTTGGATTTGCAAGAAATAAACGGATTAGATGATGATAAAATAAAAGAAGGTCAAGAATTATTTATTCCAGATGAATCTTCTTCTGCTAATATTTCAACAGCTTCAAGAGGTTTAGAATTTTCTTCTCCTTTGGAAAATGGAGTTGAAAAGATTATTTTTAATACAAGATTTACAGATCCTATCACAAAGGAAATTGCACCTTTGGAAGGTATTTGTCTTCAAGCTCCTTATGGAAGTAATGTATACGCCTCATGTGCTGGAGAAGTTTTGGATATTGAACTAAATACTGGTTCTCGCCCAAATACTGTAAAAGTTCGCCATGATGGTGGTTATGTAACTACTTATGGATACCTTGCAACAGTTGAAGTCGGTATTGGAGATTCAGTTACAAATCAGTCTGTTTTAGGTACAATAAGCAAGGAAAATCCATTTTTTGACAATGCAATGCTCTTCTTTCAAATAGAACAGAACGGAGTATGCCTTGATCCTAGTGCATTTTTTTAATTTTTTCCAAAAACCTTTATATAATTTACAATAAATTTATTCTCTAAAAATCTTCTTACCAAGCAATTTAAACAGCTCTCTTCAAAGAGGTTTAGAGAGTTTTTAAGCGCTTTTTGTAATTGATTGTTAATTCTATAACTTATACTAAAGAAAACTGCATAATGATCAATTTTAGCCTATAAATTAATGATAATTATTGGGAAGAAATTTTAATTCATCTTTCTTTAAAACTAGAAAATTTTATTTGTATTTCCTAGCTAATTTTACATTTCAAATACTAATCACGAAGTTTTTGTGGTACATAGAAAAGTTCTGATAAGTCATAACCTTGTTCTATCGCCATTTGCTCCATTTTATCTTTTAATTCTTGTGTTATTTCTGGAGTTCTTGAAAGGAACCAAAGGAAGTCTCTGTTATTGTTACCAACTAAAGCCCATTCATAGTTTTCTTCATCTAATCCAAATACCAAATATTCACCTTTAAAAAGTGAGAAAAATTTAACTACCAATTCACCAGGAACAGTATTATCTGGTCTCCAAGCAACAGCTTTAACAGATGTATATTTACCATCAAGATCATTTTTAAAACCGCTATTTACTACGTCAACACGCCCATCTTCACGCAACGAATATTCAGCAGTAGCTCCATATATATTTTTCTCAAAACCACTTTGAAAACGAGCTATTTCATACCATTGCCCTAGATATCTTCCTAAATCGAGAGATTCAACTGTTTGAAGAGGATCATCAGCAAATTCACTTGTTGAGCAGCTTGTTACCAACATAGAGCTTATTAAAATTAATAAGACTATTAAAATTGCATTCTTTTTCATATTAGTTTCTCCTTCCTTTAATTTAGTTTATGATAAATCATTTAGCACCAAAAGTATACAAAATGATAGAAGGATGACTTTACCTCTAATGTTAATTGCTAACACTTAACATAATTTCTTAGGCTTCTTATCAAAATACCTCAGAAAATACAGAAAAAAAACAATTTTTATAACCTGCTCTTTTTGTAGTAAGCATTCCTCGGCAATATTCATTTTTGTTTTAATTTATAAAAATCTATTAAAAGTTAAATAAAAATTAGTTGATATTTTTATAATTATAATATAGTTTCATTATTATGAACAAATTAAATTATATTTATTCATTAAAGTTATTTTAAAATAAAATTGAGGTTTCCTATGGCATTAAATAGAACAGTCGAGAGATCAATGAAAATTCTACAATTAGTATCTAAAAGCGAGAGAGGTTTAACTCTCCAAGAATTATCTACAGAACTTGATGTACCTAAAAGTAGTGTTTATGTAATTGTTCAAACACTACTAGCCTTAGGCTATATTACTCCTTATAGATTTAACAATAAAAGATACTGTATCGGTTTGAAACTATTTAGTCTTGGAATGAAATATTTAGAAGGACAGAATATTGTAGAAGAGTGTGCATACTATTTAAATCCACTAGCTGAAAAATATCATAAAACAGGATTTGTTGGAGTACTTGAAAACGACGTAATAGTATATGTTCACAAATATGTTGGCCAAGGCGCCGTTTTAGCTTCCTGTGCTTTAGGAAGTAGACATGAAGTATATGCAACTTCCTTAGGAAAAGCAGCTCTTGCTTTTTCTGATGAAGAAACTCAAAATCGAATTATTAATAAACTAGAATTAAAATCTGTAACAGAGAATACAATAACCTCAAAAGAAAAACTCCTTGATGAATTAGCTCTAACTAGAAAAAGAGGATATTCTACAGATTTAAAAGAACATGAAAATAAAACAATTTGCTTTGGGGTTCCAATCTTTGATTACAAAGGTCAAGTATTAGCTGCAATTTCTCTCTCTGATATTGCTGACTCTTCTGAAAAATATGAAAACATGACAACAGAATTAGTAGAATGTGGAAAACAAATTTCAAAAGCCTTTGGTTTCACAAAAAATTACTTTTAAAACAATTTTAATTATTCAAACATTATAGCTTCTCAATAAGCAATAAAACCAAAAAGATGGTTTCCTGCAAGGTTAAATGTCCATCATATTTCGAACTTTTAATAGTTTTTTTCATTAGATTGCCTCCAGAAATGTTGAATTAGGATAAAATTGCTTTATTTCTTCTTGTAAAGCTTCAAAAGGTGTTCTTCCATCTAATATCTTTCTAGGATAAGAATTCATCCAATCCTGAACTTCTTTAATATTTTTTTTAGCCA
>JBAYZQ010000024.1:0-20430 GCA_041672385.1 Sphaerochaetaceae bacterium | reverse complement strand
CAAAATTTTCTGTCATTCCATTATTTTGTGCGGTGTTGCAAAAAGAGCGAGCTAACTTTTTAGCAAGAGCGTCTTTTTTTATCTTTTTTAGTCCATCAATAATCAAAAGCATTATAGGAGCCCATATTGGACCTCTCCAATATCCATCCTCTTGATAATAGGAACTATCAAGAGCTTCAGTTGCCAAACCAAATTCTGTAAGAAAAGAAGCACTTGATAATCGAGAGACTAGGCTTGAGACAATTTTTTCTGGTAATCGATGAGAAATAATTATGGGCATCAATTCAATAAGGGAATCACCTTCATCAACAAAAGATTTTTTCACGTTATGATAACTTCTAAAACGTCCATCAACCCATAAGTTATCAATAAGAAGTTTAACCATTTGTTCCCCTTTTTTTCTATAATTCTTTTCTTCTTCACAAAGATTTAAGGCCTTTGAAATTTTTTCTAAAGCTTCATAAAGCAAAACTAAATAAGAAGGTAAATCTGGTGTTGTAACAGGCATCCCACTAATGAAAGGTGTAGCATTATCCCAACCTGAATCATTTCCATGATTATAATAAGGCAAAGGAAAAGAACTATTTGTGCGATAGGTCGACCAATAATGTTCTATTCCTTTCAATTGCTTAAATACTCCAATAAGTTGTTCTTTTTGTAAAAAGAAGTCATTAAGAGACATCATTTTCATGTAAGCCCAACCTTGAATTGGAGGTTTGCAACAAGCATAAGAACAAAATAAATTATTCATAAAATCGGGTAAAACTCCGGATTCATCTTGAACTTCACTAAATATTAACAGTTGATCAAGAGCAAGTTGTTCATTATTTTTACTTAAGGCAATTGCATTAAAACAGTTATCCCAGGACCAAATATTGGTCATCCAGTTATTGGACATGTACATTGCATAACGATTTAAATTTCCCGAAGGGTGAACAACTGAGGAATAAGTAATATAACTTGCTAAAGCCCGTCCTTTTTCAAAGAGAGAATCTTTTACAGGAGGAACGGAGGCTAAAAACTTTTCATAATCTTTTTTTGCAAGTATTAACTCTTTTTCGAAAGATAATTTTGGTTTGCCTAATTTAGCTACACATTGATATCTTTCGATTTGAACATCATTTGTTACACCAGTGAAACTGAGAATACCTTTAGTTGTTTGTATTGTATCCCATTTTAAATCAGGATTACATTTACCTTCCAATAAAGTAAATTTTAATTTCATTTCATGAGTATAACTATGGAGTTCCCAAGTTGAAGGAGAAAGGGGATTTATGTGATCATATGAAGATAAAATAAAATTGAAAGAAAAAGAAAGGCTCTTACTATAAAATCTTACTCTTCGTTCATCAGGAAAAATTATTGATACTTTTTCATTTGTTTTTGGATCTATTAGTTTTATTTCCGTTTCATTTGCCTGAATTTCATAGTCAATTGGTTTTTTATTTTGATCAATTAAATTAATTTGGAAAATGTATCCAAGATTACTGTCTCCACCTCCAATATCACGGAAATACAACAAGTTATTAGATTCTTTTTCTTTCAGTTTACCTAATTGGATTACGCTGTAGGAACCAAATCGAGAGAATGGGGTTTTTCTTAAATCAATATTCATTATTTTATTCCTGTCATTGAGACACCTTCAATGAAGCTCTTTTGGAAAGACCAATAAACAATTAGAATTGGAACAATTGTCAAAAGAGTAGCAACGAATAAAGCGCCATAATTAGTATTGTTTTGTCCGTTTAACATTGATAATGCAACAGATAAAGGGAATTTTCTTGAAGTATTTAGAACTAGATAAGGCCAAAGGAAATCATTCCAACTACCTAAGAAAACAAAAATTGAAAGAGCTGAAATCATATTAGTCGACAAGGGTGCAACTACTTTATGGAATATAAAGAATTGTTTTGCCCCATCAATTTTGGCTGCTTCTAAAAGGGCAGTAGGCACAGCTTTTGTAATATAAAGACGCATCATGAAAATTCCAAAAGAAATAAACACGGAGGGAAGAATAATTGCCCACCAAGAGTCGATTAGATTTGCTTGATTTGCCATGTTATAAGTCGGAATCATTGTTACTAGGGCAGGAACTGTCATTGTAAAGACTACAAGAGAATACATTGCTTTTTTTAAACGGAAGGTGAATTTTGAAAACATGTAACCTAAATATAAGCTTGTATAAACTCCAACTCCAGTTTTTATAACTGCTAGAAAAAGAGAATTAAAAAAATATGTGAAGATTTTGAATTTACCAACAATATAGGTATAATGTTCAAAAGTAATTTTCTTAGGAAAAAATGTTCCAGGTACTTTTACAATTTCATAATTTGATTTGAAAGTTGAAGCAATAAGCCATATAAATGGAATAAGTGTAATAATTGCTACTAAAATTAAACCGGCATAAATAAGGGCCTTTGCCCAGCTTCTAATAGAATTTGGGTTTTTCATTCTTCATTCCCCTTTTGAAGTAACTTTAACTGGATAACTGTAATAATAGTAATTAATGTAAATAAAATTACCGAAATTGCTGAAGCATAACCAAAGTTAAATACTTTGAAAGCCTCATTGAAGATTAAATATGAAATTACATAAGTACTTGTTCCAGGTCCCCCTCCAGTTAAGATAAAAATTTCAACAAAAGATTGAAAATAACTAATCATTGCCGTAATAAGTACGAAGGTAAAGGTTGGCATGATAGCAGGAAGAGTCACAGCAAAAAAAGTTTGTCTTCTATTTGCTCCATCAATCCAAGAGGCCTCTTTTAAGTTTTGAGGTACTCCAAGTAACCCTGCAGTAAAAATAATAACTGAATAACCCACATCCTTCCAAATAACCATAACAATTACTGAATAAAGTGCTTGGGTTGGAGATTTTAAAAACAACTGCTTCTCAATTCCAAACATGTCTAAGAACATATTTAATAAACCTGCTTGAGGATGATAAACCCACAACCAAATAATGGATACTGCAACTATTGGCATAATTACAGGAAGGAAAAAAGTTCCCCTAAGGAAGTCTCTTCCTTTGGTAATGGAAACCAGACCTAAAGAAATTAGAAGACTTAAAGCTACTCTTCCTATAACGGCTAGGGTTGTAAATATTATAGTATTCTTTAAAGAGATGAAGAAAAGTGGATTTCTAAATAAATCAATGTAGTTATCTAATCCCGAATATTCTTGAGTTCCTTTCAAAGGATTCCAATCATAAAAACTTCTTATCATTGCAATAAGTAGTGGATAAACAAACAATATAGCATAGTAAAGAACAAATAAGGCTATACCAACAATGAAAAAGAGATTTGCATTTTCTTTTTTCAATAAAGAGTGTTGTCTCTTTTCAATTTTTCTTTCTAGATTCATACCTAATACCTTTAACCTTAGATAAATACATAAGAAGCCCCAAAATCTATTAGGGCTTCTTAATGTTTTTTTTGTATTTTTACAAAGATGTTCTAAATTCATCTTCCATAGCTTTTAAACCAGAAAGATCAATTGAACTTGCTGCAAAGTTAGCATCTTTTATAACTTGTTCTGTAGTTTTTGTTCCTCCAAGTCCTTCCCAATCTTCAATCATGTTTGAAATAACATCCTCATATACTACTGGTGGAATTAGAAGTAAAGCATGCTTAGTATTTACATTTGCATAACCGGCACTTCCTGGACGATATTCAACTGTAAGATTTTTTAAATTAGGTGTACCTGAACTTCCTTTTACGATTGATGTATTAACATCTTTATCCATTAGCATATATTTTACAAAACCGTTAAGAACTTCGAATCTTTCATCACTAACATTTTTATTAATTCCAAAAGATAGTTCTAATGCCTTTGTTGTATACGAACCTGGAACTGGGAAAGCTTCAATAGAATCTTACCTCAGGAGAAGCCCAAAATTCCATCCAAGGCTCTCCATATACGACTGCAGCTGTTGCATTATTTAATTCATCACCTGCACCACTACGTTCGATATAACTTGATATTTTCATATCATCCAATGATTTTAAGAAGGCAAAACCGGTATTATCAAGTTTGCTTTTACCATTTTCATCGGTAAAGGTTTTTCCTTCGCTATAACGAAGGTCATAAAGCATTTGGAATGCATATTGGAAAGGGATAATACCTTCAGCAAGAGCATCTTTACTATTAGATCCTGGTACTAATTTTTTTAACTCTTCTACAAAACCGTCCCAAGTTAAAGCGTTCTCAACATTAAAATTTGGAGCTAAAGATCTGTTAACATACATAACCTTACTTACAAATGTAGTTGGAATATATACAGGTTCTCCATTTGTTCCTAAATATAAATCACTCACATAAAACATGTTTTTTTCACTCTGTGAAAGTTTTAATTCTTTACAGATTCCTCTAAGATTTTCATCATATGCCCAATGGGTTAAAAATAAGTCTGGTCCTCTTTTGTTATTAACTTCCAATGGAAGTTTTACCCAATAGTCACTCCAAGGTTGTTGCTCAACAACATAATTGAAGTCTTTTCCTTCGTTTTGCATTTTTTCTTGATAGCTTGCTAAAGCATCAAAATAAAAACCATATTCAACTTCATCGCCGGGAATCCAAACTGTAATAGTATCCTCAGTTTGTCCATTACTGAATAATGGAGTGGCGATAAGTGCAATCGTCAATACGATAAGAGCTACTCTAATTTTTTTCATAACTTCCTCCTAAGTAAATAGTTATAATCTTATTAATAGAACCTTTTTATCTAGTATATATCTGTTATTTTCAATTGTAAAGAAAATTTTACTAAAATATTTCGTAATTTTAGGAAAACTTTTTCTATTGACATGAACTTGTAACTAAATTAATATGAATTTTAGAGGAAAAAAATGGCTCGTTTAAAAGATATTGCCCAAAAGGCCAAGGTTTCTATCTCCACGGTATCACGTATATTAAATCATGACCCTTCTTTTTCAATTTCATTAGAAAATAGACAAAAAGTATTACAAATTGCTGAAGAATTTAATTATCCCATAAGCGAACCACCAAAGAAAGAAGGTAAGTGGAAGATTAATGGTACCGTTGGACTTATATTACTATATAATGAAATCGAAGAAGTTGAAGACCCTTATTATCTCTCTATTAGAAGTAACTTTAAAGCTGAATGTTCTAAATTAGGACTTCCTATAAAAGAATATTACTATAACCAAGATAATAACATTCTTACTCTTGAAGAACACTCTGTTATCGTAGTAATAGGATCTGGTTCTTTCTGGACCCCTTCATTAAGTGAATATGTGAAAAAATTTAATAAACCACTTATTATTGTTGATTTTCATCATAAAGATGAAGAAAATGTTGATTTTATACTTATAAACTGGCAACAATTGATGGAAAATGTGATTTCGTTTATTGTTGAAAAGGGTTTTACTCGTATTGGTTTTATTGGTTCTCGTGATTTAGATCCAATAAGCAAAGTATATTTTCAAGACGATAGAGAAATATATTTTACTAAAATATTAAAAGATAGAAAACTATTTGATAAGAAATTTCTTTATCTTTCTAATACTACTTCTTTAAACGCGGGATATTCTCTAGCCAATAAAGCTATTTCAGATAAAAATTTGCCTGAAGTTTTTTTTGTTGAAACCGATACTATGGCAATTGGGGTTATTAAAGCATTAAAAGAAAATGAATACTCGGTACCTGAAGATATTTCACTAATTAGTTGTAATGATATTCCTGAAGCACAATATCTAACTCCAGCACTTACAACAATGAAAATTCATACCCAACTTATGGGTATAATGGCGGCTCGATTAGCAAGTGAAAGGGTTTTACTAAAACGAAACAAAGGTATCACTCTCCATATTCCAAGTGAATTAGTAATAAGACAAAGCTTTAAAAATAGTAGAGGGTAAAGTTGAAATCAATTACAGCAGATTTTTCACTGCTTTTAACTGCAATTATTTGGGGAACAGGATTTGTTGCAACTCAATATGCTTTTGATAGTGGAATGTCAACATCTCTAATTCTTCTATTTCGTTTCAGTTTTGCAAGTTTAACTATAACAGTTTTCATATTTAAAAAAATTAAAGAGATAACCAAAGAGGAATTGAAAATGGGTTTGGTTGCAGGGATCATTTTGTTCTTAGCCTTTTATTTTCAAACCTTTGGCCTTAGATTTACAACTCCTTCAAATAATGCTTTTATAACTGCAACCAATGTTATAATGGTTCCATTTATTACCTGGGTAGTTTTTAAGAAAAAACCAAAACTTAGGTTTTTTCTTCTTGGTTTCACTACTTTTATAGGAATAGTTTTTTTGAGTTATTTACCTGGAAAAGGTTTAAATTTTACTAAAGGAGATATTTATACTCTCTTTTGTGCTTTTCTCTTTGCTCTTCATATTTCATATTTAGACATCGTGGCAAAGAAAGTTGATGCGGTGAAACTTACTTTTTTGCAAATGACATTTGCTGCCTTGTTTTCTTTGATAGTATTTACAACAATTGGTCAATTCTCAATTAAGGATGTGAACTTTTCTCAAGGGATTTTACCGGTGTTATATTTAGGGCTTTTTAGTACTCTTTTGTGTTTCTTTATACAAACAAAGGCCCAAAAATATACAACTTCAACCAAAGCAGCCATCTTTTTATCAACTGAATCTTTATTTGGAGCTTTTTTTTCAGTGATTTTACAATTGGAATCTTTTACCATAAATATGCTTATTGGTGGTGTTTTTATTCTTTTTTCAATTTTTGCTTCCGAACTTCGAATAAAGAAGAATCAACTTTTTAAATCTTTTTAAGCTGAGTGAAAAAATTAATTAATAAATTGAATATATAATTATTTCTTTATATTAAATGCCAAATAGTTCTTTTGCTTTATTTTTTGGTATTGTTCTTTTTCCCTTCTTTCCGATGTTTTTTATCATTAACTCCTTTTTTTCATTGATTGATTTTTGGAGTAATAAATTGAAGTCGAAGGATCTTAGTAAGAAGAACATAAGAGGATCTTCATCCAGTCTTACTCCAACTCCATAAAGAGTAGATGCTGCATGTTTACATAAATAGGCCCAATCAGGACAATCACAGTTGATGTGAATTTCATTAGGTTTTGGGAACAACCCAATTTCTTTGTCTGTAAAAATAGTTGCTAACTCTTTTGGAAATTCCCCAAGAACAAGAGATTCAAGGGTATCAATACTACTTTCTGCTATTTTGTAAATATTCTTTTTGCTTTTTTCAGATAGAGGATCAATTTTTATTTCTACTTGGTAAGGTTTGCTTCTACTTCCTTGGACCTTTGCTTTTATTAAACCTTCATCGATCTTTAAATCAATTACAGCACCATTTCTTACATAACGCTTTCCTCTACCGATTCTGCTATTAAAATCTGCATATCTTTCAAGATTAGTACACCAACTATTTCCCCACCAAGTAGTAGCAATTGCACCTCTTGCATTTTTAGTTTCAACGGGAGAATAACCTTTTTTCATATTTTTTTTACTTTTCTCTCTCAATTCTTCTATTGAAATTTGTGAGTAATTTTGAAAATCTTGATAATTATTATATTTCATATGACCTCTTATTTTGAATACTTAAATAATTCAAGTAATTCAGAATTGTCCATTTGCGTAATCCAAGATACTGTTGATTCTTCTCCACCACCAATAATCTTAGTGGATAATTCTTTTTTAGAAAGAATTATTTCATTGATTTTATCTTCAATTGTTCCTGAGCATATGAACTTATATACATTTACAACCTTTTTTTGGCCTATTCTAAATGCTCTATCTGTTGCTTGATTTTCAACAGAAGGATTCCACCATCTATCAAAGTGGATAACATGGTTTGCACTTGTTAGATTCAATCCAGTACCACCTGCTTTTATAGTTATTACCATAAATGGATAGTTTCCATCATTATTGAAGGAGTTAACTCTTTTGGTCCTTTCATTTGAGTTAACGCTTCCATCAATAGATAGTCCTTCACTTTCAAAAATACTAGAAAGATATTGTTCTAAGGGTTTAACCATTGCTTTGTATTGTGTAAATACAAGAACTTTTTCTTTTTTCTCTTTAACAGTTTCAACAATTTGTCTTAATGCAAGGAATTTTCCACTATCCTTTTCTTTGAAACTGTCATCTTTTAGGAATTGACTTGGGTGATTACATATTTGTTTACTTTTTAGTATTGATGATAGAATTAATCCTTTCTTTGCAATTCCTTCATTTTCTAAGAGGGATTTTTCAATTTGCTCATTAAGTTTTTTGTAGATTAGAACTTGTTTTTTTGAAAGTTCCACATAGTAATCACTCTCGATTTTTTTCGGTAAATCTTTAATTATTGTTCTATCTGTTTTAAGCCTTCTAAGTATGAAGGGTTCCATTACAGTTCTAAGACTGGAATATATTTTTGGATTATCTTTTGTTTTAGAAATAATTTTCTTAAATTCATTTTTATTTCCTAGAAGTCCAGGATTAATGAAATCAAATAGCGACCAAATGTCCATTAATGAATTTTCAATTGGTGTACCTGTCATAACAATTCTATTATTACAATTTAATGATTTTATTGCCTTCGATTGTTTGGTGTTTGAATTCTTTATTGCTTGAGCTTCATCCAAAATTACAACATCCCATTTTTGATTTATTATGCTTTCTCTAAGATCAACCATGCTATAAGTTGTTATGTATAAACCTTTTTTCGAGTAGTCCATTTCTTTTAATAATTCTTCTTTGTCTTTAAGAACAAAAATAGAAATTGAAGGTGTAAATTTATCTTTCTCAGCAATCCAATTACCAACAAGAGATGCTGGTACTACTAGTAATACATTTTTTATTTTATTTTTATCAAATAGGGAAGAGATTAGTGCAAGTATTTGAACTGTTTTACCAAGTCCCATATCATCAGCAAGGCAAGAACCAAATCCAAGTGACATCATTTGGTTTAACCAATAATAACCATCTTTCTGGTATTTTCTAAGAATTCCATTAAAGTTATTACTAAGAGGGAGAGTTTCACAATTCTTTTGAGTATGGCTCTTGAATTCTTCAAGCCACATTCCATTATTAAACTCTAATTCATCCAAGATTTCTTCTTCATTATTGTCTTGCTTTTGCAGTTTTAAATAATCTTTGAAGTTAATTCCATTTCCATATTCTTCCTCAAATTTTTTGTAGCTGTCTAGAAGCTTTTTTAGTGCTTTATGATCTATTTCAATCCACTTTCCCTTGAAGTTAATTAAGCCTTCTTCAAATTCAAGAAGTTCTTTTATTTCTTTTTCACTTAGAGTTTGATTTTCAAGGACAAAATTTAAATCAACAGAGAGTAGATACTTCATGCTAATTCCTCTATTCATTTTGTTTCCAATTGTAGCGCTTGTATGAATTTTATTCTTTTTCTTCCACCATGATGGAAATCTAAAGCCAATACCACATTCTTTAAAGTACTGAGAATTTTTCAGTAGGTCATAGGCTTCATCTGTTTTTAAATACGTTGGATTGAACAATTGTCCTTCTTCAATTAGGTTTGAAAGTAATTTTGATTTGCTACTTGCTTTAAATATAACAGATAATAAGTGGAGTAATTGCTTATCCTTGCCTTTGAATTCTTCAAGAGCATAGGACAAGGGCATATGTTTTACTTTGTTGTTGATTAATGTTGTATAGCTTGTAAAAAAGCCAAATGGGTATTTTTCTTCATTTGTCTCAACAAGATGAAAGTAGGTTCTATCAGCTACATTAAATGATGGTAGATATGATGATAGTGTTGCTTCTATCGAGTCATTAGATTTATCGATGGTTCTGAATAACCAATCTGTCATTTGAGACCAATAGCTATTAATTGATTGATTGTTTAGAAACTCAGAACCAAGCACAAGAGGAATATTATTAAGTAACTGTTTTTTTACGCCATCTTCCATCTCAATAGAAATATTATCTTTAAGTTCAAGAACATCTTTTGTAGATGCAGCTTTTAAGAATTCTGTTGAAAAATCAACAAGATAATCAAGTCCAATGTCATTAAGTCCTTTTGGGCTTTTTATGTATTCAAATAATGTATCAATTGGTTCTTTATTAAATTTCTCAACTAAATCTGAGGTACCAGCTGTCTTAAAACCATTATCAGTAAACCATAGATTAAATTCAACCATACCATAAAATATCATAGAAAAAATTAATTATAAAGAGAATTTATTTCTTTTTTACTTGTTTAAATTAAAATTATAAAAACTCTTTTTTATTGAAATCTTCTTAATTTAAGTGCAATACTGCTAATAGATAATATAATAATGGAGGCTCTAAAATGGGGATTTCTCTTATTTCAGGAAAAGAACTTAGAAAGATAGACTCTCTTTTTTATGGATGGAATGAAACTTTAATCTTATCATGTTTACAGGGATATATGGGAAAAGCTTGGGTCGATAATTCTTTTAAACCTAAATCTGCCCAAATAGTTTTAGGGGATTTTTGTTTTTTTGCAGGTGTGCCCAATGAAGCTTTGTTAAGGAATTTTCCCAACGGGTTTTGTTCTAATTTTATAATAATGGTACCTCAAAATGAAGATTGGGCTCTCTTAATTGAACAAGTTTACAAAGAAAAAGCTATTGTTAAACCTAGGTATGCAATAAAGAAAGAAAAAGATATTTTTGATATTGAAAAGCTTGAAGAAATAGTGAAAAAAGTTAGCAAAGATTATGAGATTAAGCTAATTGATGAAAAATTATATAACTTAGTTCTCAAAAATGAATGGTCTAAAGACTTCTGTTTTCAATTTAAGAACTATTTGGACTTTAAAAAAAGAGGCCTAGGAGTAGTTGCACTTAAAAATGGTGAATTGGTTTCTGGGGCTTCTTCTTATTCAATTTACAAAGATGGAATTGAAATTGAAATTGGAACAAAAGTTGATTTTAGAAGGAAAGGCTTAGCTTCTGCCTGTGGATCTAGATTAATTTTAGAGTGTTTAAAAAGGAATTTATATCCAAGCTGGGATGCTCAAAATAAAAGTTCTGTTGCTTTAGCAGAAAAACTTGGCTATAATTTTGATAAAGAATATGTTTCTTATGTAATAGAAAAAGGTTAATTAATGGCTAGTACCACAAGTAAAATTTTAAATTCAATTTTGAGATTAGTCAATTTTAAAAACTATATTGAAAAAAAGCTTGATAGTGGAAAAATTGATGAAGGAAATAATAAAGGCCCGTCTAAATATATTATTTCAGGGTTGAATCTTGAAAAAAATCAAATTAATGGGAGAAATGTTTTTGTAATTAAACCAAAAAAGCAAAAAAGCAAAACAAATATATTGTATCTTCATGGGGGAGCCTATATAAATAGCTTTAGCATGATTCATTGGTTGTTATTGAAACAAATAGTAAAATCCACAAAATGCACCGTTATTGCTCCTGATTTTCCCTTAGCTCCCAGTTATACCTACAAAGATTCTTTTGAAATGGTAACCCCTATCTATGAAGAACTTTTAGAAAAAGTAGGAGGAGAAAATATTATCCTTATGGGAGATTCTTCTGGAGGAGGATTTGCACTAGCTTTGGCTGAGAAAATGCTTGAAGCACATAGAGAAAATGCAAATCAAATCATATTACTATCTCCATGGTTAGATATTACTCTAAAAAATGAAGAAATTTTAAAAGTAGATGATAAAGATCCTGTATTAGGAATAAAAGGATTACAAAGAGCTGGAAAACTTTATGCTGGAGATATTGATTGTAACAATTATCTTCTAAGTCCTATTAATGGAGAAATCAAAGGCCTGGGAAAAATTAGCATTTTTATTGGAACTAATGATATACTAGAACCGGATGCAAAAAAATTTAAGAAAATGGCAGAAGAAAAAGGTGTTGAAATCAACTATTATGAAAGTAAAGATATGATTCACACTTGGATGTTCTTTTATTTAAAGGAATCAAAAGAAACCATTAAAGAAATTATTAATTTGATTAATTCAAATTAAAATAAAGGGGAAAACATGAATTATAAAGTAGTGTATTTTACTAGAACCGGGAATTGTAAACGTATTGCTGAAAAAATATCAAAAAAACTAGAATGTGAAATGATTCAGGTCACAGATAATAAAAAATGGACGGGAGTTTCTGGATTTATGAGAGGAGGATATTATTCTTCCATGAACAGAAAAGTTGAAATAAAAACTACCAAAAATATAGATTCCTATGATGAGCTTGTAGTTATTTCTCCTTTATGGGCTTCAGGAATAACACCTGCTATAAAAAAGTTTTTGGAAACTGTTCCAATGGAAAAAGTTAATTTAGTAATTAGTTCCAGTGGTAGTATTCTAAAAAAACCAAAAGCTTATAAAACTATTAGTAATGTTATTGAAAATAAAAAGAATGAAGAAGAGGTAATAGATAATCTTTTAAAAACTTTGCTAAAAAATAAAGGCTAATATAATGAAGAAAAGATATAAAATTTTCTTACTAATCCTAATCTTAACATTAGCTTTAGTTGGAGCATTCTTTATATATGCCTCTGATTATTACAAAGCTGATAAACTAGCAATTGCAGGTTTAAACAATGAAAAGTTTATAACTGTTGATAAAAATTTAACAATACTTACCCCTGAAAAACCTAGTGAAACAGCTCTTATTTTTTATCCAGGTGCAAAAGTTGAAGCAATTGCTTATCTTCCAATTCTAGAAAAACTTAGAAAAAATGGAATAACCTGCATTTTAGTTAAAATGCCTTTTAATATGGCAATTTTCAACCAAAAGGCAGCAGATAAAGTCTTTGATAAGTTGCCAAATATTAAAAATTGGTACATTGGAGGACATTCAATGGGTGGGGCCATGGCAAGTAGTTATGCTGCCAATAATAAAGAAAAAGTTGAAGGTTTAATTCTTTTAGGAGCGTACATATATGGTGAGCTCTCACCTGAGGATGCTATAACTATTTATGGAACCTTCAATTCAAACTTAGAGAAAAATATCGATTATACTGAGAATGTTATCATTATTGACGGAGGTAACCACGCTCAGTTTGGTAATTATGGGAAACAAAAAGGTGATCCAGATGCTACTATAAGCAGTGAAGAACAGCAAAATATTGCAGTGGAGGCAATCTTAGAATTTATAAAAACTAGGGATAGTAAATAATTTATGATTTATAACCAATGGTATGCAATTCTTCCATCAAAAAAAGTTAAAAATAACAAAATTCTTGCTGTAAAAAGATTGAATTTAGATCTTGCTTTATTTAGAAATAAAAAAGGTGAACTTGCCTGTGTTGTAGATCAATGCCCTCATAGAGGAGCTGCTCTTAGTAAGGGAAAGATAGAGGGTGATACTATACGATGTCCTTTTCATGGATTGGAATTTGATAGTAAAGGGAAATGTAAATTCATCCCAGCTAATGGAAAGGCCTCTACCGCAGACTTAACTCGTTATAACGTTAAGTCTTACACAGTTAAAGAAGGCAATGGCATTGTTTATATTTGGTATGGAGACGATGAGAAAATTACCAAAGAATTACCTTTTTTTGATGAGGCTGTTGACTCTTCTTACACTTACAGTGAAATTGAAGATCATTGGTCCTCTCATTATTCAAGATGTATTGAAAACCAATTAGATACAGTCCATGTGCCAATAGTTCATCATAACACAATAGGTAGAGGAAACAAAACTCTTGTAAATGGGCCAAAAGTTGAATGGGAAAATGGTATTTTAAGAACTAGTGCTAATAATGAAGTGGATAAAGGGCAAAAACAGAAATCAGCTTCAGAATGTATTATTAAAGAAACAAGTCTTAATTTTATATTTCCCAACCTTTGGATGAATCAAATAAATAAAAAATTAAAAGTCATAATATATTTTGCTCCCGTTGATGATGAAAATACCATTTTGTATTTACGGTTTTATGATAAATTAACTAAGTTGAGAGTTATAAATAAGCTAATTTCTTTCTTTGGGAAGAGCGCAAACAGAGTAATTGAAAGACAAGACAAAAGGGTAGTTATTACTCAAAAACCAAAAGCATCTTCTTTAAAATCAAACGAAAAACTATTAGCCGGTGATGGGCCAATTATTCAATACAGAAGATTAAGAGAAGAGCTAAAAAGATAATAAATTATTTCTATAAAACATGTTGATTTTAATAGATGTTGAGAATTTGATGCTATGATGTTATGATAAATCTGTGAAGTGTGAAAAAAGGAGACATAAAATGGATAGAACAAAAAAGGCTTGGATTAGTGGACTTTTTCTGCTGGTTACCCTGTGTATTAATACTTTAGGTGCTTTAGGAATGATTAATGGACTTTCCCAAAAAGCAATCTCGGATATGTACATCACTTTGATTACACCAAGTGGAGCTACTTTTAGTATTTGGAGTGTTATTTATCTTCTATTGATTGCCTCAATAATAATGATGATAGTAAAAAAAGAAGATCCTTATTATCAAACGGCTATTGATAAAATAACTAGGCTTTTTTGGCTTTCATGCATACTTAATGTTGCTTGGATAGTCAGTTTTTCTTATGTACTAATTGAAATATCTGTGATTTGGATTGTAGCTTTTGTTGTAGTTTTGTCTTTGATATGCAAAGAACTTTTAGCAATGCATGAAGAAAAGCGTTGGTTATTACCGGTGAGTTTTGGAATGTATACTGGTTGGTTGTTTATTGCAACCGTTGTTAATATTTCAGCAGCCCTTGTAAAATTGGGCTGGAATGGATTTGGTATTCCAATAGAAATTCTTTCAATAATAACACTTATAGTAGCAATTCTTTTGGCTTTATTTGTGCTAATTAAAAATCAAAACCCAATTTTTCCTCTCCCTATTGCATGGGCTTTCTTCGGAATATTTCAAAACTTAAAATCAGCAGAAGGCTTTATGGGGAAATTTAGTTCACTAGAAACAGTGGCTATAATTGGGATGTTTATTTTTATTTTGATGGCATTATTTCAATTTTATAGAAATCATTTTACTTTGCTTCCTGTAAAAATTGTTGATGAAAAATAAATAGTTTTTATAAAAAGAAAAAATCATACTCTTTTTTCCTATTGCCTTTTCCTTCCTCATTAATTAGATTTGTTAAAAGAGGCAAAGGTAAAGGTATTTACTTTTAATTTGATAATGATTATTGTGGACATATGTTCATAATTAAGGAGCAGAAGATTGTCAAGACCAGTTAAATACCGAAAAGTGTGCAGTATGCCAAATGCAACAAGTTTTTACTGTGAAAATAGCAAAGGCGAGATTGTAATGACAGTTGAAGAATATGAAGCTTTAAGATTGATTGACTATAAATTTCTCACTCAAGAAGAAGCCAGTGTCGAGATGCAGGTAGCACGTACTACCTTACAACGTATTTATGATAGTGCCAGAAAAAAGGTGGCTAAAGCCTTTGTTGAATCTTTGGTTCTAAGAATAAACGGTGGAAGTTATGAACTTTGCAAATACAGAAACAGTGATTGCCGATGTGGGCATTGTTGTTTAAAAAAAGAAAAAATTTATCAAGGAGATAATTAATGAGTGACTGTGATCATAATTGCGATAGTTGCAATAGTTCAGATTGTGAGGAAAGAAGTCCAAAGAGTTTGATTGAAAAAACCCATGAGTTTTCTGATATTAAGAAAGTTATCGCGGTAGTAAGTGGTAAAGGCGGAGTCGGAAAATCTTTAGTGACTGGACTGTTAGCATCTTTAACAAATAAGAAAGGCTATAAAGTAGCAGTGCTTGATGCTGATATTACAGGTCCTTCCATTCCTAAGATGTTTGGTGTTTCAGGAAGACTTGAAGGACATGATAAAGGAATCTTTCCAAAAGAATCAAATAATCATATTAAAATAGTTTCTTCAAATCTTATGTTAGAAAATGACAATGACCCAGTTTTATGGAGAGGTCCATTGATTGCAGGGTTGGTAAAGCAGTTTTGGACTGATGTAATTTGGGGGGATGTTGATTACATGTTTGTTGATATGCCACCAGGAACTGGTGATGTTCCACTTACAGTATTTCAGTCTATCAAAGTTGATGGTATTATTGTTGTTACTTCTCCACAGGACTTAGTATCAATGATAGTTGAAAAAGCTGTTAAAATGGCAAATAAAATGAATATTCCAGTAATTGGCGTAGTTGAAAATATGAGCTATATTAATTGTCCTAAATGTGGAGAGAAAATTGAAGTATTTGGAACAAGCAAAGTTAAAGATGTAGCAAGGGATTTTAATTTAGAAGCTCTTGCAAAAATGCCTATTGACAGTGAAATAGCCAAAGCTTGTGATGAAGGTCGCGTGGAAGAACTTCGTGCAGAATTTTTGGACAAGGCTGTTGATAAGATACTTAAACTTTAGGAAATAAAAATGGAAGAGGAAAAAATCGAATTTTATAAACTATTAAATGATAGAGAAAAAGTCCTTCTCAAGGATAATCTCATTAAAAAAGAGTTTAAAAAAGGAGAAATGGTTCGAGATTCAACGAAATCTTGTATTGGAGTGTTTGTTCCTTTAGAAGGAAAACTACGAGTAAGCATAATAAGTGATGAAGGTCGTGAAATAACTCTTTATTATGTTAAACCATATGATACCTGTATTTTTTCCGCTTCCTGTGTTCTTTCAAATATTTCTTTTGATGTATTTATTCAAGCTGCAGAAGATACTCGTGGTCTTTTAATTCCAATTAGAATTTTTTCTCAACTTCAGGAAAACAACTTAAAGGTAAAAATTCTTGCTTTAGAAATTACAAATGAAAGGTTTTCCGATGTTATGTGGGCTTTGCAGCAATTATTATTTTTACCTCTTCAACAGAGAATTGTAATGTTTTTATACGATGAGATGATTAATACTAAATCTGAAGAGTTAAAACTTACCCATGAAGATATTGCAAGAAATATAGGTTCTTCTAGAGAAGTAATTACAAGATCCTTGAAAGTATTTTCAAAATTGGGAATTCTCGAAATTGGTAGGGGAAGGATAAAAATTCTTGATAAAAAAGAATTAATTTCACTTATGAAATAGATGAGAAAGCAACCTTAAGGGTTGCTTTTTTAATAAATGCCTCAATTTTTTTGTTAGTTTTGTTCTTTATATTCTACAAACTCTTTATTTTTGATATTATGAATATGATTAAAAACCAGGGAGAGCACAATGAACAAATACGTGAAAAGATATCTTGTTGATGCACTGGGCGGAATGGCTTTAGGATTGTTTTCAACCCTAATATTAGGACTTATTCTCAAACAAATTGGTGAGTTTTTTCCTGGATTAGACACTTTAAGCTTAGCTTCTACTTCCTTCTATCGTATTTTAGTTTACACAGGACAATTTTTTATTGTAATTGGAAAAATATTAACAGTTCTTACTGGTGCAGGTATCGCTGTTGGAGTTGCCCATGCACTTGATGCTCCAAAACTTGCCATCTTTGCAAGTGTACTTACAGGTACAGTTGGTGCATACTCAGCAAAATTTATTGTTGCTATGACTAGTAACGCTAGCGCCTTGGTTTCAGTTACTGGAGCAATAACACTTTCTGGTCCTGGTGATCCACTTGGAGCTTTTGTTGCAGCTTTAGTTGGAGCAGAACTTGGTCGATTAGTATACAAAAAAACAAAAATTGATATTATCATAGTCCCTGCTGTTACAGTAATTGCGGGTACTCTTACAGCTATTATTCTTGGGCCTCCACTTTCTTCAGCTGCTGTAGCCCTTGGAGCAGGAATACAAAGAGCCACAGAACTCCAACCTTTCTGGATGGGAATTGTTCTTGCTGTAGTTATGGGGATGCTCTTAACACTTCCGGTAAGCTCTGCAGCAATAGCAATAATACTTGGTATGAGTGGACTTGCAGGTGGTGCTTCAGTTGCTGGTTGTAGTGCACAAATGATTGGATTTGCTGTAATAAGTTTTAAAGATAATGGTTTTAATGGTTTATTTGCTCAAGGAATAGGAACTTCAATGCTTCAAATTCCAAATATTGCAAAAAATCCTAGAATTTGGATACCACCAATTTTGGCCAGTGTAGTTACTGGTCCTATTTCAACGGTTCTTTTTAAAATGGAAACTCTCCCAGCTGGAGCTGGTATGGGTACCAGTGGCCTAGTTGGACAGATTATGACTTTCCAAGCAATGGTTGGTAGCCAAGCAGGTGGATTAATTATCCTAAAAATCTTAATTGTTCAAATAATATTACCAGCAATACTATCCTTAGTAATTTATTTTTACATGAGGAAAAAAGGTTGGATTAAAGATGGTGATATGAGACTTACTGCCTAATTAGTATTAACCTTTTTAAATTTATTTTCCAAATTTCGGGAAAGAAAAGCTATTTGCTAACTTTGTGTTGCTGTAGACAAAAACTTAAAGCCCTCAATAATTGCATTAATTTTCTACTTTTGAGTGAAAAAATCAAACAAAAATTCTTTTAAAATTAACTTTTGGTTAAAAAAGGTTGCATTAACTTTTGCAAACTCTAAATAACTGCATTAGGAATTTCAATTAACCACCTATTTTCGCAATACTAATTGGAGAGCGTAAAAAGGATATTATTAAAAATATATGTTATACAGATTTTGTGTATGAAAGAATAAAAAAGAAGATGGCAGTTACTTCCATTTTAGCTCTAAATAGTTCCATGTTTTGTTAAAATCTAAATTGTATGTAATTGCATCAACAACAGGAGAGAGAAAGTTTTTTATCTGGATAATAGCTTCTTTAAAATCAATAGGTGTAATTGCTTTCTTTTTTTTGATAAAAGCTGTCCATCGATTTTGCCTAAGTGTATCTTCTGCAAAATCACCATTAAAAGCGATGATATCTTTAAAATCTGTTTTCCGATGTTTAAATGTTTCTATAATTGCTTGTTTTAATTCTAATCCGTTAAAGTCATGAGTTGTTTCTAATATATAAATATCGTAAAAATCTTTGTATCGACTATTTGCATAACCAAGTTGTACAAAAGCTTCAAATTTTTCTGCAACAATAGATTCAATTGAATATGCAAATATCGTTGGCGCTTCCATATCAAGTAAAACAGGAAAATCCATTAGCTTTTTGTCAGGATAAATAACATCACCAAATCCAATATCTAACGAAATGCTTATTTTTGTTCTGTCCAAATATGCTTTTATAGATATATTCACACCAGAATATTCTTTAAATTCTGTAATTGTATGAATATCAAAGGATTCTAAATCATACCGGAGAGCATCATCTGCTGCTATCATAAAAATGTCTTTAAAAACTTTTGAGAGTGTTTCTATATCGTTATGTGTATTTCGGGCTAATAAATCAATATCAGTTGTAGATCTTGTAAAATTACCATCAAATAAAGCGTAGAGTAAAATTCCACCTTTTAGAGTAAAATTATTTGTATGTTTTGAAATTGATATTCTATACAAGGTTCTTTCGAGTCCATACATTGTTAGTTCATCTTGTAATGTATGACCATTTTGTTTTGCGGAAATCTTTAGTCGAGCTTTGACAGAATCTGCATTTATCAAACAAGTACCTCCAGATATGAATCTAGTATTTTTTTGCATTTTAGCTGTTTTGCATATCTACAAAGTTTGTTGATATTTCTATCTGAGCGACGCAAATAATTAGTGATTATTTCTTTTGTTTCTTCTATGCCAATCTTATTTTTGAACGATATAATATCCACAACAGTTTTTTCTATATCGAAAATCTTTACTTTTTCACCACTTGCAGACATTTCTGAAATACCGAGTGTTAATCTTTTTTCATCAAAATAATGAAGTTGTAGTAATGGGTACTCAGGCAGTGTTTTTATATATTTTTTCCTATTTACAGCAACATCTATACTTTCTATACGAAAGTTTGTTAATTCATATATAGATGCAGCTGTTAAAAGACAGACAATACCATCGGGAACATAAGCATAAACATATATGTAATCAGATTCTTCTCCTGTATAATCTAAGTTCTCGTACATTGATTTATTTAGCTTTATTAAATGACCTTGGGCTTCTAGTTTTTTTATACGATAGTAAGTCATACCTAATTGAAATAATTCAGTTGTAGAGAGTATTTTTTTATCTGTAGGAAGTACCATTGTTTCAGTCATTTTTAATAGTATAAGTCCTCTATCGTAAAATGGCAACATATTTAAACAAAGTTAGGCAAAAATTAAAAACCGCCTAACTTTGTTTAAATATTTTTATACTGTTTGCTTTTCTTGTTCCCAACTAAACTTAGATCTTCCAAAGTGACCAAAACAAGCAGTGTCTTTGTAAATAGGTTTTAATAGATCAAGCTCTTTTATGATATTTGAAGGTCTGAAGTTAAAGTTTTTATCAACAAATTCTCTTATCTTTGAAATTGGGACTGTATTTGTATTAAAAGTTTCAATGTAAAGGCTAAAAGGTTCTGCCTGTCCAATTGCATATGAAACTTGTATTTCAACTTTTTTTGCTAGTTTATGGCTTACAATATTTTTGGCAACATAACGAGCATAGTAAGCAGCACTTCTGTCTACCTT
>JBAYZQ010000023.1:0-20508 GCA_041672385.1 Sphaerochaetaceae bacterium | reverse complement strand
GGTAATCACCGGACAAAAAAGAAGTGCCAGTGTAAATGAAACAGTTTTAAGGATTTCTTCTGGAGCAGCTAGATATGTTAATATTGCTACTGTGACCAATCTTAGTCGTGAACTTCAAATTTTGAAGGACAACGGTTTTTGGATTTATGGTGCAGATATGGCAGGTACTACAAGTTACAAAACTAAATTTGCTTTGAGATCTGTTATAGTGATGGGAAGTGAAGGTGCTGGTTTAAGCCGACTTATTAGTGAGAATTGTGATGAAATTGTTAGTATCCCAATGTCAGGGCACATTGATTCTTTGAATGTTTCAGTCGCTGCTGGAATTTTGCTTTATGAAGTAAGAAGAAACCAAAACTAGGTTTCTTCAAAAAATTTATTGCCAATATCCTTTCTATACCAAGAATCACAAAATTGTATTTTGTTTATGTATTTGTATACTTTGGAATTGGCATTTATAATATTGCTTCCTTTACCAACCACTGTAACGCATCTTCCACCAGTTGTTTTTATTACATCATTATCTTCATGTACAGCTCCAAAGAAGAAGTAAGGAATTGAATTATCTAAATTGTATTTTTCAATAGAAGAGATTGAGGCAAGAGTTTTGCCAATTTCTGGATTCTCAGGATAACCTTTACTAGCAACTACTACGCTAACGGTTGTCTGGTCGGTTACCTCGAGTTTTGAAGAAGAGAGTGTATCATTTTTCATTTCTTCCATTAATTCAACCAAATCGGTTTTAATTGTCGGTACGAAAGCCTGTGTAGCAGGGTCATTTAATCTTACATGATAGTCAACAAGATAAGGCTGGCTTTTTAAATTATCTGAATTTTTTATTAAAATACTAAAAGTAAGAACACCTTTATAAGAGAGATGCTCCGAAGCTAATCCCCTTAAAGTTGGCTCAACAATTTGATCTTTAATTTTTTCTTTAAGTTCTTTGGAAAGTGGAATAGGACAAATACAGCCCATACCACCGGTTGCTTTTCCAGTATCGTTTTCTTCACTCTTTGAATATTCACTACAGTAAGGCAAAGGAAGATACCCTTTGTTGTCTAACAGAATACTTAAAGTAATAGGTAAACCCTTAATAAAGTTTTCAAGAATAATTTTGTCAGTTTTCAACATTTCTCTTGAAAATTCTAAAAGTTCTTTCTTGCAGGAAGATTCAATCATCATTCTACTTGGAGATAAGTTATTTTTCTTTGCAACAAAAGTTTTCCCAGAATTTTCTTCAAGAAATTTTTCCAAATCTTCTATATTTGAAAAAGATTGATATTCACTGTTAGGAATTTTATATTTTTTCATAAATTTTCTAGCAAAGTCACGATTATTTTCGAGTTTTAAAGCAAAACTTGGAGTTCCAAAAGTATCAATTCCCTTTTTATTAAGAAAATCAACTACTCCGGTAAGAAGAGGTGCTTCTGTACCAATAAAAACAAAATCTATATCGTATTTTACACAAGCTTTATAAACTTGTTCCGGATTTGATGGGTCAACATCTGAAAGATTTACAGCAATTTTGGTTGTTCCTACATTTGCAGGAGCAATATAAAGTCCTTCAATTAAATTACTTTGTGAAAACCACCATGCAATTGCATGATCTTTTGCTCCAGAACCTAATACTAGTACTTTCATATAGCAACTCCTAACACTGTGATAAAAATTTTACCTTAATTGGTGGTGGTGGTCAACTCCCCCTTTTCAATTTGAAAAGGAATCGCCGTCTAAATCGAGTTTGTCCAATGCTTTTAAATAATCATTAATGGTTTCAGCTTTTACTAGTTCTTGTTTAACTGTTGAAGAATTAGAAATTCCCTTTAAGTAGAAACCAACATGTTTGCGAAGTAGTTTACAAGCCATTTTTTCGTTTGTATTTTTTGCTGTTAATTGTAAATGCTTTATAAGCATTTCAATCTTTTGGCGAAGAGGAATTAATGAATATTCTCCATTAGTGAGTAAATCTTTAGTTTGGTTGAATATAAATGGATTTCCTATTGCTCCACGAGCAAAAAGTACCCCATCAATTTTAGTATCAAAAAGCATCTTTTGTGCATCTTCTGGAGAAAAAAGGTCTCCACTTCCTAGTATTGGAACATTCATTTTTTCCTTTAAAATTTTAAGATGAGACCAATCTGAGGAACCGGAATACATTTGTGATTTTGTTCTTGGATGAAGACAAATCGCATCACATCCAGCTTCTTGAGCAGCTTGACCTGTTTCTAAGAAATTAATGGAGTTTTGATCCCACCCAGAACGGATTTTTACAGTAACTGGCAAATCAGTATTGTTCTTTAGTTCTTTGACCATTTTGTAAATTGTTTCAGGATGTAAAAGAAGGGAGCTTCCAGAACCAGTCTTAACAACCTTGGTAACTGGACAACCACAGTTGATATCTATCAAGTCCGGTTTGTATGGTTTTACAGCTTTTAGGACTTCTCCTAGAATTTCAGGATTGTTCCCAAAAATCTGAAAAGCCAAGGTCTTTTCATTTTCTGCTCTTTCTAAAAGACAAAGTGTTTTTGATTGATTTCGATACAAAGCCTCACTGCTTACCATTTCGGTGTAGCAAAGGTTTGCTTGATTTTCAATACAAAAATAGCGAAAACTCTTATCGCTATAACCGGCAAGCGGAGCTAAGAAAAGATTCCCTTTTAATTCAAGAGAACCTATTTTAAGAGGATGGTACAAATTTTTTTTATTCATTTTCTTCCAAATTAAAAGCTTTTAAGCTATTTTCATAGAGTATTTCGGTCATTTTTTCAAAAGGAATTGACTTAATATAGGCTATTGCTTTTGCATTTTCTACAATATATTCAGGTCTATTCCTTTTTTTTGAGTATTTGCTTGGAGCCATGAAAGGAGATTCGCTCTCAATTAAAATTCTATTTAAAGGTAACATCCTTACAGTATCAATTAAAGGTTTAACACTTCTATAGGTGATATTACCAGCAAAAGAAAAGTATACAGGAAGTTCCATTGCTTCCATAGCGAAATTAACATCTTCACTATAGCAGTGGAAAATAGCCCCTCTTGCGGGTATTTTGGTTTTTAGGATATTAAGAATATCATACCCTGCTTCCCTGTTATGAATTATAATTGGCAAATCTAGTTTTCTTGCAGCCTCTAAATGTATCAAGAAGGCTTCAATTTGAGTTTGTTTTGATGCCCTCATTTTAACGTAATCAAGACCACTTTCACCAATTGCAATTACTTTATCTCTTTGAGCAAGAGGAACAAGTCTGTCCTCCCAATGTGGACGAAAGCCACCTGTTTCAGTAGGTGAGAGCCCAACTGCATGATAAATCGATTTTGATGACTTGAGATTTTGATAGTTTTTTTCAAAATCTGTTAAAGAATTACTTATTGATACGATATGTTTAACTCCAACCCGTTTAGCATATTCAATAGCCATAAGCTGTTCTAATTGTTCGGTGTGTATAAGCCCAACGTGTGCATGTGTATCAAATAGACGCATTAGATTTCCTCATAATTTCAAGTATACCTTAAAATAACATACCAATAATTAAAAATCAAATAAAAAAGTGATTTTGTTAGTTTTTATTACTTATTGGGGTATTTGACAATTGTACACACTAGTGATAATTTCTATAATTAGATATGAATAAAAAAAATAATGGACCAAATAAAAAAAATAGGATTAATAAAAAAAATCCAATTGAAAATAAAATTCAAACCACAGAGGTTGAACAAACTTCAAAAATAGAAAGAGGGTTTTTGTTTTTAGTTAAAAATCCAAGTTCAAATGAAATTTCAATTTGTGCGTGGGATTCGATTATATACCCAGGAACTCATGTTGTTGCGCCAACTAGATATGGACTTGATATTGGTGTTGTTATAGGCTCTGTATCTTCAAAAGATGTAAAATATAATTCTGGTTGTCCTTACATTAAAGGGGCTTGTAATTTTGGAAAATATGTTGGTTTTGATGAAGAAGATCACTATATTTGTGGTTTTCTTGATGAAAAGAATAAAATTATTTTTCAAGATAATAAAGAAGAAGAGATTTTAGGAGAAATCGAATTTGTCGAAACTGACGTTAAAGATTTGAAGCTTGATAAAACTGAGGAGTGTGATGATTCAGCTTCTTGGGACCCAAGATACACTAAGCCGGAAGAAGTTGACTTGACTGGAAATGTTCTTTGGATTGATAGATTAGCTACTCGTGAAGATTTTTCTATATATTATAAAAACATCATAAGAGAACAGGAAGCAATGGTAGTTTGCCGTGAGAAAATAAAGAATCATAAGCTTAACATGAAGCTTGTAACTTCTCATTTTCTTTTGGAAGAATCCAAGGTTTTGTTTTTCTTTACAGCTGATGATCGTGTTGATTTTAGAGATTTAGTAAAAGATCTAGTTTCTGTTTTTAAACTTCGAATAGAGCTTAGGCAGATTGGGGTAAGAGATGAATCAAGAGTTTTAGGTGGATTAGCAGTATGTGGAAGGGATTTTTGTTGCCATTGTATTACGGATAAAATGAATCCAGTTACCATAAAAATGGCAAAAGAACAGAACCTTTCTTTGAATTCGACAAAAATTTCTGGACCTTGTGGGAGGCTTTTGTGTTGTCTTTCCTATGAATATGATTTTTATACAGAGGAAAAACTTAACTTTCCTCCAGAGGGAAGTCGGTTGAGAATGGGAAAGGATTTATTAAAGATAATTGAAGTTAATATTCTTTCAAAAAAGATAACTTTGTTAAGTAAGGATGGAGGGTTGATATTTATTCCAAGGAAGCATTTGGAGTTTTCTTCTGACAACAATCGTTGGGAGATAACAAAAGAGTTTCAGCAGGAGTTTTTATCAAATTAATGTAAAGTATTGTATTGACCGATTTTATATACTGTGATATGTTGTTTAACGGTCGATTAGACAATAAGAATTTAAGAAAATATTATAAATTGTTTTGGAGGTAATACGTGAATCGTTCCGCAAAGAAAAGAGATCGCCAAAGTCAGGTTAGAAGACTTAGGAATAAAGAAGCAAAAAGTCAGATTCGAACTGAAGTAAAAAAGTTTAATTTAGCTTGTGAACAAGCTAATAAGGATCAGGCAGGTGAATTGCTTAAGAGTAGTGCAAAATTAATTGATTCAGCAAAAGGTCATGGTGTATTTCATGCAAGTGCAGCTGATAGAAAAAAATCAAGAATGAGTGTAAGATTTAACAAACTTGCTTAAGTTTAAGTTCAGGAGAATTAAATGAAGAAAGATAAATTAACTAAAGCTGAAATTATTGAAAGTTTACATGATCAGCTTGGATTGAATAGAAATGATATTCATGAAATAATTGACAGTTTTTTTGAAGAAGTAAAATCTGGATTAAAGAAAGAACAGATTATTGAATTAAGAGGATTTGGAACTTTTGAAATCAAAACTCGTAAGGGTAGAGATAAGGCAAGAAATCCAAAAACTGGTGATACCGTAAAGGTACAAACACATGGTGTTGCTGTATTTAGACCGGGAAAGGAAATTAAAGACGAGGTTTGGAATTTAAGAGAGCCTGAATAAATGAAGAAAATTTCTATTTCCAACGAAGTAGGACCTCAAAGCAGAAACCTCAGGACTTTATGTTCTGAGGTTTTAGTATTGGTAATTACGGCTCTTGTTTATTCCTTTGCATTTCCAGGATTTTTAACGGATAAAGGGCTTTGTTTTTTTGCCTTTTTTTCTCTTGTTGGAATGTTTGCTGTAATAAAAAATACAACTTGGAAGTTGATTCCATTTTATGGATTTCTTTTTGGCTTTATTTTTTATTTATGCTTTAATTACTGGCTCAAATCTTTTCATCCTTTGGCAATTTTGATAGCACCTCTAATTAAGGGTGTTGAGTTAATTTTTGCCTTTTTAGCTTTGAAAGCAGCATTGACACTTTTCAAAAAGTGGGCATTTTTGGTTGAAGCAGTAATTTGGGTAGCTTATGCCTATTTAAGCCAATCTTGGTTTGCAGGATATCCCTATGGAACTTTAGGTTATGCAATCTACAAATATAGGATTCTAATTCAAATCGCAGATATCACAGGAGTCTGGGGTGTAACTTTTATGTTAGTACTTCCACAGATATTCCTTGGAAATTGGCTTAGTGATTATTATAACAACAGGCAATTTGGCTTGTGGCAAACCATAAAAAAAGAAAAGATAGCGGTTATAAGTTATGCAGTTTTTGTTTTAATTACCATCGTTTATGGACTTTTTTCAATTTCTTACTGGAATAATAAAGAACCGGACTTGAATTGGAGAGTTGCAACCGTACAACATAATGCCGATTCCTGGGAAGGTGGTTATTCAACTTATAAGATGAATTTTACAAATCTTTCTCGAATGAGTTTAGAAGCTTTAAGAGAAGATCCAGATATCATTCTTTGGTCTGAAACAGCTTTTGTACCTTCTGTTAATTGGCATACAAAACATCCTAATGAGAAAGACCCTAAAACAACTCAACTAGTAGATGATTTTGTGAATTTTGGAAAAGGACTCCCTGTTCCACTTGTTACTGGAAATCCAGAAGGTGTTATTGATGATTCAAGTTTAAGTGCTTACGATGAAGATGATAATTGGAATAGAAAAAATTACAATACAGTAATTTTCTTTGATGAAGGTGAAATTAAACAAACTTATAGAAAGCAGCATCTTGTTCCTTTTACAGAACATTTTCCTTATGAAAAACAGCTTCCATTGCTTTATAAACTTCTTAAAGCAAACGACTTTCACTGGTGGGAAAAAGGTGATGAAAGTGTAGTTTTTACAACAGCTGAAGGTGTTAAATTTTCAACACCAATTTGTTTTGAAGATGTTTTTGGAGATGTCTGTGCAAATTTTGTAAAAAATGGTGCAGATGTTATATTAAATATGACTAATGATTCTTGGTCTGGAGTAGTAAGTGCAGAAATGCAACATGCAGCAATGGCTACCTTTAGATCTATTGAAAATAGAAAGACCACAATAAGAAGTACCAATTCAGGTATTTCCTGTATGATAAGTCCAATTGGAAAAATAATTGACCCAATGACACCTTTTAAAGCTTATTGGCACATATATGATGTTCCTGTTTTTACTGAAAAATCCGAAACACTTTATACTAGGTACAATGATTGGTTTGGAAAAGCTATGGGAATTATTGGCTTATTATTGTTAGGTTTTGGTCTTGTTTTAAAGTTATTAAAAAAAAGAGATAAATAATGAATTATAATAAAGTTTCGCTTTTTATTATTGGTAGTGAGTTGACCAGGGGTGTGATTAAAGATGGTCATGGACAACTTGTAGCCCATGAATTGTCAAATTTAGGATATGAAATTCGTAGAATAATAATTGTTCCAGATGATGCTAATATTTTTTCGCAATTGAACGAATATATTAAAGATAGTGACATCATAATATTTACTGGTGGTTTGGGACCTACTTGTGATGATCTTACAAGAAGTGTAATTGCAAAAAGTGCAAAAGTCCCTCTTGAAAAAAATCAAGAAGCTTGGGATGAGCTTTATTCTAGGATTGGAGAGAAAATTTATGGAGCAAATGAGAGCCAAACGTTAATTCCAAAAGGTTTTGAAAGAATTCCAAATCCTAAAGGAACAGCTCCAGGTTTTAGAGGCTTTATTCAACGAGAAGATGGACAAAAAGTTCTTTGCATGGCTTTACCAGGACCTCCTGTAGAAATGCAGGAAATGTTTTATCATCAAATTTTACCATATATAGCAGAGTTAAAAGGTGGTGAACCTCTTGGGAGAACAGAGTTCTCATCATTCTTAACACCTGAATCAAAGCTAGAAGAAGTTTGTCAGAAATGTCGCGTTGGGGCTGTTGAATGGGGAACAAGGTTTCAAAACCTAAGAATTAGCCTTTATTTGACTGGAGGAACCTCTGATCAACGTAAATTAATGGGAGAAAACCTTAAGAAAAATATTGGAAAAAATTTGCTTGTAGATGGAGATCAGCATGCTATTGATATGTTTATTGACCAGCTAAAAGAAAAGAAATTTACAGTTTCTACAGCTGAAAGTTGTACTTCTGGTTGGTTAGCCAAGCTTCTTACTGATCAAAGTGGGAGTTCTTCATGGTATTGGGGTGGAGTGGTAACCTATGCTGATGAGGCAAAAAAGAAGATGCTTAATGTGAATCTTTCTGATAATTCTGCTGTAAGCATTTCGACTGCTCTATCAATGGCAGAAGGAATATTAAAGAATTCAAATACAGATTTTGGCCTTTCAATTACAGGTTATGCAGGACCAACAGGTGGTGATGAGGACAATCCAATTGGCACTGTTATTTTTGGATTTGCTGGAAAAGGGATGAAAAGTCAGGCGGTTAAATTAAAATTCAATTCTTATACTAGAGATTCCATAAGGAAAAGAGCCGTAGTTGCAAGTAGTATTTTAGCATTAGAATATATAAGAGGTGCCTCTTTACTTGACATAGTTTGCGACTGGCAATATATTTAAATAGATGAGTGAAAAATCTCGAACTTATTAAATCCTAGATATATTTGTTTTAATTTAGGTTAAGAAAATCAAAAAAAATTGGAGAAAAATGAATGTCAGAAGACCTAAATGAAAAGGGTTCTGCACAAGTTCTACCAGTTTCTGATGACTCTGTTAAAAAAGTAGTAGTTAAAAGAAAAAGTGTAAGTGCAAAATCAAAATCGAAAGTTGTAAAGGTTGTTGACGGTGAAAAAGAGAAACCGAAAAAAACCACAACTCGAAAGACTCACGTAAAGACTGTCAAAGCGGCGGAAGAAAATGCGAACACAGAAATGAAGGAAGAAAAACCAGAAGAAAATATAAAAGAAGAAAAGAAAGAAAAGAATCAAAATACTGGAAAAAAGAATATCAAGAAACCTTCAAAAACTGATGAAACAAAGGGTGGAAACGAGAATAAAACTGAAAATCAGACTTTAGTTTCCAAAGAAAAATCTGAGGTAATAAATAAAAACAATACCCCAAATAATAATCTATCTGATAGTAATATTCCTAATAATAATTCAAATAACAATAACAATAACAATAACAATAATTATAGGAATCAACGGAATAATAAAAAGAAAAGCTATCCAAAAAAGAACGGAAATTTCAAAACTAACTATCAAAAAAGAAATGTAACCATGGAAGATGTTTGTATTTCTGAGGAAGAATATCATTCTCAGGAAGAGAATAAACTTCTTATTAGTAATTTAAGCTCAAAATCAAGTATTGACCTAAAAAAACAGCTTTCTATTTTGCTTGATACTACTGTTGATTCTTTTTATGAATATCAAACTCAAGAGGTAATTGTAGATATTGTAAAGGCCCATATTGCAAATGGCGGGGTTGCATACACTATAGGTACTTTGGAAGTTTTATCCGAAGGTTATGGTTTTTTAAGAGCTGCAAACAATAGTTATATTTCCGGACCGGAAGATGTCTATGTTTCTTCAATGCATATTAAATTCTTAAATCTTAAGACTGGAGATACTGTTGAAGGTATGATTCGGACTCCTAAAGAAAATGAAAAATATTTTGCTATCAGTAAAATAATCTATGTAAATGATGCTTTACCTATTGAAGCAAAGACTAGAGAAAGTTTTGATAGCCTTGTTCCTCTTTATCCAAATGAAAGATTAAATCTTGAAATTGTTGAAGAAGGTGCAGTGGAAAAGAAAACTCTTTGGGTAGATAAAGACCAGGAAAAAGAAGATGTATCTATGAGGATAATCAATCTTTTCTGTCCTATTGGTAAAGGTCAGAGGGCTTTAATAACAGCTCCTCCTAGAACTGGTAAGACAATATTGCTTCAACAGATAGCAAATGCAATTACAACCAATCATCCAGATGTTAAATTGATGGTTTTATTGGTTGATGAGAGGCCTGAAGAGGTTACTGATATGCGACGAAACGTTAAGGGTGAGGTTGTAGCTTCAACCTTTGACGAACAGGCCTCAAGGCATGTTAACGTGGCAGAGATGGTAATTGAAAAAGCTAAGCGTCTTGTTGAGCATAAGAAAGATGTTGTAATACTTTTAGATTCTATTACCAGACTAGCTCGTGCTTATAACCAAACTGTTCCAGCAAGTGGAAAGGTATTAAGTGGTGGTGTTGATTCTAATGCTTTAAATAAACCTAAACGATTCTTTGGTGCTGCAAGAAATATTGAAGGCGGCGGAAGTCTTACAATTATTGCCAGTGCCTTGATTGAAACAGGTTCTAGAATGGATGAGGTTATTTTTGAAGAATTCAAAGGTACCGGTAACTGTGAAATTGTCCTTGATAGAAAATTAGCTGATAGAAGAATTTTCCCAGCAATTAATATTAAGAAATCTGGAACCAGAAGAGAAGATCTTCTTTTAAGTAAAGAAGAACAGGGCAAAATGTGGTTGTTAAGAAATGCGTTAAATAACCTTGAAGATGTTGAAATCATTGACCTACTCCTTGACAAAATGAGGAAAACCAAAAATAATGAGTTATTCTTGCGTTCGATGAATTCAGGCGGCAGTTCTGGAGTTTGACAACGGGGAAGGTAATAATTAAATTTGTCTGCTGTCAAGGTTTAGTCCGTATCAGCAGATAGCGTAACGGAGGAAATAATAATGAAGAAAGGTATTCATCCAAAATATGAACTTTGCGAAGTAAAGTGTTCATGTGGTAATGTTATTAAAACAAAAACTACAGCTAAGTCTTTGAATGTTGAAATTTGTTCTGCTTGCCACCCATTTTTTACTGGTAATCAGAAACTTGTTGATACAACTGGACGTGTTGAAAGATTTAATAAACGTTATGGTCGTAAATCTGAAGAATAAATTTTTCAGAAGTATAAAAAGCTGTATCCTAATCGGGTGCAGTTTTTTTTTGAAAGAAAATATAATCATTAACTTTACTTTACTTACGTAGATATATTAAAAAACTTTCGTTTTCTTTCGTTATTATAAGCAAAAGGTGTTTCCAAAAGAAAAATTTGTTGTTAAAATAGAATTATGATTTATGGAGGAAACAATGAAACCAGGATATAAAGATTTTGATTCAAATAAACTTTTTTTAATTACGGGAGCTGCAGGATTTATAGGTTACCATCTTTCAAAAAGGCTTTTAAGTTTAGGTGCAAAGGTAGTAGGATTTGATAATCTTAATGATTATTATGAAGTTAGTCTTAAAGAAGGAAGACTTAATTCTTTAAGCAATTATGAGAACTTCACATTTATAAAAGGTGATTTAGCAGACAAAACAGCCGTTGATAAACTTTTTAATGATAATAAATTTGATATAGTAGTTAATCTTGCTGCCCAGGCAGGAGTTCGTTATTCCATTACTAATCCTAGATCTTATATTGATTCCAATATTATTGGATTTTTTAATATTCTTGAAGCTTGTCGTTTTCATCCTGTTGAGCATTTACTTTATGCTAGCTCTTCAAGTGTTTATGGTGGGAACAAGAAAGTTCCTTTTAGCACCGATGATAAAGTTGATAATCCAGTTAGCCTTTATGCAGCCACTAAGAAATCAAATGAACTAATGGCCTATACTTATAGTCATCTTTATAAAATTCCTTCAACAGGTTTAAGATTTTTCACAGTTTATGGCCCCTTTGGAAGACCTGATATGGCATATTTTTCTTTTACAAAAAAAATACTCAATGATGAAACTATTCAAGTTTTCAATAACGGCGATATGTTAAGAGATTTTACCTTTGTTGACGATATTGTAAAAGGAATTGAGAATATGCTTAACAATCCTCCTGAAGAAAATGAAGCCCATACGAGATACAAAATTTACAATATTGGAAATAACAAACCTGTAAAATTAATGGATTTCATAGAAACCCTTGAAAAGGTTATTAAAAAGAAAGCAAAAAAAGAATTCCTTGGTATGCAGATGGGCGATGTTTATCAAACTTATGCCGATGTTTCTCCATTAATTGAAGATTTTAATTTTAAACCTTCAACTACAATTGAAGAAGGTTTAACAAAATATTACCAGTGGTATAAAGATTATTATAAAGTAAAATAGGAGACAAATATGATTTGTGTTGTTTTAGCTGCAGGGTATGCCACAAGGCTTTATCCTATTACTAAGAATTTTCCAAAACCTCTTCTTGATGTTAATGAAAAAACAGTTATTGATTGGTTACTTGAAGATGTTGATGGTATTGATGAAATTAAAGAATATGTGATTATTTCAAATCATAAATTTTATGAACATTTTGAGAAATGGAGTAAAAATAATAAACTTACTAAAAAAATTCGAGTTATTGATGATGGAAGTATTGATAATTCTACTAGACTTGGAGCTGTAAAAGATATTGCCTTTGCAGTTGATAAGCTAAAACTAGACGATGATTTAATGGTATTAGCCGGAGATAATGTATTAGAATTTTCTTTAAAGCATTTCTATGATTTTTACAAAGAGAAAAATGCAACATCAGTAATGCGATACTGGGTTGAAGATAAAAGTACTTTATCCAAATATGGAATTGCAACAGTTGATGAAAATTCAAAAATTCTTAACTTTAAAGAAAAACCTCAAAATCCTGATAGCAATTGGGCCGTTCCACCTTTCTATATTTACAAGAGAGAAGATGTTCCAATGATAAATAAAGCAATCAATAATGGTTGTGAAACAGATGCTCCAGGAAGTTTTATTGAATGGCTTTGTACTCAGACAACTGTATATGCTTACTCCATGCCAGGAAAAAGATTTGATATTGGGAATGTTCAAAGCTACGAACAAG
This sequence comes from Sphaerochaetaceae bacterium, assembly GCA_041672385.1. Lineage (GTDB taxonomy): Bacteria > Spirochaetota > Spirochaetia > Sphaerochaetales > Sphaerochaetaceae > JBAYZQ01. Next base: position 7,792 of record JBAYZQ010000023.1, on the reverse strand, counting down.
TAAAAAAAGATTTTAAAGGAATAGTAATTTAGGAGTTAAAACCATGGATCAAGAAAGCAAGCTTTATCAAAAGTTCAGGGATTTGTACCCTAAGGTTAAAGAAGAAGATATATTAAGTTGTTATTCTCCCTACAGAGTTTGTCCTCTTGGTGCTCATATTGACCACCAGAGGGGTATTGTAACGGGGTTTGCTCTTGATCTTGGTATAAACATGGTTTACAAGAAAAACTTTGATAGTACCATGTCCCTTTTAAGTTTAAATTTTGATGATAAAAAAGTCTTTGACAGTATTGAAATTGAAAGCAAACAAGGTGATTGGTGTGACTATCTTAGAGCTGCAACTTGGTCTCTATCAGTAAAAAAAGAAATTGTTCTAAAAAAAGGAATTTCTGGAATTATTTATGGAGAAGTTCCAATTGGTGGTCTTTCCTCTTCTTCAGCTGTTATTCTTTGTATTTTACAAGCACTTTGTAAAGTCAATGAAATTTCATTAAGCAATGATGAAATGATTGAAATCACTCAATATGCTGAAAATAAATATGTTGGTGTAAATAGTGGTACCTTAGATCAAAGTTGTATTGTCCTTTGTGAAAAGGATAAACTTCTTGTTTTGGACACACTTGATGGAAGTTATTCAAATATTGGAAAACCAGAAAAAATGGAAGATTATGAGATTGGAATTTTCTATTCTGGAGTTTCAAGAACTTTGGGTAAAGGTTATAATATTCGTGTTGATGAAGTCAAATCAGCATCTTATTGTTTAAAAGCTTTTGCTAATCTTCCTTATGAAACCTATGAAAAGAGTGTTATGCGTGATGTTCCAAAAAAAATATTTGAAGATTATAAAAATAAGCTTCCCCTCAAGTTTGCCAAAAGAGCTGAGCACTATTATCAAGAGATGGATAATGTAAAAAAAGGAATTGAAGCTTGGAAGAAAGGTGACCTTACTGAATTTGGTTTTCTCATGAGAGAAAGTGGTTATAGTTCAATCCATAATTGGGAAACAGGTTCAAAAGAACTTATTGCCCTTTATGAAGAATTAAAAGAAATTCCAGGGGTCTATGGTGGAAGATTTAGTGGTGCAGGCTTCAAAGGGTGTTGTATGGCTTTAATTAATCCAAAATATAAGGATCAAATAAAAGACTCCATAACAAAGTCCTACCTGAAACTTTTTCCTGAGTACAAGAATAGTTTCAAGGTATTTTTCTGTGGGACTTCTTCTGGAGTTGGAAGTTTTACCAAATAGTCTGTTTAGAACTTTGCTTAACCAATTCTAAAAAGAGTGGCTGTGGGTTAATTGGTCTGCTCTTAAATTCAGGATGGAACTGTACTCCAATAAAAAATGGATGGTTCTCTTTTTTAAGTTCTACCGCTTCTATTAAACGATTGTCTGGAGAATGTCCTGAAAAGACTAACCCAGACTTCCCAAGAAGAGTTCTATAGTTATTATTAAATTCATATCTATGTCGATGCCTTTCGTGGATTTCTTCAGCGTGATAGGCTTCTTTTAGAATAGTATTTTCTTCAACACTGCAAGGGTAGGAGCCAAGTCTCATGGTTCCACCTTTAACTTTTCCAATTTGGTCTTCCATTAAGTTGATTACTGGATCAGGTGTTTCTGGATTAAATTCAATACTATTTGCTTCAACTAGGTTTGCTACATCTCTTGAAAATTCAATTACAGCAACTTGCATTCCAAGACATATTCCTAAAAATGGTATTTTATTAACACGAGCCCAACGTGTAGCTTGAACCATTCCTTCAATACCTCTATCACCAAAACCTCCTGGAACAATTATTCCTTGGCAAGATTTAAGTTTAAGTGCTGTTATTTCTTCATTGATGAGTTCTTCTGAATTTACCCAGACTATTTCAACTTTCTTAAGTTGAGCATATCCAGCATGAGAAAGAGATTCTACAATACTTAAATAGGCATCATGAAGAGCTATGTATTTACCTACTAATCCAATTTTTACTGTTTCTTTAGTTTCTTTTATGTTCTTTACCAAAGCTTCCCATTTTAACATTTTGCATTCAGCATCAGGAAGGCCTAAATGTTTACAAACTATCTTGTCGAAGTTTTGATCTTTTAGCATCAAAGGAACTTCGTAAAGACTGCTTAGGGTTTTATTTTCAATAACACATTCCTTTTCAACATTACAAAAAAGTGAAATTTTATCTTTAATTGGTTGTTCAATATCAAAATCACTTCGCATAACTATGATATCTGGGTTAAGCCCAAGAGCCTGCATTTGTTTAACAGAGTGCTGAGTTGGTTTACTTTTATGTTCTTTGCTGGAGGCAAGGTAAGGAACTAAAGTAACATGAATATAGAGTCTGTTTTTCTGACCGACTTCTTGGCCTATTTGACGAATAGCTTCTAGAAATGGTTGACTTTCAATATCTCCAACAGTTCCTCCGATTTCACTTATAACTACATCAGCATTAGTTTGTTCACTTGCTTTGTAAATAAATTCTTTTATTTCATCGGTCACTTGGGGTATTATTTGAACAGTACTTCCAAGGTATTCACCTTTTCTTTCTTTGTTTAATACGTTCCAGTATACTTTTCCACTGGTTAAATTTGAGTATTTATTAAGATTTTCATCGATAAATCTTTCATAATGTCCCAAATCTAAATCTGTTTCACTTCCATCTTCTGTAACAAAAACTTCTCCATGTTGAAGAGGACTCATTGTTCCAGGGTCAATATTCATATAGGGATCAAGTTTCTGAGAAGTAACCTTGAGACCTCTGTTCTTGAGCAGTCTTCCTAAACTTGCTGCCGTTATGCCCTTTCCCAATCCGGAAACAACACCGCCTGTTACAAAAATATATTTTGTCATATAGCCTTCCTTTATATATAGGTTTTTAATATGTATTCAGCAATTTCAATTTTTGGCTTTCTTTGATTCATTGCTTGCTGTTCTATGTATTTATGAGCCTGTTCTTCGCTTAAGGCTTTCTTTTGTATTAATACCAGTTTTGCCTGATTAATGGTCTTAAGTTGTTCAAGACGGACTTGAAGGTCAAGGTTTTCTTTCTTTAAAGAAAGTAATCTTTTCCTTGTTACTTGTCCAAGTCTTATGTTTTCAAAAAAAAGTTGAGAAATTATTGGTTTTGATGAAACAAAAATTCCTTCTGAGATGACAATTTCTTCTACTTCTTTGGCCTTTTTTGCCTGCACCAGCATGATAATAGTACTGTAAGTTGTTTTGGTCAAATCACAAGCAAGATTTTCACTATTTCCCTCAATTAAAGGACAATTTATTATGATTGTATCAAAATCATTTTCAAATGCCCTTCTTTTAGCATCAGAAGCATTATTTGCTACTATTAATTGATTAAAAGTGGAGCGGTCTTTTTCTGGATATTGAGTAAAATAGGTGGCAATCAATTTAGACAAAGCAACTTCTGCCTTGCCGGATTGGGTTACCAGTAATATTTTACTCATTATTATCCTCCTTATACTATTGAAAAATAATGGTGAAGTTGACTTGAAAAGTCCTTAAGACTTTCACTTTCAGCTTTTTTGATTTCTAAAAATTTATTGAAAGTAATTTCATTGAGATTATTTCTTACAAAGTCACTATTTTCAGCTATCTTAATTGCTTCTTCCAAGGAAGCAGGCAATTCTTGTGATTTAATTTCATTAGGATCAAGCTTTTCTTGAATTCCTTGGATACCTGCTTTAAGTAGAAGATTAAAAACTAAATAAGGGTTACAGCTTGGATCTGGGCTTCTTACTTCAAAACGCTGGCTTGAAGGTGGGATTCTTACTAAAAGAGATCTATTAGCGGGACCAAAATCTGTCCTAAGTGGGGCCTCAAAGTTTCCTAGTCTAAGATAAGAATTTGTAAGTGGATTTAAAAAGAGTGTTAATTCTTTTATATGTTTGAGTATTCCTGCCATCATATAACTGTTTAGAGCTTGGTCATTCTTGACACTAATGTTTATATGAAGCCCATTTCCACTTTGGTCAATTAAAGGCTTTGGTAAAAATGAAGCAAACAAACCCAATCTAGAAGAAATTGTTTGAACAACTGATTTAAAGGTTATAAAGTTATCCGCAGCTTTTAGTGGGGAAGAGAATCTAAAATCAATTTCATTTTGTCCTGGTCCCTGTTCATGATGACTTCTTTCGGTATAAAACCCCATTTCATCCAAAGTAAGGCAAATTTCTCGTCGAACATTTTCACCTTGATCACGTGGGGCTATATCAAAATAACCTGCTTCATCCACGGGTGTTAAAGTTGGATTTTCATATTCATCCGTTTTAAAAAGGTAAAATTCACATTCAGGTCCAAAACTAAATTCCAGGTTATTTGAAAAAGCTTTTAGCTGAGTCTCTCTGAGTTTGTATCTTAAATCACCCTCAAAGATGTCACCATTTGCTCTTTTAATTACACAAAAGAATCTGACTTCTCGGCCTTGACTTGTTTGCCAGGGGAGAATTGTAATTGTATCTGGTTCTGGGAATAAGAACAAATCAGAGTCTTCAATGTTTAAAAACCCTTTTATGGCTGAGGCATCAAAACCAATTCCCCTTTCAAAAGCTTTTGGTAATTCTTTAATTGAGATTGAGATATTCTTTAAGTTTCCAAGTATGTCACAAAAGGCTAGTCTTGCAAATTTTACGTTTTGTTCTTCAATAAATTGCATGACTTCATTTTTTGTTAGTGCCATTTTTCCCCTCCCTAAATTTAAATAAAGACGCCCACTCCTTTTTTTTTTGGAAAAAAAAAAGAATAGACGTCTTTGTCCTTAAAATAATAAAAGAATAAATAGGATTTGTAAAGAATGATGAAGGAATTTTAAAAAGGATTTTAAAAATGCATAAGTCACAAGGATTTTAAATACTTTAAATGTTGTTTTTTTGATATCTCTAACAAAAAGTTTAAACTTTTAAGTTCTTTATGTTAGAACTTGTTACAAAATACTACATATTTCTAACATTTTATTTGGAGTTGATATGACACAAGGTCATAAAGTTGGGAAAATGAAGGTATTTATTTTGTTTTAGTTGTGACAAAACTATTTTGTTATTTTTTCGTTCACTAGTTGACAAAAACATCGGCTTTTTCTAATCTAAGATAAGCAAAGGCGCTGTGGATTTATCCGCGGTGTCTTTTTTTTTGGAGTAAAAGAATGAAGGAAAGCAATGAAAGCTATTTTAGCAATAATTTTGGAAGTCTGGTTTTTAATGATCAAATAATGAGAAGAGATCTTTCTCAAGAAGTATATGAAAAATTAAAAGAGACAATTGAAGAAGGTAAAACTCTTGACCTTGATATTGCAAATTCAGTTGCCAATGCAATGAAGAATTGGGCGGTTGAAAAAGGTGCTACACATTTTACTCATTGGTTTCAGCCTTTGTCTGGTATTACTGCTGAAAAACATGAAAGTTTTATTTTTCCTTTAAAAGATGGTAAAGCCATTTTAAAATTTAGCGGGAAAGAATTAATAAAGGGTGAACCTGATGCATCTAGTTTCCCTTCTGGAGGACTTAGAGCGACTTTTGAGGCTCGGGGTTATACTGCTTGGGATCCCACTAGTTATGCTTTTATAAAAGAAAAGACACTTTTTATTCCAACTGCTTTTTGTAGTTACAGTGGACAGGTTTTAGATAAGAAAACTCCGCTACTTAAATCAATGGAAGTTTTGAACGATTCGGCTATTAATGTTTTAAAGCTCTTAGGGGATGAAAAGAGTAAAAGAGTTCATGTTTCAGTTGGTTTAGAACAAGAGTATTTTTTGATAGATCAAAAAATTGCTGAAAAAAGAAAAGACCTAAAACTTTGTGGAAGAACTTTAATTGGAGCTGCTCCTGCTCGAGGTCAAGAATTAGAAGATCATTATTTTGGAACAATAAAAAGTCGAGTAAGTACTTTTATGAAGGAACTTGATGTAGAACTTTGGAAACTGGGAATATATGCTAAGACAAGACATAATGAAGTAGCTCCTGCTCAACACGAGCTAGCTTCTATTTACACAACTGCCAATCTTTCAGTTGATCAAAATCTTATTGTTATGGACATGATGAAAAGAATTGCTAATAAGATGGATTTGGTTTGTCTTTTACATGAGAAACCTTTTGAAGGTTTGAATGGGTCTGGAAAGCATAATAATTGGTCTTTGTGTACTGATAGAGGAGTTAATCTTTTTGAACTAGGAGTGACTCCCTCTGATAATGCGCGTTTTATGCTCTTTATAGCTGCTATGATAAGAGCTGTGGATAAATACCAAGATTTATTAAGATTTACCGTTGCTAGCGCTTCTAATGACCATAGATTGGGAGCTGCAGAAGCTCCTCCAGCAATTGTATCAGTTTATCTTGGTGAAGAACTTGATAGAATCTTTAGGGAAATTTCTATTGGAAAAGAGGGAAGTAAAAATAAAGAAACTAAGATTGAGTTATCAGTTCATGTTCTTCCAGAGTTTCCAAAGGATATTAGTGATAGGAACAGGACTAGTCCACTTGCTTTTACTGGCAATAAATTTGAATTTAGAATGCTTGGTTCTTCTTTTAATGCTTCAGATTCAAATACTGTGCTTAATACAATTTTTGCCGATTCTCTAAATTACATTGCTGAATGTTTAAAAAATAAGATGGCTATAAATGCTATTATTTCTAAAATTTATAAAAACCATAAGTCTATTATTTTTAATGGTAACAGCTATAGTGCATATTGGATTGAAGAGGCAGAGAGAAGAGGTTTGGTTAATTTTAAGACGACTGCAGAGGCCTCGGCTGCTTTAATAGCTGAGAAGAATGTTCGTCTTTTTGAGGATAATAAAATCTTAACTAAAGTTGAACTTTATTCAAGATATGAAGTTACTTTGGAAATGTATAGTAAAACCATTATGATTGAGAACCAAGTTCTTAGAGAAATGGTTAAAAAAGATATTATGCCTGCTATTATTGGTTACAGTGGTTTTATTGCAGAAAATGTAAAAGCAAAACTAGAGGTTAGTAAAAATTTAAATTGTAAATTTGAAATTTCTCTTATTGAGAAACTTTCTACTTTAATCAATGATCTTGATATAAAGCTTAGAGAAATTGAAGAATCTAGCTTAAAATTTAAACAAATTCAGGATAGCTTTGATTCTTGCCTTTATTTGGCTAAAACAGTAATTCCTTTGGAAAACGAACTTAGATTAATTTGTGATGAAGCTGAAACTATTGTTGCTAATGATTATTGGCCTTATCCAGATTATGAACAGTTGCTTTTTAGTGTAAAATAAAAAAAAGATTAATTTTATATTGTAATAGGTTAGCAAACCTAATAGTATGAGCGAATGAAAAAAAAATTAGCATTATTATCAATTTGTTTTATCTTTGTTTTATCAGTTTTTGCTGAAGGTGACTTTTCTTTTACTTTTATGCCAAAAAATACCTTGTATCCGAATTACTATGCCGATCAATATTCTACAGATACAACTTTAGGCATAATAATTATGCAGGATGTTCATGTTAATACTGATAGGGTGAAAGTAAATTCAGTTAAAGCTTCAGATGGTAGATATGAAAATGTATTTCTTAATACTTTGATGGAAGAAAAATGGGGAGAGGATAATATATTCTTTCAAGGAAGATTGGGATTTAATAGTAGTATTATGAGGTTTTCTTATAAAGACATTATTGCTACTGAATTTCAGGCAAAGTCAGCTTTTAACACTGTTTTTGATGCTTTTGGAGGAACTGACCTTGAAACCTTTGATGGAATAGTAAACTTTGCAGTTAATGTACAACTTTATGATTCTATTGTACTTCATGCAGGACTTTTCCATT
>JBAYZQ010000022.1:0-20736 GCA_041672385.1 Sphaerochaetaceae bacterium | reverse complement strand
AAAAATATGAAGGTTGTTTATGCATAATAAAATCAAAGTAGCAGTTATCGGATCTACAGGAGCAGTTGGACAAGTATTCTTATGGATGTTAAAAGATCATCCATGGTTTGAAGTAAGCTATTTGACTGCGTCATCCTCGAGGATTGGAAAACACTATAAAGAAACTGTCCATTGGGTACTGCCTTTTGAAATGCCCTCATACCTTTCTGATTTTACTATTAAAGAATTAGATATGGAGGAAATGAAAAATTCTGGCGTAAAAATTGTTTTTTCAGCCCTTCCAGCAAATGTAGCAAATGAAGCTGAACCTCAGCTAAGAAGCTATGGGTTTTACGTATTTAGCAATGCTGCTAGTATGAGATATGATGATGATGTTCCAATACTAATACCAGAAACCAATGTAGAAAAATTATCTTGGATTGAGAAACAGGGTTTCCCTAAAACAGGGTTTGTTGTTACAAATGCAAATTGTGCTACTACAGGACTTGCCATAGCTCTTGCACCTTTGAAAAAGTTTAAAATCAAAGAAATAAATGTAAGTACTTACCAAAGTGTAAGTGGGGCTGGTTATCCAGGACTTTCTGCTTTTGATATTACAAATAATACAATCCCTTATATTGGTGGGGAAGAAGAAAAAATGGAAAAAGAAATTCAGAAAATTTTAGATATTCATCCTGATTTTTATGCCTACTGTGTAAGAGTTCCAATTATGTTTGGACATTTAGAAACTGTTTGGGTTAATTTTGAAGAGGAGGTTTCACAAGAAATGGTAATTGATGCTTGGAATAATTTTCATGAATCTGTTGAGCTTCCTTCTACTCCAAAGTCTTCAATTTCCTATAGCAGTGATAAAGAATCACCTCAACATAAATTTGCTTTTTGGGGAGACCCAAGAGGAATGGTTGTCTATACTGGACGATTAAAAAAGCAGGGTAATAGAATAGGGTTTGCTTTACTCGTCAACAATATTGTCAAAGGAGCTGCAGGTGGTAGTATTCAAAATGCTGAGGCTTTTGTAACTCGTTATGGCTCACTTATCTAGGATAACTGTGGTTGTACAATCTTTTGTATTAACAGAAAATTTTTTATTATTCTGTTCAATAGAATAGGTTTTATGACTACAGGTTTTACAATTTTGTTCAAGAATATTTTTCGCAAAACAAGTTCTGCTAATAAAAACAGGAGGAACAAAATCTTTAGGATAAGTGGGAACAAAAGGCCAGTTTTCGGTTATGGGAAGTTTTTCTTCCATCCAAGAGTATCCTCCTATTAAATTTGGAAGAAGCTCTTTGAACATTTTGCAAGTCCAAGCATTCGCCATATATAAAAAAACGTCAATGAAGATTTTTACCTCTGGATGTTGTAAAGCCCAATTAAGCTGTCCGATATTATTTAATCCAATGATTAATTCGTTTTCTTTAACCTTTTCGCTAATTGAATCTAGATATTTTTCTTCATCAAACATTAAGGGATTTAAAGGAAGGTATTTTTTATCATCTATTTTGATTATTTCATCCCAAAGTCCCAAATCCTTTCTATTTGGTAAGTTCCCTTCGCCTTCTTGAATTATATTCAAAGCTGGAGTTTTGACTTCAAATTTCTGTTCTTGTATTTTATCAAGTTCTTTATAAAAGTCTCTTCTAATTTTCTTGATAAAAGAAATAGGAGTAAATATTTTATCATTTTCATATAAACTAGATTTAAGTATAAGTGTCTTAAGAACAAAGTAACTGTCAGAACTTTCTAAAAGAACTTTTTCCAAATTGGAATAAAAGTTAGAAGGTTTTCTTGCTTCTTGAATTTCCAAAGGATAAGTTTTCTTAAAAGTAGAAGATTCTAAGGTTAGACTATTTTTCTCAAGAGTATATTCAATATTTATGGCTTTTTTAAAAGGTTTAAGATTTGTTTCAGATATCAAAGGAAGATTTCCATCATGTAAAGATATACGATAAACAACACAGTTTTCTTTAAAAGAGTAGTTTTCAATATTTTGAAGTGGAATTTGAATTATTTCACCTTCATTAGCAAAACTCTTTGTTCTTCCTTGATTATCAACAATAGTGCTAACGGGAAATTTAGCAGAAGAAGAGGTAATATCATCATTTATAATAAGAAGGCCATCCCTTAGTGAAATTGGTTGGTTCAATTTTATTAAAATATGATTTTTTTGCTTCTTTACTACAGTCCCTATAGGCAATCCAAGATGTTGAGTGAAGCTATTATTAATTAGATAATTGTCTTTTGGAATTTCTGTTTTAAAATCAAAATAACCCGAATCTCGGTCTCTTGAAAAGGATAGAATCATGTTTGAATAATAAGAATCCAAATCCTTTTTTGGCTCTCTATTTAAGACAGATTTATAATATTTTGCACAAGAGTAGGTGTAAAGAGGGCTTTTCATTCTACCTTCAATTTTTACAGCTTCAATACCAATTTCTTCAAGTTTAAGAATGTCTTCTTTTAGACAAAGATCCTTCATGTTAAAGAAAAATCCATTTTTTCCTTTGTAGGTAAACCAGGTTCGGCATATTTGAGCGCATTCCCCTCTATTGGCACTCCTACCTGTAATTAGTCGGCTTGCTTGACACAATCCACTAAAACCATAACACATGGCTCCATGGATGAATACTTTCAATTCAACATCACTTACATTTTTTCTTATTGTTTTAATTTCATCAAAATTTAGTTCTCTTGAAAGAACAACTCGCTTAAATCCAAAGTCCCTTAAGAATTTCACACCTTCGGTTGTATGGCAAGCTAACTGAGTAGAAGCATGTAATTCAAGGAAAGGAAAGTTTTCTTTAATAAAGAGAGCTAATCCAAGATCTTGTATAATAAGCCCATCAACTTCTAAAAAATTTAATTGTTTAAGAATTTTTTCCATTAATGGGAATTCATTGTCTTTTATCAAAGTATTAAGAGCAACAAATACTTTTTTGTCATTAGCTTTAGAAAAAGCCATTAATTTTGAAAGATCCTCAAAAGAAAAGTTTTCGGCTCCTTTTCGAGCGCTAAAATCTTTTAATCCAAGATACACTGAATCGCCACCTCCCTTAAAAGCTGAGAGAGCTGACTGTAAATTTCCTGCCGGGAGTGATATTTCCATTAAGCTTGTACCTTTTGTTTTTCAATTAGACCTACAAGTCTTTCATGTTCTTTTTCATCAAGTTTGTAAAAGAGCATTGGAATTATTGTAAGAGTTGTTGCTATTGCAGGAACTAAGGCTGTCATAGTTTGAATGCCTTGTAAAGTCTGCATAGTTTGGATTTGGTTTGCCTTATAATTAAAAGCAGTTAACATTGCTGCAATCAAAATTGTGGACAAAGCTGAAGTAATTTTTGCCATAAAAGTCTGAGTTGAGAAAATAATACCTTCATTTCTGGACCCAATATGATACTCAGAATATTCAATTGTATCTGCTATCATTGAAGTTTGTATTACTAAAGGTGCACTCATTCCAATTGAAGAGAAACAATTGAAAATGATTAATACTGTAAGGTTCGACCAGCCGGTGAAATAAAATAAATAAGAACCTACAGCAAAGATTGCATTGAAAAGAATATAAGTTTTTATCTTACCAATTTTTTTACTTATAGGAGCGACCAATATTATTCCAATTAGAATAAATGGGATGTTTAAACCTGCAATTAAAGTGTAAAGACCTTCATTGTTAAGATTATATTTTGCTAAGTAAAGCAAGGCTGAAAGTTTACTTGTTGTAGCAATACCAAGGAAAAAACCTGAAATAAAAACAAGAATTAAAGGTTTATTTTGAGTAAGGGCTTTCAGGGATTTTGAGAAAGTTGCATTAACGTTTGATTTTGAAGAAACTCTTTCTTTAACATTAAAAAAACAAATTAAAAAACAGATAATTGTTAGAATACTATATAGCAAAGCTGTAAGTTGAAAACCTTTTGCTTGATTGCCTTTTCCTAGTATTTTAATTAACGGTTGTGTTGCTACCGTTGCAATTGCAACAGCAACTGTTGCAAAGAATCTTGGATAAGCTACAAGAGTATTTCTCTCGACTGAATCTGTAGTAATTACACTGCTTAAAGCCCAAAATGGGACATCACTAGCAGTATATAACATACCAAAACCAATATAGGTAACATATGCCCAGATTAATTTTGAAGAGTATTTTGTAAAAGCTGGAACTGTAAAAGTTGCAACTGCAAAGGGTAAGAAAAGTAGTGGAGTAAATAAAAGATAAGGTCTAAACTTCCCCCATTTAGACTTAGTTCTATCTGCAATCATTCCCATCATTGGATCATTTACAGCATCCCAAACTCTAGCTACTAATAAAAGTGTTCCTGCAGCAGCTGCAGTAATTCCAAATATATCAGTATAGAAAAATAATAAAAAACTGGCCATCAAGTTGTAAATAAAGTTTTGACCAAAAGGTCCAATACCATAAGAAAGTTTTTCTTTAAGTGAAATTTTATTTAACATTAATTTACTCCTATCAAAGAAAAAGTCTAACACATAAGTTTTAAAGTGTATATTATTTTCTAATAAAACCGATATTTTTTCTTGAAATTGAAAGGTTTTATGTTAAACTTAAAAACATGAGTCAAACAGAAAGAATCCTATATATCTTTCAGGAAATTGGTGCTACTGGTGCCTTTAAGATTGAAAATGTTTGTAACAAGTACGAGGTTGGAGAAAGAACCGTAAAAAGGGATATTGAGTATATTCGGGATCGTTTGAAAATAAAACTTTTTTGGAATAAAAACAGCCAATCTTATAGTATATATCAAAAATCTAAAAGAGAAGAAAACTCAAATGAGAAACTACTTGTTGCTAAATCTATATACAAAAAAGTTGAGGAAACTTATGGAATTTCTTCTTTGTATGGAGAAGGGATTAAGGGCTTTTTGAATTCTGGAATAGCTCCAGAGTTTAGAGATCTCTCTGATAGAGTAATATTTCTTTCAAATATTTCAGAAGCTTGTAATTTTGATTTATTTTTTGAAATTCTAAAAGCCATTAAAGGAAGAACTTCAGTTAGTTTTGATTATGATAAAGAACAAAACTTAATTATTACCCCTTATGTAATTATAAACATTGGGTATGATTGGAAATTGATGGGTTTTGATAAAGAAGACCGACAGATGAAAATTTATTCTTTATCTAAAATTTCCAGTTTTATAGAAAATAAAAAAAGTTTAGTAAATTAAGGACATTATATGTCCTAGTTGCTATGTTAAAATTCTAAAGAATCGACGGCAGATTAAGGGTTATACTATTGTGTATAAGGGGAATAGTTTTACTAAAAGAGTAGGCTTTGAGAAACCGTTTTTCCCACAATTTGTGGGATTTTTTTTAAATAAATGAAACTAACTTAGTACAAAGATTGATTTGTAATTCAAACTATAAACAATTTTAATTTTGTAGTATAGTTAAACCCATGGAAAAAAATATAAACAGTAAGTATGAACTTATTGAAAATGATAAGGACCTTTTTCTTCTACAAAAGAAATGGGAAGATGAAGAAATAACCTTAATTGCAATGGATTTTGAAGGTGAATTTAATCTTCATGTTTATGGAGAACACCTTTGTCTTGTTCAACTATTTGACAGGAAAAATTACTATTTAGTTGATGCTTTAAAAATTTCAAAGGAAGCTTTAAAGGTTTTTCTTGAATCAAATATTCAAAAAATAATGTTTGATTGCTCAAGTGATAGTACCCTAGTTAGAAGAGAATCAGGTATTATTCTAAAAAAAATCTTTGATATTAGAATTCTTGCAAAAGCAGTTGGTTATTATGGTAACTTAGCAGGTTTAATTGTAAGAAATCTTAAAATTGAAAATCTTGATTCTAATAAAAAGAAAAAGCAAATGTCCAATTGGATGAAACGTCCCTTAAGTCCAGAGCAGTTATTATATGCACTTAATGATGTAAAATATTTATTTGATTTGAAGGAAAGTCTTGAACAAGAAATAAAAGATTTGCCTGATAAAGAAATTAAAGCAATAAATTGGCGAATGTCAAACAGTGGAAAACCAAAACATAAAGATACCTTAGAGTGGGAAAGACTATGTTCAAGGAGAATGAGTGAAAGAACTAAAATTTATTTAAGAGAGTATTGGTTTGCAAGGGATAAAATTGCACAAAAAAGAAATAGACCAGCTTCTTTTATTATTGATAAAAAAACTCTTATAAACATGGCTCAAGAAGAGAATTACAAAAGAGTAGAATTTTTAACAAAAAAAGAGCTTAATGAATTTAAAGAAGCAGAAAATAAAATTCATCAAGCTCTAACTAAAATTTAAATATTATCTAAACAAGCTGTAAAGGAAAGAAATTGAAACATAACCATTCTCCCAGCTATCAGGAATTATGGTACTTGTGTCTTCAGCATTGAATTGAAAATTAGTTGGAACTATATAATCACCAACGAATCTTAAGTGGCCAAGAGTTAAACCAGCACTTAAACGCCAATTAAGATTAGAATTCATAAACCAATCTTCCATATCGTTTCCTGAAAGATTTGTTGTGCTTCCATCATCGTTAAAAGAAATGTCATAAGAATCAGTTGAAATTCCTAAACCAAGTTGAAGAAAAGATAAATCAATTAAAAAGTTAACATCTCCAGAAATCGCTAACTTATTTGAATTTCCAATCTGAGAGAAATATTTTGATTTTAATCCTACTTCAATAAAAGATAGATTTGCTCGAACTTCAGGACCCATATAAATGTTACTTAAATTTAAGTCTTCACTATTATAACTTTCGGTACTGCTATAATTTGTACCAACGCTTAAATTCATAAAGTTTGCAAAAACCATTGTTGGAATAATGGCAACAAACAGTAAAATAGTAATAATTTTTTTCATTCTAATATTCTCCTATACCTTAACTTACAATATTCTATCATATTTTTTTAAAAATAGTTACTAAAATATTCTCAAATATTGTTAAATTTTGTTTAAATATCGATTTCTATTCTTTTATTTCCCAAAAACTTTCTATAATTTACTCCTGTCTGATCAAACATTTTCTTGGAAGCTTTTGTAGAATCTTCTTGAGCATATTTATCTTCTAGGAAAACTACTTCTCTTATTCCACTTTGGATTATTGCTTTTGCACATTCATTGCAAGGAAATAAACCTACATAGAGTTTGCAACCTTTTAAATCTTTTGAGATGCTATTTAAAATTGCATTAAGTTCAGCATGACAGACAAAAGGGTATTTAGTTTCAAGATAATCTCCCTCCCGTCCCCAAGGTAGGTCTTCATCGCAACATCCAATAGGAAAGCCATTATAACCAACACCAACAATTTTGTTATCAGCGTTGACAATACATGCTCCAACCTGAGTATTTGGATCTTTACTTCTTTTTGAAGAAAGCACAGCGATTCCCATAAAATATTCATCCCAACTTATATAGTCTTTTCTTTTTTCCATAAAATTCCTCTCATTCTTTTATACCATAGATTTTGGTTTAGTCAAATTATTAATGCACATTTCTTGTTTTATAAGCTAGAGTAATCTCATCGCTTTTGTCTAGTAGAACACTTAGAATCATTTCAAGATATGAAAGACTTATAAATCTTTCTCCTCTTGATTTCCTGGTTAGTCGAACTGTTTCACAGGTTTCAAAAACTATTGGTAACATCGCCAAAGTAAGTTGAACAAGAAGTGCAAAAGTCCTTCCTAAAACCGGTTGTAAACTTTTAGCTAAATCCATAGGTTCAGTTGTATCTGTCAAAATCAAACCACTTAGTATTATTGTTATAAACCTCATGGATGATTGCCAACCATTACTAAAGTAAATCAAAATAGCTAAGATAAAAAAGAAAATAAGATTTTTTAGATATTTTATAAATGGTAATTTTATTATTATGGCTGATAATACCAGTACAGGAAGTGAAAAATACCATGGAATAAAGGCTATAGAGAGCATCAGTAAGAGCTTAATTATCGGATTTAGTCTATGGAGGAAAGTATTTTTATTTCGATATGAAAAAATTTCTGTCATACTTATTCTTCCAACCAACTTTGAGTTTCTAGTGGGCCTTTTACTCTTAGTCCAACTTTTTCCCAAGGGACTTTATCATAAAGGTCTTTAACCAACCCTTGTTTTAGTATTTTCCCATCCTCAAGTATTATTAAATTATCGGCAAGGGCTAAAACTTTTTCGATTTCATGGGTGACTAAAAAAATTGTATGTCCTTCTTTATTTAGTGATACAATCAATTTTAAAATATTCTTTACTCCATCATAATCTAAATTTGCAAAAGGTTCGTCTAAAAGAAGAACTTTCGGTTTCATTATCATAATATCAGCAATGGCAACTTTGCGTTTTTCTCCTCCACTTAAGCTAGAAGGAGCTCTGTCTTTGAGATTTTCTATTGAAAAGGATTTTAAACTTTCTTGAACTTTCGCTTTTATTAATTCTTTATCATAATGCTTCATTTCCAATCCAAAAGCTAAATCTTTGGCTACGGTTTGTCCAACAATTTGCATTTGTGCATCTTGAAATACCAAGCCTGTTATATCCCAATTTTTTTCCTTTGCTGAGACTACTGTATCTTTATTATGATAGATTACTTCACCTTTATATTTATATAGACCTTGGATACATCTTAAAAGACAACTTTTTCCACTTCCATTTTTGCCTGCGAGTAAAGTAAAGCTCCCATCTTCAATTGTGATATTAATATCCTTAAGGATATCTTTATAAAATAGATTTTTTATTTCAAGCATTGACTGACTTTAGCAGAATGAACCTAAATTTTCAATAGAAAACCTTATTGCTCAAATTTTAATTTTGTATTAAAGTCTGTTCAGTAAAGAGGTAATAATATGGAAGAAAAGAAAAAGTTTTTAAGTATGGAACGATTGGTTTTGATTTCTCTCTTTTCGGCATTGATAATTGCTGGAACTTTTTTAAGAATTCCTTTACCACCAATTCCAGTAACTTTGCAAACTTTTTTTGTTTATCTTGCAGCTCTTGCTTTGGGACCAGTTACAGCTTTACTTTCGGTTCTTGTCTATTTATTTCTTGGTTTAGTTGGACTTCCTGTATTTACCTCAGGTGGGGGATTTGCAGCCTTTGCGGGTCCCACTGGTGGTTTTTTGATTGGAATGTTACCTGCTGCTTTTTTTGGCGGCTTGATAGCTTTCAGTAAAAAAGAAAGCTCAACTCTTGTTAACATAATTGCCTTGGTGGTTGCCACCTTAATTATCTATGCTTTGGGAACCTGGTATTTTTCTTATAGTTTAAAAAAGACTATTGCTGAAAGTTTAGTGTTGTGTTGCTATCCATTTTTAATTGGAGATGCAGTTAAAATTGTTACTGCTGTTATTCTAGCTAAAAGCTTTAGACCAAGAATTCAAGAAAGGTTAAATAGATAATTTACTATTTTTTATTCTTTGTTTCTTCAAAGAACCTTTCTGTAAAATCATCTCCATTTTCAATTTTTGATTTTTTCTGACTTGTTAAAGAATCCACAGTTTTATCGAATTTATGGAAATTTTTACTGATTTTAGAGTAAGGTCTATTAATTCCATTTCCAATCATTCCTCCTAGAAAACCTCCAATTATATGAGATAAATGGCTTATGTTATCCGCAGTAAAAAGGCCGTCAATTATTTCTTTTCCAATAAATAAGATTACAACTATTATAAAGGTCAAAGGAATAGAGTTTCCTTCTTTATTGCTAGTAATAGAAGAAAGAACTATAAAAGCAAAGGCCACTCCACTGGCACCCATAAGCAAGGTTTCTGGAAAGAAGATGTAATTTGCTATACTACATATGATAGCGGTTAGTATAGTAATGTAGATAATAAGTTTAGAGCCATATTTTTCCTCTAGAAGAGGTCCAAGTAATAGAATTAGCATCATATTTCCAGATAAATGATTAAGATCAGCATGTCCAAAAATATGACAAATCATTCTTACATAAGTAAGAGGGTCCATCAAGGAAGAACGATAAGTAGAAAATATAAGTATTGTTGTTACATCATTGGTTACTTTTCCAAGAACTAAGGCAATGCAACTAATAGCAGCGATTGAAATGATGACAGGACTATTATTGACTATTTTTCTTTTCATAAAGAAATAATATAATTAAAAATGTTTTAATTCAATAAAAAAAAGCGGCAATATATTAAATACATCACCGCTTTTTTGTTTATATTAATTATAAACCAAGAATTGAAAGAGCAGGTCTAAGTCCATTTATAAGAGGTTCCATTGTAGGAACAACTGCTAAAAGAACACCAGCTGCAACAGCACTTCCGATAACACCAGCTACGTTAGGTCCCATAGCATGCATAAGAAGGAAGTTCTGAGGATCTTCTTCTTGACCAACCTTAGAAGCAACACGTGCTGCCATTGGAACTGCAGAAACACCTGCTGCTCCAATAAGTGGATTGATAGGTTCTTTAGAAAATTTATTCATAAGTTTTGCAATAAGAACACCACTTCCAGTACCAATACCAAAGGCAATCATTCCCAAAAGAAGAATACCTAAAGTATTAAGGTTCAAGAATTTGGCAGCTTCCATTTTAGAACCAACAGACAATCCTAGGAAGATTGTTACGATATTCATCAATGAATTTTGCATTGTATCACTAAGACGGTTGGCAACGCCACTTTCTTTTGTAAGGTTTCCAAACATCAAGGCTCCGATTAAAGGACAAGCTGAAGGAAGGAGTATTGCACATAGAATTAAAACTGTTAAAGGAAAAAGAATTTTCTCTGTTTTTGAAACAGGTCTAAGCTGATTCATTCTAATAAGTCTTTCTTCTTTTGTAGTCAAAGCTTTCATAATAGGTGGTTGAATAATAGGAACTAGTGCCATATAAGAATAAGCGGCCACGGCAATAGAACCTAGAAGGTCAGGGGCTAAACGGCTCGTTACATAAATTGCTGTAGGTCCATCAGCACCTCCTATAATTCCAATTGAAGCTGCAGCATGAAGATCAAAGTTGATTCCTGGAATGAAGCTTATAAGTAAAGCACCAATTAAAGCAACAAAGATACCAAACTGAGCAGCTGCACCTAGTAAAAGGGTCTTAGGATTTGCAATAAGAGGACCAAAGTCTGTCATTGCCCCAACTCCCATAAATATCAAAATTGGGAATAAGCCAGTTTCAATACCTACATCGTATAATAATTTAATAAAACCTGCATCGCCACTTACCGGATCAAGTCCTGCAATATAAGCAAAAGGAATATTAGAAAGAATACATCCAAAACCAATTGGTATTAGCAATAAAGGCTCATAACCTTTTTTAATAGCAAGATAAATTAGAAGACAACCTACTAGAATCATGATAATGTTTCCAATACCATCTTCACTTAGAAAACCGACAATACCGGTTGTCTGCCATATTTTTAATAATGAATTTCCCATTGATAACTCCCTTAACCTAAAATTACAAGTTCATCGCCAGAGTTCATTTGTTGACCCTGAGATACACATACCTTGATAACTTTTCCATTACAAGGAGCGAATATTTCATTTTCCATTTTCATAGCTTCCATAACTAATAAAAGTTGATTCTCTTTAACAAGTTCACCTTCTTTAACTTCAGTTCTTAAAATTAAACCTGGCATTGGAGCTTTTACTGAAGTAGCTTCTTTAGTTGAAGTTGCTTCTTCAGCAGGACCTTCAGTAGAAATCACAACAAGAACATCACCAGCATTAAGCTGATCTCCATTTTTGACTTTGATTTCTTTGACTGTTCCACTACAGGTAGCAAATACTTCATTTTCCATTTTCATGGCTTCCATAACTAGTAGAAGTTGGTTTTCTTCAACTTTATCTCCAACTTTAATTTCAGTTCTTAAAATTAAACCTGGCATTGGAGCTTTTACTTCTTCATCTTTACCAGTGGATGCTACATTAGAACTTGATTTAGAAATTCCAGCTTTTACATCGAGAGGATAACTTGTGCCATTAACAATAGCCTTGTCGCCCTCAAGTTTAACACCATAAGACTTTCCATTGACCTTTACTGTGTACTCACCAGTTTTTGATACAGCTGTTTGGGTTGCAGCAGGAGAGGCTACATTCTTTCTTACACCATTAACTTTTGCTTTACCTGTAAGATATAAAATACCTTTTTCTTTACAACTAGCTGCAATAAATATATTTTCTTCGGTGGTTGGAAGATTTTCTTTCTTAAGATTTTCAATAGCAACTTTTCTTCCTTTGTTAGGATCTCTATCGTTGATATCAACTACTTTTTCTGTTGTAGGTTCAAGTTTTAGCTGTTCACTAGCAATTTTAACTACTTCTGGATCTGGAGCAACTGGTGTTTTACCAAAATAACCAAGCACCATTTTACCATAACCTTCAGCAATTTTTTTCCAAGGTCCAAACATTACATTATTGAAAGCTTGCTGGAAATAGAATTGGCTTACAGGAGTAACACTGGTACCGAATCCACCTTTTTCAACTGTTTCACCCATTGCTTCAACTATCAAAGGAAATTTATCCATTAAATGGTTATCTCTAAGCATTTGAGTATTGGCAGTAAGAGCTCCGCCTGGAAGTGGGAAGAAAGGAATATTTGGATTAACTTTAGTTGCCTCTGGTGGGGTGAAATAATCCTTCATACAATCTTCAAATACACTTTCAGCTTGCTGAATTTTTTTGATATCAACTCCAAGATCATAATCAGTTCCTCTTAAAGCATGCCACATTGTAATAATATCAGGCTGACAAGTTCCTCCAGATACAGGACTCATTGATAAGTCAAGTTGTGTAGCTCCAGCTTCAAGAGCACTTACGTACTGCTGAATTGATACACCTGCTGTTTCATGAGAGTGAAAAGTAATATTCATATCTGGTCCAAGAAGTTTTCTAGCTCTCTTAATTGTTTCATAAACGGTATGAGGTGTAGAAGTTCCACTTGCATCTTTAAAACAAACACTATCAAAAGGAATGTCGGCATCCAAAATATCTTTTAAAACTTTTTCATAGAATTCAGGATTATGAGCACCCTTAGCATTAGGTGGAAGTGCCATCATTGTTACTGTTACTTCATGGCGGAGACCTGCATCATGAATAGCCATTCCACTATCAATCAAATTGTTTACATCGTTCAATGCATCAAAGTTTCTAATAGTTGAAATACCATGTTTTTTGAACATGTTAGCATGAAGTTTAATAATATCTCTTGATTGAGAATCAAGACCAACCACATTTACACCTCTTGAAAGAGTCTGTAAATCAGCATCTGGTCCTGCTACTCTTCTAAATTCATCCATCATATCAAAAGCGTCTTCATTTGTATAAAAATATAAAGACTGAAAACGGGCTCCACCACCTGCTTCAAAATGGGTTATTCCCGCTTCTTTTGCAGCTTCAACAGCTGGCATAAAATCTTTTGTAAAAACACGTGCTCCATAAACAGATTGGAATCCATCTCTGAAAGCTGTACACATAAAATTAATTTTTTTCTTTTTCATTAAATTGAACCTCCGGGGTTATTTCTTTGTTTGTGCTACAGCGGCAACGATAGCTGCTGCAATTTCTTGATCCTGATTTTGAATAACAGGATTTGCAGTTCTTCCAATAGGGTTTGGAGTTTCTGCTGGGGCGAATTTCCTTACTAATGACGATAAACCTTTTGAGGCAAAAACCAAAATAATAAGAAACAAGAAAACAATACCAACGCCGAGCCCCATTAAAATAAAACCATTTCCAATTTGGGCTGACAGCATATCTGCTGGTAGCTGGGATAAGTTACTCATATTTTCTCCTAGAATGTATTGCGAGACTTAAATAAGTCGTTTAACGCTTACTACAATATATATATTAGCTAAAAAGTGTTCAAGTAAAAGTAAGTGAAAAACTATTATTTGAATTAACAGTTTTATTTTAATGTTTAATTAAAAGCTTAGTTTTGGTTAAATGTTTGTATATTCTTTTAAATTATTGTAATCTTTATACAAAGAACTTGTTTTAGAGGTAATGATGTCAAAGATAACAGAAAAAACATTTAATCTTTATTCAAATAATAAGAATGAAGATCATTTAAAATGGAAAGAAATTGAAAGAAAAGAAATAGCTGATTGTAAGATTTTTAAGGTTGAGATGTCTTTAAGAGAGTCAACAGACGGAAGAAAGGGACATTTTGTAAGTCTTAATAGCCCTGATTGGGTGACTATGATTCCTATATTTACTGGTGATGATAATGAGCAATATTTTATTATGGAAAAACAATTTAGACATGGAAGTGGAAGGGTTACAGTCGAATTTCCAGCAGGTTTAATAGAAAAAGGAGAAAAACCTGAAAAAGCTGCTGCAAGAGAATTACTTGAGGAAACTGGAATAAAAGCTCAAAATATTCGCCTTTTAGGTTCGCCTTGTCCCAATTCAGCTTTTATGAATAATACAGCAAATTTTCTATTGATGAGTGATTTGGAACTCGTTCAAAAACAGAATCTTGATCCTAATGAACAAATTGATGTAGTCGTAATTCCTGTTAAAAAGGCCATTGAACAGATGGGGCAAAGACCTTTTGATAATGGGGTAATGATGACTGCTTTAGGATACTATCTTAGAGACCAAATGAAGTAAAGGAGATTTTCTTATGAATAAAAAAGGATTAGGTGTTTTAATAATTTTAGGTTTGATTGTTTTATTAGCTTTTTCAAGTTGCCAGTCAAGTTCTGAATTGGATAACCAAAAAGTTGAAAATTGTCTAATTACAGTATCAGGTGAAGGCGTAGTAACTGTTGACCCTGATGTTGTTAATTTTTCTATAAGAATCAGTGAAATTGCTCCTACCACAGGAGAAGCTCAAATTATGGCCAATAAAAAAATTGCAAAAGTATTTGAAATACTTGATGCTTTCGATATTGACAGCAAAGATATAAAAACTACAAATTTATCCTTCAATACTGAATATAACTGGGTTGATGGGAAACAAGAATTTGAAGGCGAAAGAGCAACCCAATCAATAAACGTAAAGATGAAAACAATAGAAAAATTTGATGAGTTAGTTACAACCATCGGTCAAAACATTACTGGTCTTTCCTTTAATTCTGTTAACTTTGATAAAGATGACAAGAGTGAAGGTTATTCAGAAGCTAGAATGAAGGCCCTAAAAGATGCTAAAGAGAAAGCTGAAATTTATGCACAAACTGCTGGAATGATTTTAAAAACTCCTCTTCAAATAAGTGAAGGTTCTTTTAATACCAGTAGTTATAGAAGTATGGTTGCACCTACTGCAATGTTGATGGAAAGCAAATCTGCGGAAAGTTCAATTCCTTTAACACAGGCACCTTCGGGGCAAATTGAAATTTCTGTTTCGATAAATGTAGTTTATCAAGCAATCTAAATATTAGAAAAGTTTTTAAAGAGCATCAGTTTTTCTCATAACTGGTGCTTTTTTTTATGTTCTCTAAATTTTTTACTTTATTTTTCAAATAAGAGTGTATTTCTTCTTCATTAACCTTTTTAATTATATAAAGTCTCGAACCAAAGTCTGACATTACTCTTGTTGAAGCATCAAATCCAGTTCCCGAGAATCTTTGGTTTAATTTAATTCCTGCGTAGGAAAGGACATCTCCATTTACAAGATAACTTTCTATTTCGCTTGAAAATGCATATTTATCATCGAGTATTTTCTGTACCATTCCTTCATTTTTTATTGCAATAGGACTAATCATATTTATCAAATTACCAAAAGTTCTAAAGTTAATACGTTGATCCCTAGGAATCAAAAGATAGGTGAAATCAGGATTTACTTCTGATACTTTTAAGATATCACTTGGAGCATTTGCTTCATTTAAAGTTTGGAAATCGAGTACTATTAATAGGCTTTTATCATGATTAGAAACTACCCATTGGCATTTATTATCAGAAGTATCTATTCTATTGAAATTTCCAAATTGAAGTAAAGATCGATAGGTTTTATAAAACTCTACTTGACTCTTAATTGTCTTTTTTCTAAGAGTAGACAAAGAGGTTAAATCAAGTTCATAACCAAGTATTCCGAAAGAAGCTACATTAAATCTGGATTCCATACTACTTTTTCTTAAAGTTTGATGATTAGGAGACGATGAAACATGGTTCGAGGAGGAAGATTGTGGATAACCATAGCTTGTTCCATCTTGAATTTTTGTTCTACAGTAAGCGTCTGTATTATCACTGGACCAGGTTTGTGGCATATAACAGAGCATTCCTAGGTCAAATCTATTCCCTCCGGAGGAGCATGATTCAAAAAGAACCTTTGGAAATTTTTCGGTAAGATTTTTTAATACTTCATAAAGACCAAGAACATATCGATGGTTAAATTCGTTATGATGATAACCATTCATGGAATAAATATCACTAAACGTCCTATTCATGTCCCATTTTACATAGTCAACTTGTCCGTTTTGAAAAACTGTAGTAAGCGTTTCAATTAAGTATTCTTGAACTTCTATTCTTGATAAATCAAGGATGAACTGGTTTCTTCCTGGACTTGCAGGTCTTGAAGGGACTTGTATTAACCAATCTGGATGTTTCTTTTGTAAGAAACTATCCTTACTTACCATTTCTGGCTCTACCCAAAGTCCAAACATAAGTCCAAGTCCATGAATTCTTTCGCTGAAACCTCTCAGGCCTGACGGTAATTTCTTTGTGTTTACAAACCAATCTCCAAGACTGGTTGTATCATCATCCCTAGTTCCAAACCATCCATCGTCCAAAACAAATAATTCTAATCCAAGCTTTTTAGCTTCAACTGCTAATTTTTCAAGTTTTTTTTCATTAAAATCAAAATAGGTTGCTTCCCAGTTGTTTATTGGAATTGGTCTTTGTCTAAGTTTCCAATAACCTCGAACAATATGATCATTTACAAAGTTATGAAAATTATTACTAGCTTTATTTGTTCCCTCTGAAGAGAAGGTTAAAACTGCTTCAGGAGTTTGAAATCTTTCTCCGGTGTCTAATCTCCAACTAAAGGTAGCTGGGTTTAGACCTGTCAATACTCTAATTTTATTAAAAGGAGTTTTCTCCACTAATTCTTGGTGATTTCCACTATATATTAGATTGAAACCATAACAATCACCGTAATTACTAGTAGTTTGATCTTTTGTAAGATAAAAACAAGGATTATGAGAACTTCCACTAACTCCGGTTTTTGAATCCAGAATTGTAATACCGCTTTCAATTTTCCTTATGTGTTTAATTCTTTCTCTTGCCCAAGCACCATCAAAAGAAACAAGGTTAAAATCGCCTTCAAAGAAATCTAACTGAGACGAAGCTATTTTTTTTAGCAGTACTGGGTTTTGAGAATTATTAATAAAGACTGAATGTTTTGCTATGACGTTACAGCTGTCAAAAACTGTATAATAAAGTACTAGTTGAAAAGGGAAAACACGATCAATTAAAGTTATTTCAAGGGTTGAACAGTTTTCTTTTTGTCCATAACTTTCTGGTAAGCCACTAAAGGTTCTTGGTTTACCCGGAAAAATACGATGGGTTTTATATAAGAAATCAAGACTTCGAGTCCCTCGTTGGCCATATTCAACAATAATGGCACTTTCACGGTTATCTCCTTTGTCTGGGGAACTTGTTTCAAGACAGAGGTTATCCATATTAAGAGATTTATGTTCTTCATCATAGGAAATAAGGTTTCCCATGGGTAATGAATGTTTATCAATGAGAGGATCCAACTCAGGGGAGGCTTTAAGTTTTTTTCCATAATGAAGATGTTCAAGATGACCAGTTTCAGTCAATCTAAACCAATAAGAAGTTTTCCTTGTATCAAGACAGAAAACATTATTTTGAATTGTTATCATCATTTTCCCTCATTAAGTTAAGATATTTCAATCAAATTATATTTTCTTATATAACACTAAAAAAAACAAGGTGCTTTGCTCTTGATAAAAAAGAAATTTTCTGTTATTTTCTATTAAGTCTAATGGTGCTGTACCCAAGTGGTTAAGGGAACGGTCTGCAAAACCGTCTTTCAGCGGTTCGAATCCGCTCGGCACCTAATCTTTTGCTTCCATTTTTAATGGGAGCTTTTTTTTAAATTCAAACTGAAAGTTATTTGAATCATAAAAAAGACAGCCTAACTAATAGACTGTCTTAAATAAAAATTGCTTAATTTCTTTTATACATAATCAGCAATTGCAGCTGAAATAGCCTTCTTTATACCTGTTATAGCCATATACTCTACTTCACCTTGAGCGTTATCTTTAAATATTTGCATACCTTTATCAAAGAATTCTTTATCTCTCAATTCTAAGTCAGAAGATGAATAATTAGTTCTATAAGCCCAGCCGTTATTCCCAAAATTAACATAACGATAGTCTACAATATCTTTGATATTTAGAAGTTCGGCAAAATTCTTTATTGTTACTACGCTCCATATATCTGGGGTAATAGTATATGTTCCAGTATAAAAAACAATATCGCGTGTTATTGTCTTATCTTTAAATTCTGCAAGAGTTTTGTTTGCATTTACATCTACAACATAATAACTATAATTAAGACTAGTTTGTTTGGAAGATCTACTCCAATCTAAATCCAACACATATTCTACACCTTCAGAGCTTGTTCCACTAAATTTATCAGTATGGTTAGTGACTTTGATTTCATCACTTTTTAAACCATCAAAAGAGGCGTAAATTACAATATCGGCACCAACTTCCCGTCCAAAGTCTATAACACCTTTGCTACTTTTCATTGTTCCTGTTTTAGAATCCAAGAAATTTTGTCCTGCATTAGCCAATTCCCAAGCACTATATGCCATATCAACTTTAAGTCCATAATGGCCTTCTACCCAATCCGAATTGAAATTAAAAGCTTCTTTAATTGACTGTCCCATAGAAACTTCACTAACGCTAAAATCTAGATCATTAGCAACAACTATATAAATATCAATGGTACCTTTACTTTTAGCTTCTTTCATTCTGCTATCAATATCATTAAAAGGAATTACTTTGTTGGCATAAATAGATCTGACAAAATTAAGATTAGCATATGCCGTTCTATATTCAGCTAAAGTACCTTCACCCATCTTACGAACAGCTGCATCATAGTATGTTTTACCAGCATCCTCTCTAGCTGTGTCTAGTTCAGTGGTATAATCTTTAATTTTCACACTATAATTCATTCCACCCGCAGTGAAGTTATCAAGATTATTTTTAGAAACTACATTGTACATTTCTGCTAGTGCCTCATATGCCCGATAAATTCTAGCTGTGGCATTATCTTGGTTTGGTTGACGATATTGTTTAACTAAAGCATTATAATAAACATCACCTTGATTTACTATTTCTAAAATAAGATCAGCCGCTTCAGTATTTTCACCTTCACTACGAGCTAAAGCAGATACTGCCAAATTTATAGCTTCGGAGTACTCATGTTCTGTAGCTTTTTTTTGAGCACTTTTTAAATCCATAGATGCTAACATTGATGCACAACTACTCATTAACAATAATACTCCCAGTATAACAGTTAGACGCAAAAAATTCTTTTTCATTAAACCCTCCCTTAAGGTCCTTTCAAATAATAGAGAAAAAATAAAATTTATTTATATAAATGATAACAGACCTCAACTGCTACGTCAATAAAAACCTCTAGGCTAAGAAGATGCGTGTGACCGGCATAATAAAATGTCCACGAAAAAATATAAAGAAAGTCCCAAAAAACTCTGCTAATATTAAGTTTGCTAAAAACCTAAAAAGTCCATTTTACATGGGAAGAGAGATTATTATTACAATATTATTACTGTGGTTCAAATGGTTATTCAAAGACAAGGAGTCCTCAATATTGTTAGCACAAATACTATCAAAATCTAAAAGAACCATAAGTAGAGAGATTAAAAGAGGGATAGTTGAACAATTAAAGACTGACTTAACAAAAGAAAAGGAATACAACGCGGATTATGCTTTAAAGGGATGCAGATTTTAAGGCTTCTAGTAAAGGATTACAAACTAAACTTGGGTATGATAGGATTCTTGTTAATGAAATAGTATATCTTATAAAAAGAAGCTAAAATAGCACTCTAGGCTTGAGAATGCAAAAAGGAAGATAGAAAAGCTTTAGTCTATGAGAAAGGGTAAATCTTTCTATCATATGTAGGTAAGGAATAAAAATTTAATTTCAGTTACCAAATATTAAAATTTATTTGGACCATTTTTTACACTTATACTTGCCTTACAATAATAAAAACAATATCTTTATTAAATATAAGGAATAAAAAATGAATATTTTAAATAATGTTACCCAACTTGTTGGGAATACTCCTTTAATTAGGATTGATAGATTAAAAGAAGCCTATAAAGTAAACTCATTTTTGTTTGGAAAACTAGAGATGTTTAATCTTACAGGCTCAGTAAAAGATAGACCTGCTTTATTTATGATTGAAGCAGCAGAGAAACAGGGATTACTTAAAAAAGGTGGAACAATAATTGAAGCTACCAGCGGAAATACTGGAATTGGATTGGCTGCTATTGGAATAAGCAAAGGATACCAAGTTATTCTTACAATGCCTGAGACGATGAGCAAGGAAAGACAAAGTCTTTTAAAAGCCTATGGGGCAAAAATTGTTTTGACTTCAGGTAAATTAGGTATGAAAGGTTCTTTGGATAAGGCAGTTGAACTTAATAAAAGTATTGAAGGTAGTTTTATCTGTTCTCAGTTTTCAAATAAAAATAATCCTTTAGCACATTACAGTACTACGGGGCCTGAAATTTGGGAAGCAATGGATGGTGATGTTGATGTTTTTATTGCTGGAGTTGGTACGGGTGGTACGATTTCAGGA
>JBAYZQ010000021.1:0-20921 GCA_041672385.1 Sphaerochaetaceae bacterium | reverse complement strand
ATTTTTGGGCAAGTTTTATTTAAAGGACAAATCGAGCAATGAGGACTTACAGATGTACAAATATTTTGACCAAAAGTAACTAATAACTCATTTAAGGGAATCCAAAAACGTTTTGGCATTATTTTTTCTAACTCGTTTACACTTTCTTCTGGAGTGGATGTATTAATCCAACCTAAACGATTTGATATTTGATGAACATGGCAATCTACACAAATTGCATCAATTTGAAAACCCAAGTTTAAAGTAAGATTAGCAGTTTTAATTCCAACCCCAGGTAGTTTCATTAAGGATTCAGCATCATTAGGAACTTTACTATCATATTCAGAAAGAAGAATTTGAGCTATTTGCTTAATATGTTTTGCTTTGGTTTTGTAAAAACCAGCAGGATAAATTAATTGTTCAATTTCTTGAACAGAGGCCTGATTCATTAAAAGAGGAGTAGGAAACTTTTCTAGTAGTTTTCTACTTGAATTGAGAGTAACATTATCCTTTGTTCTTAGTGAAATAATCGTGGAAATAAGGACAAAAAAAGGATTGTTGTTTTCATAAGAGATAATACTTACTGCAGGAACGGGTGAATTAGTAATCTTTAGAGCCTTTTGAATTTCATTAAATATTTTATCCCAATATTTTTCATTTTTCATAATCTTTTCCTAATTTGGAAAGAGCTCTTTGAATATCAAGATGGCAATACCCTGTTGGGTTTTTATCCAAATAATGTTGATGGTATTCTTCAGCTAGAAAAAAGTTATTCAAGGGAAGTACTTCCGTGGCCATAGGAGTTTGGTGTTTTTTTTGTTCAATATTAAATACTTTCATAATTATTGGAAGGTCTGAAGTGTTATCATAGTAAATACCAGTTCGGTATTGGGTTCCTATATCATTGGCTTGTCCGTTCTTTTGAAGGGGATTTATAACAGCAAAAAAAGCAGAAAGAATTTTAATTAGGTCAGTTTCTTCAAGAGAATATTCAACTTTTACGGCCTCAGTGAACCCTGTAGTGTCAGAACAAACTTGTTTGTAAGAAGGAAAATCTATATTTCCATTTGCATAACCGCAGGTTACTTTAAAAACTCCTTTAATCTTATCAAAAAAAGAACTTACACCCCAAAAACATCCACCTGCTAAATAAATATTCTTAATTTTATTCATAGTTTCCTCTTCATTACAATATAATCAAAAATCTATTAAAATCAATAAAAATAGAGAAAATGAAACAATTTTCAATCGGTAAAAATAATAAAGTTCAACAAATTAAGTTTTAATTAGTCTACAAAATTTATTTTACTTGCAAAATAATAGAAAATTGATTAATCTATAAGAAGTGATGTCGGGTTACTTTTTCGCTGTTAAAATGAGTTAAATAATAGGAATGAAATTATGAAATTAAAAAAAATTACTTTTGTGTTGATTGTAGCAATTTTTGCAGTGTCTACTGCTTTTGCTTTTCAGTTTTCTCCGTTTGTAGAACAGACATTTTCTCCAACAGGAGCAGATAGTACAAAAAGTTATACAATCGTAAATGATTCTGATGAAAGCATTGCAATTGAAATGTCTACTCTAATCCGAGACCAAGACAGTAAAGGAATCGAATTAAATAAAAGTGCTGCTAATTACTTTTCGATTGTACCTTCTAAAGTTATTGTAAAACCTCAAAGCACACAGATTATTCGTGTTCAATATAAAGGACCTAGAACAGTTACTAGTGAACTTTCTTTTAGATTGAGAGCTGAACAAATAGATTATTCACTTGGAAGGCAAGATAAAAATCAGAGTATGTTTAATTTTCTCTATGTTTATACTGCAAGTGTTTATGTAGCTCCAAGTAAAATTGTGGAATCTGTTGTTGTTAAACAAGCCTTACCAGGTTTAGATGAGAATGGCGGAAAAGTAATGAACATTACTTTAGCAAACACTGGAAATGTTCATCAAATCTTAACTGAAGCAGAAATTACATTATTGGATAACAGTGGAAATAGAGTTATTTTAACTGGGGAACAACTTCCTGGAATAGATGGATCAAACGTACTAGCTAGAAAAATTATAACAAAATCAATTCCTTGGCCAGATACTCTTACTTATCCTGAAACAGGGAGTGCGAGTTATAAAGCTCAGATTACCTATAGTAAATAATTATAGGTAATGCTGATGAAAGTAGAGAACAAATTTTAGTTGTTTGTGAATTAAAAGCATCCTTTCTTTTTTGGGTGCTTTTATTGTCAATATAAAGGAATTTATCAATGAGAAAAAAAGAAATAAAACAAAGTTTATCAAGAAAAAGTAGGCTTTTAAGCTTGATAATTTTATTATTTTTTTTGTCTTCATCTTTATTTGGTGGTACTTTAATAAATGTGGGTGGAAACCTAAAAATTACCAAGAATGGGGAAGTGATTTTTGATAAAAACGATAGCAATGATTACCCTTGTGCTGTCAAATATTCTAATGGTATTGTTTGGCAGGGCGAAGAAGCTGATTTAAAAACTGAAATTTGTGATAGTGTAGTAAAACTTCCTGGAATTGAAGTAATGTTTGATAAAAATGGAGAAGCTTTACTTCCAAAAGTTGATGATAGTCAACCTATGGTTTTATCAGAAGTGGAACAAGAGTTCTTTAAAGACCAAGGAAATGATAGAATCGGTTATGTTTATTTAAAAGTTGATACAGACAAACAGCAATCAATTTATATAAACAGTGAAGGTTCTTTTGAATATGATAATCGTCCTTTAGTATTAATACAAAACAATTTTTTTGATGACTCAAAACAAAATTTTATAGAAGACCAAGAACAAGTTCCACAAGCTCCTGTTGTTTATCCTCCATTACTAGAAGAAGTAGGTATTGCACAAGATTGGGATTCTGTTAAAACGGAAGATGAAGATCCTTGGGCAGATTTTGTTTTCAGTGATGATTCTGTTACTTATGAGGATGGACTTTTCTATCCAATGCTGTTGATTAATGATGATTATTATTCGGAAATAGAAGTTGAAATTAAAGATTCTCAAGCTTTTATAAGCAAGTCTGATTTACAGCAAATTCTAAAAGGGCTTGTTACTGATTCTTTCTTTGAGCAATTGTTTTCAAATGAAGCTACTTATTATGGAGAAGATTATTTTACAAGCATGAATGTTGGGTTTGATTATAATGAGGATAAATTCTCCATTAATCTAACTTTTACTGTTGACCAGTTTCCTGTTAGAAATATCTCTGTTTCTAATACCAAAATTAATATTTCTCGTGAAACTTATAAAGTTGAGAATGCTCAACCAGTTAATCCTGCAGCTTTTATGTTTGCTAGCAATTTGTCCTTATACGGTGAGTTGGCGTATGATAACGAACTAACTTTTGATTCAGAAAGTTTTTATTTTTCAACTTCTAATACGATGGGCTTTGCAAATCTAGGGTTCACTTTTAATTTCACCTTGAGTTATGAACCTTTATCTTTCTCTTTAGATAATTTTGTAATGTACTATGACTTTGTAGATGAAAATATTCGCCTTTCTTTTGGAAATGTCTTCTCAGGTGATAATATTTACTCAGGTTCTCCTTTTGGATTTTCACTTGAAAGAAGTTATTCTTATGGAAATGGGGATTTGTTATCGAACCAGTATAGTCAATCTTTAATAGTAACTCGTGATTCAATGGTTGAAATAAGTGTAAATGGAGTTGAAAGTTTAACAAGAAATTTAAAAGTTGGAAATTACAGCTTGCGCGATTTTGCTTTTATGCAAGGAGCCAATGTAATAAAAGTTAAGCTTACCGCTTTAGATGATGCAAGCGATATTAAAGAATATATTTTCGACCTTGGTTATGACTCTTCACTATTACCAAAAAGTGAATCGCTTTGGAGATTTAGCTTTACAATTGGACATGAACCAATAAATCTTTCAAAACTAGATTCAAGCAATTCAGGTTTTGCTATTCCTTGGTTTACTGAAGATGGGGAGCAGCAAATTTGGTTATTTTATTATGGTGATTATACTATTTTCTTTGAAAATCAAATTGGTATTACAAATTCTTTAACAATTGACAACTATTTTAGTGGTTCGGCAAATATTGATCCATTAACCAAAGAACAAAATTCCAAGGTTGTTATTTCAACTGCAATGACAAAAGCTTTCCTTTTTGGTACCTCAAATATTAATGGACAATTTTCTTTGGATTCAACTGATCAAGATTCAACCTTACCTGCTAATCTTTTTGATTTTACTTTAACTTTAAGACAAAGCTTTAATGCAAAAATTTTGCAACCTTTATCTCTAGATGTCAGTTATAATTATTCTCAAGAAAGGATTAATGGAAGTTTGGGTTATTCATTTAAAATTCTTGGGGCTAATTTATCTCTTGCTGGTAATATTTCCTATACAAAAGATAGTTCTTTGACTTGGGGAGCTAATGCAAGTTTAGGCTTTACTTTCCTTCAAGGACTTTCTTTATCCAGTAGTTTTACAATTTCCAGTACAACGATTATTCAGGACATTCCTTTTAGAATATCAGTTGGCCTTTCTGTTGTACTTAATAAGAATACAACTTTCTCAGCTTCAGCTGCTCAATCGATTACAGAAAATAACTTCTCTCTTAATATAAGACCAAATGGATCAACAAAAAATACTTTACAATTTAGTTTAAGTGGATTAGATTTGGCAGACATAACAAATCATACTATAAATGGTACCTGGTCCTATACTGATGATTTATTGAACTTTACATTTAGACAACAAGTAAGTGATAGTTATACATCCTTTAAAACATTGTTTAATGTTTCAAGTAGTTTAGTATATGCAGATGGGCATTTTGGTATGACAAGGAATATTTCAAATGACTTTATGATTATAAATCCTAAAGGAATTATGAAAAATTCAATAATATCAGTTGGTAGTTCAATAAATTCTAATACAGCAGCAAAACAAAAAGTGTTTGGTAATGTAGTTTACACAGATATTAATTCATATAAAGAAAATTCAATTGTTGTTTTTGGTACTTCAGATTCACTTTTTGGAAGTGGTGGAACCTTTATCTTTAGCTTTAAACCTAGGGCTGCTCAAGCCTTTGTAGTAAATGTTGAAGTTGTTCCAACTGTCACCATCTCTGCAAGAATTTTCCACGCAGATGGAACTCCTTATGTACAATATTCTTCACCAATTTATCAAATTGGATTTGACGAAGAAGGTATTGAATATTTTGACATGAGTGCAGGTTACTTTTTATTTACAGACGATAATGGGCGATTTATTATTAGTGACCTTGAGCCTGGTTTATATTGTTTTGATTTATCTGTTGATGATAAATGGTATGCAATCTGTTTTGATGTACCAAAATTAGAAGAAAGTTCAATTGTAGTAGAATGTGAAGATTATACGGTTTCTGAAGATATTCCAGAAATTGGTCGGAACGGATTAAAACCTCTTCCTGATTATGACGCTACAATTTATCTTAATCAACTTGAAATTCTTGATGAAACAAAATTCTGGGATAGTCTATTCCAGGTTGAAAGTGTTGCTAATCTTGAAAGTAGTCAAGGCTTTGGAGAAGGTGACGGTTGGATGAGTTGGGGAGAATCCACAGACGATGATTGGGTAAATGCAAAGGACGAAGTATTAGATATAGAAAACGAAAGTGACTCCATCTTTTCCGAGGGTAAAAATGCTACCTCCGAACAAATTGATGAAGTTATTTCACCAATAGAAAATGATGAGTCTCTAAATAATTTTGTTGCCGACTAGAAAAAGGGATTTATTAAAGAATACTTATATTATCCTTTAATTTTTTTTGGAAAAAGGTTACAATAACTATTGACTTAATAATTATAAGGACATGTTGAATGGAAGCACAGGTAATTACGCAGATTCTGGATACGGAACAGGTTGCTGATACTATTGTCAGAGATGCTAAGGAAAAATCAAATGAAATTATAAATGAAGTTGAAGAAAAAGCTTCAAAAGATTTTGAGAATCAAATTAATGAAATTCGGACTGAAAACCGAAAATTATTAGAATCTCGGGAAAAAGTTTTTCAGAATGAGTTAAAAGAAATAGAGAATAAGGAAGTTGTTTCAGGTTCTACTAAGTCTGAGATTGAGAAATTGGCAGACCAGATAGTTGATTATATAACAACTGCGGTTTTAGATTAATGAAAAGTGCACTTACTCAGTACGGTTTTTTAAACGCAAAGTTAAGAGCAAGAATGGCAAATTTGGATGAAAGCCATATTATTGATAAAATGCTTGATGCTCCTACTTTAATACAAGCAATTGAGGTTTTGCGGGAAAATCCGGACTATAAAAAAATAGCTACTATCTACGATGAAAGTGGAGATATACAGCTTATTGAAAAGTCTCTTGTTGATAATGAAGTAGGAATGCGTAAAGAGTTGTCTAAATATTTGGAAGATTATGCAAAAGATTTCTCAGATTTATTGATAATGAAACTTGAAATTAACAATCTAAAAAATATAATTCGTATTTGGTACGATAACATCCTTTTAGGAGGAAATGTTGGATATCGAATGAATTATGTAATTAAATACAAAATCTTAAATGATATTCCCTGGGAAGCTTTGATTAATGCTGTCAATTGGGAAGAAATTATTAAAGCTCTTAAAGACACATGCTATTTTGAAGCTGTAAATAGACATTCTTCTGAAGACATAAGAAAAAATGGACTAGTCTATTTTGAAATGGAAATGGATGTTGACTATTACAAAAAACTCCTTGATTCTTTAAAGCATATGTCCAAACGTGATCGAATGGTTGCTACGGATGTTTTAGGTGTCGATTTGAATATTAAGAATATCCTAAATATTATAAGATATGGAAAATATTATGATATTCCCCATGAGAAACTCTATTCACTCTTACTCCCAGGGGGAAGTTTATATGATAGCCCAAACTTTAAAAAAAGTTTTAAGAATAAAAATGTAGAAGAATTTTTAATTAAAAGATTTTCCAAGTATGATCTAGAAAGTATTATGGAGGCAACAGACAAGTCAGAGCTTTTAAGAAGAAGTTTGAAACTTGAAAAAGAGCTTGCTGAACACCGTAAAAATGTCTATAAAAAAATACTTCGAGGTTATCCTTTTACCATTGGCTTGATAATGGCTTATTGTTTTGTTTATGAAAAATTTAATAATTCTATTCAAGTAATTTTAAATGGTAAGTACTACGGCTGGGACAGGGATAGAATAATGGAGGTAGTATGATAAATTTCTTTACAAAACCAATGAAGCTTATGACTGTTGTAGTAAATAAAACACTCAGTGATAAAGTTGCTCAGGGGTTGTTGAAATTGGGAGTAATGGATTTTATCAATGTCAAAGATCTTGATATTGATATCGATCTTTCCAAGATGCAATCGGGAAATAGCATTGAAGATTTAAAGGAAATCGATAAGTTTTTAAATCAGATTAAAAGTATTTATTCTCAAGGAGGGATTTTACCTCCTAAAGTAAAAAGTATTGATATCCCAGAAAATTTTGATTTTAGAAAAGATGAGTGCCGTGTTTTTCTTTATGATATTTCAAATCAATTAGCTGAGATAAAAGAAAGACAAAAGATTTCCAGTCAGAAATACCACAGTTATGCTGAAATGAATAATTATATGGTTCAAGGTAAGGTTCCTTATCTTGATATTAGAGTAGGTGGATTCACAAAAGAAGAAAGCGATTTGAAAAATAAAATTCCAAGTTCTTGTGTCTTCCTTTATCTTAATAATGAAAATTCAACACCCTCTAGTCCCCATATTTTAGTTTCTCTAAAGAGAGACGGAGGTAAAATTAATCCTGTTCTTGATAAACTTGGTTGGATAGAAAGTGATGATGTAACCTCTCAAAAGGAAAGTTATGATCAAGTGCGTACAGCCCTTGGTACCTATTGTGATAAATTAAAAGAAGAACATAATAAAATAAAAAATGAAACAAATGAAATTGTTTCAAAAAACTCCGGTCAAATGGACGTATTTTTCAGAGAAATACAGATTTATAAATTATGCATGAAAATTAAATCCAGTTTTATTAATACTAAAAATACCTCCATTTTTAGTGGTTGGGTTCCAACGGATAAAGCCAAGGGAATTGAGACAATAGTAATGGATGACAGTAAAGGACAATGTATTATTGAATGGACTGAGGCTAAAGAAGTTAGAGGTGTACCAATTCCCGTAGAAATGGATACTCCAGGTGCTTTAGCTCCATTTTCTAGAATTGTTAATAATTTTAACACTCCGGAGTATGGATCTGTAAATCCTGTATTCCTTACTACTATTGCATTTATGATAATGTTTGCTTTAATGTTTGCTGATGTTGGACAGGGTTTTGTACTACTTCTTATTGGTTTTTTTATGGGAAGGTCTTATAAAAAGAATCCAATGAAAAAGGAAGGACTTATAAGTTCAAATCTTTGTGAACTTTTAATATATCTTGGATTTGCTTCAATGGCAGGGGGAGCTTTGTTCGGTTCTTATTTTGGGTTTGAAGTTTTTCCACCACTTTGGTTTAACTTTCATGGAGTTGTGATGGGAACAGCAAATGATTCCACTTCTCTAATAAATGATGTTTATGATATTCTTGGAATAACAATTAAGTTCGGATTTGCTGTTATAGTTGTTGGGTTGATTTTAAATTGGATAAATCTTGCAAGAAAGAAAGATTGGGTTCATCTTCTATTGGACAAATATGGAATAAGTGGTGGAACAATATTTATTATTGGATATTGGGGTGCAAATGTTTTCGTTGCTTCAGGTTATAAAACCTTTCCAAGCAGTCCACTTTTTACCTATGGAATAGGAATACCAGTTTTTGCCTTGTTACTTAAAGCTCCTTTCAAAGCTGCAATAAATAAGACCAAATTTAAGATTGATATTATGGATTGGTTTGTAGATTTACTCGAAATCTTCAGTGGTTATCTTTCAAATACATTATCCTTTATGAGAGTTGCAGGTCTTGGAATAGCACACGTAAGTTTAATGGCTGCCTTTGAGCAGATGAGTGAAATGATACCAAATCTTGCAGGGAAGATATTGATTCTTCTTATTGGAAATGCTCTTGTAATTGCCTTGGAAGGTTTAAGCGCAGGAATACAAGCTTTAAGATTGAATTATTATGAATTCTTTACTAAATTCTTTACAGGAAGAGGGGTAGCCTATAAACCTGTAAATTTGGATTATTAAAAAAATATATTACCTAGGAGGGTATTATGTCAATTACAATTTTTAAGAAAAGAGTAGTTTTGTCATTATCATTAACAGCAGTACTACTGTTGTTATCAGGGGTTATCTTTGCCCCACCGATTTTTGCTGCAGGTGAAACTAGTGCCGCACCAGTTGTTAGTGATACAAAATTGATGTGGGCATGTATTTCAGCTGCTATAGCTTTTGCAGCAGGGGCTTTGGCTGCAGGAAATGCAATTGCACATGTTGGAACGGCTGCAATGGGAGCCTTAAGCGAAAAACCAGAAATTGGTTCTCAAGCTTTGATTTTTATTGCATTAGCTGAAGGGCTTGTTGTATTTGGTTTTATTACTGCATTAATGATATTAGGAAAAGTTTAGTGAAATATTTTGTTATTGGTGATGAAGATACTGTTTTAGGTTTCTCTTTAGTAGGAGTTGAAGGTACTAGTGCAATGTCTGTAGAAGATGCAACTGCCGCTTTCAAAAGTGCTCTTGAAAACAAAGAAAACGGGATAATTATTATTACGGACAAAGTCGCTGATATGATAAGAGATTTAGTTAATCAATATCTTTTCTCCGAAACTTTTCCCCTAATAGTGGAAATTCCAGCCTCTGGGGGAAAATACAAGAAAGATTTAAGAGAACTGGTTAATGAAGCAATAGGGGTTTCTTTATGAGTAATGAATTTAATAATGCCTTGCTTCAAAGTATTATAGATGAAGCAAATGCCCAAGCTATTGAAATTATAGCTACTGCTAGAACAGATGCGAGGAAAAAAGTCGAAGATAATGATAAGAAAATCCAAAAAGCTTTAGAAAGAGAAAAGGATATTCTTAAGAACTCTCTTGCAGTAATGGAAGCAAGATATTCTACTTTAAAACAAAGTGCAACTAGAAGGAATCAGCTTAGAAGACATACTGCATTGTATGACGAAGTTATGACCTTAGTTGATAAGAAATTTGAAGAACTTCCTAAACGCAAAAATTACCCCGATTTGATACTGTCTTGGATTGTTGAAGGCTGTATAAGTATAGAATTGCCTGAAGTCATAGTTAATTGTGATAAAAATGCAAAAGTTGACCAGGAAATGATAGAAAAGGCAAAAGAAATTATACTGCAGAAAACTGGACTACCAATAAAAGTTAAGCTTGGGTTTA
Source organism: Sphaerochaetaceae bacterium (assembly GCA_041672385.1). Classification (GTDB taxonomy): domain Bacteria; phylum Spirochaetota; class Spirochaetia; order Sphaerochaetales; family Sphaerochaetaceae; genus JBAYZQ01. The sequence goes on along the minus strand of JBAYZQ010000021.1, from coordinate 10,604 downwards.
ATCAAATGTTGGGAACTGGTGTTGTTATATCTAGTATGGATGGAAGAATTTCTTTTAATAATTTAATTTCTTCTAGGCTAAGAAGGTATAATAGGGAAGTTAATGAAATAGTGGAAGGTGCAGTATGCAGAAAAGAATAATTGGGCAGATAAAAAGAGTAAATGGTCCTGTTGTTACAGCAAAAAATGTTGTTGATGCAAAGATGATGGAACTGGTTTATCTGTCAGATACTCATTTAATTGGTGAAGTTGTTAAATTAAATGGGGACCAAGCTACTGTTCAGGTTTATGAAGATGTAACAGGCTTAACACCTGGTGATAATATTTATGGATCAAATAATCCTCTAAGTGTAGAACTTGGTCCAGGTTTAATTGGAAGTATTTATGATGGTATTCAAAGACCTCTTGAACAACTAAAACTGCTTAGTGGTGATTTTATCGATCGTGGAATCAGTGCTTCTCCAATTAGTCACGTAAAAGAATGGGAATATGAACCTGTTTGTAAAGTAGGTGATGTAATAACTGGAGGCTCCATACTTGGAAAAGTAAAAGAAAATGATAATATAGTTCATTATATTATGGCTTCTCCAAATACAGAGGAACTGACGGTAACTTTTTCGGAAGAAGCTGGGAATTATAATGTAGACCACGTAGTGGTAAAAGCCATTGATGTGCACAAAAATGAAAAAAGTTTTACTTTGGTTCAACATTGGCCAATTCGTACCCCTAGACCCGTAAAATCAAGAAAACCTTTAAAAGATCCTTTGATAACAGGTCAAAGAGTTATTGATACTCTTTTCCCTCTATCCAAAGGTGGAACTGTCGCTATCCCTGGTGGGTTTGGTACTGGTAAAACAATGACCCAGCACTCAATTGCATCTTGGTGTGATGCAGATATCATAATCTATATTGGTTGTGGTGAACGTGGAAATGAAATGACCGAAGTATTAAGAGAATTTCCAACTTTAATAGATCCAAGAACTGGAAGATCTCTTATGGAAAGAACTATTTTAATTGCCAATACTTCAAATATGCCAGTTTCAGCCCGAGAAGCAAGTATTTATACTGGTATTTCAATGGCTGAATATTATAGAGATATGGGTTACCATATTGCCATAATGGCGGACTCAACTTCTCGTTGGGCTGAGGCTCTTCGTGAACTTGGTGGAAGAATGGAAGAAATGCCAGCTGAAGAAGGATTTCCTGCTTATCTTCCTACAAGGATTGCAGAATTTTATGAAAGAGCTGGTTTGGCAGAAAATCTTAATGGAACAGTTGGTTCTGTTTCTGTTATCGGTGCTGTTAGCCCTCCTGGTGGAGATTTTTCTGAGCCTGTAACACAGAATACCAAACGTTTTGTAAGGTGTTTCTGGGGGCTGGACAAGGGGCTAGCCAGTGCCAGACACTATCCTGCAATAAGCTGGTTGAGTTCTTACAGTGAATATATTGACGAAGTTAAAGATTGGTGGAACACAAAGAGTAATGGTTCTTGGTTTTCTGATAGACAGAAAATAATGGAATTGCTTCAAAAGGAAGTAAGATTACAGCAAATTGTAAAACTTGTTGGCCCTGATGCTTTGCCAGACAGTCAAAACTTTATTCTGGAAGTTTGCAATGTATTTAAGACTGCATTTCTTCAACAAAATGCTTTCGATGAAATAGATAAATATTGCCCAGTAGAAAAACAGGTAAAGATGCTTCATATAATTGTTAGATATTATGAACTTGGTTCAGAAATTATTAAAAATGGTGTAACTCTTGTAAAGGTTAGGCGCCTCAAAGTTGTTCAAGACATAATAAAAATGAAATATATTGAAGATGTAAGTCCTTTAGAAGCTCGTCTTGAACGCTCAATAAAGCATCTGGAGGCAATTTATGAATAATTTAGAAAAAAAAAGATATTCAGCAAGAGAATATTCTGGTTTAAGTAGAATTGATGGTTCGCTTGTATATATGAAGAAAACCCATCCGGTAGGATTTGGTGAATTGGTAGAACTTACTGATTTACAAGGAAAACACAGAACAGGACAGGTTCTTGATACTTCAGATGATGTTGTTGTAGTTCAAATTTTTGATGGAACAACAGGGTTAGATTTACCAAATACAAAACTTCATTTTATGGGAGAACCAATTACTCTTGGAGTAACTGAAAAAATGTTAGGAAGGGTAATGAATGGATTAGGCAAGATGAGAGACTCAATTGCCGCACCTAAAGCAACCAAATTTATGGATGTAAATGGTATTCCAATTAACCCCACAGCTCGTGAATATCCTAGAGATTTTATCCAAACGGGTATTTCAGTTATTGATGGAATGACAACTTTGATTCAAGGTCAGAAACTTCCTATTTTTTCAGGAAATGGCCTACCACATGATAAACTTGCTGCTCAAATAGTTCGACAAGCAAAAGTTCGTGGTGATAAAAGTGATTTTGCCATAGTATTTGTAGCCATGGGAATTAAGTATGATGTTGCACGCTATTTTATTGATAGTTTTGAGGCTTCTGGAGCCTTGGATAATGTAGCAATGTTCATGTCACTAGCTGATGACCCTTCTATTGAAAGGACAATTACACCAAGATCAGCTTTGACTTTAGCCGAGCATCTAGCTTTTGATTTGGATAAACAAGTACTTGTTGTAATGACAGATATGACTAACTACTGTGAATCTTTAAGAGAAATTTCAACTTTAAGAGGTGAAATTCCTTCAAGAAAAGGATATCCAGGATATTTATATTCAGATTTGGCTGAACTTTATGAAAGGTCTGGAAAGATTCTGGGGCGTGGAGGTTCAATTACTCAACTTCCAATTCTTACAATGCCTAATGATGATATTACTAACCCTGTACCGGATTTGACGGGATATATTACAGAGGGACAGATTGTATTTGATCGAGATATGAATGCAAGAGGTATTTATCCACCAATTAATGGACTACCTTCACTTTCAAGATTAATGAAGGATGGAATTGGAGAAGGAATGACCAGAAAAGATCATCCCCATCTTTCAAACCAGTTGTTTGCTTCCTATTCACATGTAAAGGATGTAAGAAATTTAGCCAGTGTTATTGGAGAAGAAGAACTAACAGAGCTCGATAAAAAATACATTGAATTTGGAGATTATTTTGAAAAGAATTTTATAAATCAATCCTTTGATGAAGATCGAAGTATTGAACAAACTCTTGATATTGGATGGAAAGCTATTTCAATTCTCCCCTCAGAAGAACTTCAACGTTTGACAGATGAGGAAATTGAAGAGTATTATGGAAGATAGTTATGGATAACGAATTAGCTGCTACAAAGAGTAATTTGATTAAAATTAAAGAAGACTTGGCATTTGCCAAACTTGGTTATGAGCTTTTGGACCAAAAAAGAAATATTTTGGTAGTTGAGCTTTTAACTTTGGTAGACCATGCAGTGGATTATCAATCAAAAGTTGAGTATTCACTTAGCCAAGCCTCAAAGGTTCTTCAGGAAACTATTTTACATCAAGGAAGATTAAAAACTGGAAACTTGGCCGAAGCGGTTAATATTCAGGCTGACTTTATTCTTTCCGAACGAAAAGTTATGGGCGTTCATTTACCTAAAGTTGAAACAAACTTTGTAGAGCATGGTCCATATTTCAGTCCTGAGGGAACTACAGTACTTGTTGAAGAAACAATTGCAAAATACAGAGATGCACTTCTATTAATGGGACGTTTAGCCGAGCTTAAAGTTTCAATTATGAGACTTGCGAAAGAAGTCAAAAAAACGATTAGGAAAACAAATTCTCTTGAGAAAATTGTTATACCTAATGCTGAAGATCAGCTTGATAATATGAAAGATCGAATTGAAGAAGCTGAGCGAGAGAGTTTTATCTTACTTAAGGGAGTAAAAGAAAAAATTGAGGCTAAGTCCAAAGAGAGTCAAGATTTTTAATAAGGAGGTTTTATGCTGTTTAAAAACATTTTAGTTTATGTTGACAATTCTGAATCCGCAATTGAAGCAGCAATGTATGCCATCATTTTGGCCCAGGAAACTGGTGCTAATTTGAGTGTATTATATGTTGTTGATACGAAAAGTGTAAGTGATTTATACAAAGCTCATATTTTTGTTGATATAGAAAGAGTTGATTATGAAAGAGATCTTGAAAAAGATGCTGATAAGTATATTAGACATATCAGAAAAATGGCTTTAAAGAAATCTCTAAATATTGTTACTGAAATAATAAAAGGAAATGCACCAGTGGAGGTGGATAAGTTTATAAAAGCAAATTCAATAGACTTGCTTGTTTTACCAAAGGTCTCTAATATTAGGTCTAGGCGCGAAGAGCTAACCAGTGATTTAGACCGTATTTTAAGAACAAGTAAAGTACCTGTTTTGGTTGTAAGAGCTGATGAAGAAATTTGGGATAGATTTGATGAGGGGATATAGATGAATATTGTAGATACTGTTGAAAAAGATTTAATTGTCGTACCGGTTAAGAGTTCTGATAAAGAAGGAGTTTTGAATGAACTAGTTGAACGTCTTTGTGAAGTTAAACATTTTAGCAAACCTGGTATTGTTGAAGCTGTATTGGAAAGAGAAGCTTTAGGATCAACTGCCATAGGAAATGGTGTTGCAGTTCCTCATTGCAAAACAGATTTAGTAACTGGAGTAAATCTTGTTATTGGAATCTCTCAAAGAATGATTGCATATGATAATAATGAAGTTAGAATTTTCTTTTTAGTTGTGGCCAATGAAAATGAATCAACAAGCCATGTTAAACTGCTTTCTTCAATTGCACGTTTTTGTAGTTCCGCTGTTTTAAGGAATCTATTAGCTTCTTCAAAAACTCCTGAAGAAGTCTATTTGACAATTAATAATTAAAAAAAGTTTAGACTTATGAAAATGAAGGTCATTGTAAAGCATTGGCCTTTTTTTCGTTTTTATTATAGAATGAATTCTAGATTAAGAGTTTTGGAGGTAAATATGGATTCTGGTGTATTACTGTTACATTCCTTACTTAATTCAAGCGAAGAGTTTTTAAATCAAAGTAAAAATTACCTAGATGAATTATCAAATTGCATAAAAAATAATTCTTTACATTTAGTAAATGAAGAAGAATTTAAAGAACAAGAAATAAAATTTATTTTTGTTACTTCTGGAGGAACTTCAAAGATATTTCAAAAAGTAACAGAGTCTATGGATGGACCATTTTTCTTTATAACGACCCAAACTGATAATTCTCTAGCCGCAGCGTTAGAAATGTTATCATATTCCAATGAAATGGGAATAAAAGGTGAAATTATTCATGGCAATATAGAAAGTTGTGCAAAAAGAATGGAAGAAATTATTAATATCTTTTCTTTAAAAACAAAACTTAAGCACACTCGATTGGGAGTAATTGGTTATCCTGACTTAATAGCCAGCGCCATTAAGCCTGAAGTTTTAAAAACACATTATGGTGCTAGTCTAATTACAATTACAATGGAAGAGTTTTTCAAAGAAATAGATAAGTTTACCTATGAGGATAATAAGTATACCTTAGAGCTAAAAGAGAAATCCTTTGATTTAGCTGAAACAGAAAAAGCTCTTTGTATTTATGGAGCTGTTAGACGACTAGTTGATAAGTATAACTTACAGGGAGTTGCTGTAAGATGTTTTGATTTGCTTAAACCTTATAACAATACAGGGTGTTTAGCTCTGGCTATTTTAAACGCTCAAGGTATCTACGCAGCTTGTGAAGCGGATAGTAGGTCACTTTTTTCAATGTTTATTGTAGGAGAACTATCAAAAAAACCAGTATTTATGGCAAATCCAAGTGTTATTGATACAGATAAATGTGAAATGGTGCTTGCTCATTGTGTACTTCCTTTAACAATGCCAAAAAGCTATAAACTTACAACCCATTTTGAAAGTGGAATAGGAGTAGCTGTAAAAGGTGAATTAGAAAAAACTACCTATACTTTATTTAAATGTTGGGAAGATGGTAGATATTTTGTTCAACTTGGCGATTTACTAGAAAACCTAAATCAAATGGATCTTTGTAGAACTCAAGTAAGATTAAAAATTGAAGATTGCAAAGCTTATTTGACTAGTCCTCTTTCTAATCATCAGATGATGGTAGAGGGTGATTATAAATCCTTAGTAAATGAGTTTTTTTCTTTTTGCTAAGGCTAGGAGGAAATAAAATGAATGAAAGTTTAAAAAAGCATAATGCTCTAATTAGTAAAAAAGTTATACATTCTTTAGAAAAAAATAATATGAAGGGCTTTTACGTTGAAAAGGCAAATGAAGTTGTTCCTCTGTTAAAAAAAATGTTAAAAGAAGGTGAGTCCATTGCTTTTGGTGGATCTACAACTTTAGAAGAATGTGGAGTTATTGAAGAAGTTAGAGAAGGAAATTATAATATGCTAGATAGGTTTGATAAAAACCTAACAAAAGAAGAACTTGAAAAACTTAAACGCCAAGCCTTTGATTGTGATACTTTTCTAACTGGAACAAATGCAATTACCGTAAATGGACTTTTATATAATGTTGATGGTAATGGAAACAGGGTAAGTGCCATGATTTTTGGTCCCAAAAGAGTAATTGTTGTATGTGGAATAAATAAGATAGTTAGTAATTTAGAAGCGGCAGTAGAAAGAGTTCGCTTAGAAAGTGCCCCTACAAATTGTGATAGAGTAGGAGCTGATACTTTTTGTAGCAAACAAGGTTATTGCATGTATTTAGATAAGACAATGTGTGAAAATTCAGGTTGCGAAAATACAATTTGCTGTTCAACTGTCATTTTATCTCGCCAAAGAATAAAAGATAGAATCAATGTAATTATAGTAGGAGAATCTTTGGGATTCTAAAAAGGAAGGAGAAAATAATGCGATTAACTTTTTTTGGAGCGGCAAAGCAAGTTACGGGAAGTATGCATATTCTAGAAGCTGCAGGCTTAAATGTCTTAGTTGATTGTGGACTTGCTCAAGGATCAGATGAAAAACAAATGAATAATTATGAAATGCCGATTAATCCAGAAGCTTTTGATTTTATCCTTTTAACTCATGCCCATATAGATCACAGTGGAAAAATTCCTTATTTTGTAAAGAAAGGTTTTAAAGGTAAAATACTCTGTACTGGAGCAACATCTGATTTATGTCAGATTATGTTACTTGACAGTGCCCATATCCAAGAATCTGATGCTGAGTGGAAATCTAGAAAAAATTTAAGAGCAGGACTTGATAGAGTTGAACCTCTTTATGATACCGAAGATGCTGAAAAAGCATTAACTCTTTTTGAATCCCATATTTACGATGAAGAAATTTACTTAAATGATAATGTAAAAATAAGATTTGTTGATGCTGGACATCTTTTAGGTTCTGCATCCATTGAGTTATGGTGTTTTGAAGAAGATAAAACAAAGAAAATTGTTTTCAGTGGAGATATTGGAAATCTTAATCAACCTATAATTGAAGACCCTGATTATCTTAGTTATGCAGACTGGGTTGTCACGGAATCAACTTATGGAGATCGAGAGCATAATAAAGAGGCCATGAAGACCTGTGCTAGGGCCAAGAAACTACAAGAAGTAATTGAAGATTCTTTTAGTAAAGGTGGAAATGTTATTATTCCATCTTTCTCTGTTGGAAGAACTCAAGAAATTCTTTATCTTCTTCGTTACCTTTACTATGAAAATAATTTTAATGTACCTGTATTTGTTGATAGCCCTCTTTCTGTAAGAGCTACAAAGGTTTTTAGTAAAAATGTTTTAGGTTATTACGATGATGAATCTATGAAAGTATTTTCAGAAGGTGAAAATCCAATAATTTTTCCAAGCCTTGTAACTGTCACAGAAGCCAGTGAATCAAAGAAGCTTAACAGCAGAAAGGAAAGCTGTGTGATTATCTCTTCAAGTGGAATGTGTGAGGCTGGAAGAATAAAGCACCATTTAAAGCATAATTTATGGAGAAGTGAGTGTGCAATAGTTTTTACGGGGTATCAAGCTCAAGGAACTTTGGGAAGAAGAATTCTTGGTGGTGAGAAAAACGTAAAAATCTTTGGTGAAGAGATTAAGGTTAATGCAAAAATAGTTGAGCTTGAAGGATTAAGCGGACATGCTGATCAATCAGGTCTTTTGCGTTGGCTTGAAGCTTTTAAAAATGTTCCAGAAAAAGTATTTGTTGTTCATGGTGAAAAAGAAACAGCTGAGTTTTATACAAAACTGATTAATAATAAATTTAAGTTTGAGGCAGTATGCCCTGAAGCTTATGATGAGTATAATTTATAGAATAAATTAATTAATTAAAAAATAGGTTGAATATACGTCTTTTTGTATAAAAAACCATATAAGGAGTTTTTATGGCATCTATATTTCCAAAAAATTACAAATCTCTTCTAGATCCTCAAAGGACAGAAAGAGCAATTAAATTTGTAAAAGACACATTTGAACGAGAGTTAAGTGGAGAACTTAAACTTTCAAGAGTTACTAGCCCTTTATTTGTTAAAAAAGGGAGTGGTATTAATGATGACCTAAATGGTGTAGAACGTCCAGTTGGTTTTGAAGTTGGGAATATGAATAATTGCCAAATGGAAATTGTTCAGTCTTTGGCCAAATGGAAAAGAATGGCATTAGCTGATTATGATTTTGAACCTGAAACAGGACTTTATACTGATATGAATGCGATTAGACCCGATGATGACATTGATAATATTCACTCAATATATGTTGACCAGTGGGATTGGGAAAGGGTTATGAGCTCAGAAGAAAGAAACCTAGATTTTCTAAAAAAAATGGTATTAAAGATTTATGAAGCTTTAAAGAGAACCGAATTCCTCATTGGACAGAATTACCCTGAATGTATTAGAGTCCTTCCAAAAAATATAACTTTTATTCAAAGTGAAGATGCCTTAAAGATGTATCCTGATTTGGATAGCGTCGAAAGAGAAAGAAAATTAGCCGAACGTTATGGAGCTATATTCATAATTGGAGTAGGAAAAGAACTCAGTGATGGTAAAAGCCATGGAGGAAGAAGTCCTGATTATGATGATTGGTCAACTGAAACCGAAGAATATGTTGGTAAAGATGGCAAAAAACATCATTACTGTGGGTTGAACGGTGATATAATTGTTTGGGATACAGTTAGACAAGATTCTCTTGAACTATCTTCGATGGGTATAAGAGTTGATAGCGAAACTCTTATAAAGCAATTAAAAATGCGTAATTTTATGGAAAGGAAGGAATTATATTGGCATCAAAGACTCCTTAATGGTGAATTTCCTCAAACTATTGGTGGAGGAATTGGCCAAAGTAGACTTTGCATGTTTTTCTTGCATAAGGCACATATTGGAGAGGTACAGGCTTCTATTTGGACTGAAGAGGATCTTAAAGAAGCAAAGACTAACAATGTGTTTTTGATGTAGTGTTATTGAACAACTGTGTTATTATCATTAGAATGTACATGAAAATATAGTATAGTTCTGGAGGAAATAATGGTTTCACCTTTACAAAGATGTCGATATGAATATCAGCCAAAACTACCAAAAATTTTGGTAGGGGATATTAATACAGTTGTTCCTGTTTTAGGCGGGAAAACAACTTCTGTCTCAGATGCAGAAGAATTAAAAAAGCTTTTCCCTAATACTTTTGGAATGCCAAAAGTAAGCTTTAATAAAGGAAAGAATGAAGGGATCTCAAATATTATGAATGTTGGAGTAGTTTTGTCCGGTGGACAGGCTCCTGGTGGTCATAATGTTATTGCAGGTCTTTTTGATGCTTTAAAGAAAGCAAATATTAATAATAGACTTTTTGGGTTCAAAGGTGGACCTAGCGGGCTTACTGATGATAATTATGTTGAAATTACAGCCGATTTTTTGGCTTCTTATAGAAATACTGGTGGTTTTGATATTATTGGAAGTGGAAGAACTAAACTTGAATCAGAAACCCAGTTTGAAAAATGTATTAAAGTTTGTCAAAAACATGATATCAGTGGAATTATCATAATTGGTGGAGATGATTCTAATACCAACGCAGCAGTTTTAGCAGAGTATTTCAAAGCTAAAAAAAGTTCTGTAAAGGTAATAGGTTGCCCTAAAACTATTGATGGTGATCTTAAAAATGAATCAATTGAAGTTTCATTTGGATTTGACACAGCTACAAAAACTTATAGTGAATTAATTGGTAATATTGCACGTGATGCAAATAGTGCTAGGAAATATTGGCATTTTATTCGTCTTATGGGACGAAGTGCCAGTCATATTGCACTTGAATGTGCACTTCAGACTCAACCTAATATTTGTATTATTGGTGAAGAAGTTGAAAAAAATAAAACAAGTCTTTCTGAAATAATTGATAGTATTGTAAAAGTTGTTGTCTCTCGTGGAAATAAGGGCTTGAATTTTGGTGTATGTTTAGTTCCTGAAGGACTCGTTGAGTTTATTCCTGAGTTTAGAGCTTTGTTAGCTGAATTAAATTCTCTTCTTGCCAAAAATGAAAAAGAATTTACTTCTTGTACAAGTTTTAAGATGCAGCAGGACTTTGTACTAAAGAATGCTTCAAAAACCTCTTGTGAACTTTTCACTCTTCTTCCAGAAGGAATTCAAGGTCAACTTCTTGCTGATAGAGATCCTCATGGAAATGTTCAAGTTAGTAAAATTGAAA